>JAJZQG010000022.1 GCA_021847645.1 Myxococcales bacterium
AAGACGCAGTTGGCGCAAGCGGCGCGGCAGCCGATGTCGTCGATGATGGTCAAGGTCACGGGCATGGCGAGGCCAGTACGCCACTGCCGGAGCTTGTGGGGCAACCACACGAGGCTGCGGCGCAGCGAGATGCGCAGCATGGCAATCCACGCGGGCGGGCTCATGCGCACGGCGGTCCACAGCGTCGCCCGGATCAGGGCGGGCATGAGCCGGCGGAGCAGGGAGTAGCTGACGGAGTAGTTGCGGAAGAACACGGGAATCCTTCTCCCTCGACGAGTCAAAAGATGTTGGGCGGAACGCGCTTCATCACGTACTTGCGGTAGTGCAGGTTGACCGCCAACGAGAACAAGCCTAGCTGAGGACGGCGTGCGAACCAGGGGTTGAGCACGGTTCTGCGCAAGATGCTGCGCCGCGAGAACACCTTGCGATACAGCCACCAGTACAGCTCGGTGAGCCGCTCCGGGGCGATCTTCTCCGGCCGGTGCACGCACTCCGAGCCGTTGTAGCGACGGTGGTCCTCGGTCAGCAGGCGGCCGTCGCGCTTCATCTGGTCGTACAGCTCGGTGCCGGGCATGGGCGTGAGAATGTAGAACCGCGGGATCGGGATGCGTGCTCTCTCGATGAAGGCGGCCGTCTCCCGGATGGACTCCTCGGTGTCGCCGTCGGTGCCGAGGATCATCTCGGTGCTGGGCAGGATGCCGGCCTCCTGGATACGGCCCAGGAGCTCCTCGTGCTCGTCGACGCGCACCCAGGCCTTGTTGAGCCGGTCCAGGCCCTCCTGGGTGATGCTCTCGATGCCGAAGCTCATCATGTTGCAGCCGGACTTGGCGACGAGGTCGAGCAGCCGCGACGATCGGGCCAGCCGCAGCGAGCACTGGCTGGCCCAGGTCATGCGCAAGGGCGCAATGCGCCGGCCCAGCTCCTCGAGGAACCGGGGATTGGATACGATGTTGTCGTCGAGCAGGTAGAAGCTCTTGTAGCCGAGGGCCCGGACCGCGTGGATATCGCGCATCACGTCGTCGACGGGCCGGGCCATGTAGCGGCCCTTGTAGATGCAGGCGATGGAGCAGAAGCTGCAGCGGTGGGGGCAGCCGCGCCCAGCCTGCACCGGCAGCATCGTGCCGATCGGCTTGCGCGTGAGATAGTCGTAGCGAGGCACGGGCAGCCCGTCGAGATCGTCCACGGGCATGTCGTAGATCGGCTTGAGCTTGCCGTCGCGCTCGTAGTCCGCCAGCAGCGCGGGAAACGACCGCTCGGCGTCCCCGATCACGACCGAGTCCGCGTGCTTGAGCACCTCCTGGGGAACGAGCGAGGCCATGTAGCCGCCCATGAACGTGAGCTTGCCCCGCTTGCGGAACTCCTTGGCAATCTCCACGCCGCGGTAGATGGCATATCCCATCGCGCCGATGCCCACCAGATCCACGTCGGCGTCGAAGTCGATGTCGTCCACCACCTCGAGCTTGACGTCGATGTTCCAGTGTTTGGGCGCCATGGCGGCCAGCAGCGGGAACACCAGGCCGGGCAGGTAGATGCGGCGCTGCTTGCACAGCTTGCCGTCGACCCCGTACTGGGTGGGCTGGATGAGAAGTAGCCTAGGCACCGCGCCGCGCCTCCCGCTGCTTGCCGAGGTATTGCTTGCGCACCCGCTGGCTGCCTCGGATCATCTTCCAGATCATCCACGGGGGCTGTTGCAGGTACCGCGGATAGGCGCGCAGCTGGTAGAGCGTCTGCATGTAGGCCTTGATGATCTCGCCGTAGTAGTCGCCCACGGTGAGCTTCTTGGGGCGCACGGACACGTGGGCCAGATCCCACTTGGCGTAGTCCTTGCGCGAGATGACCAACTGGTCCGCGCGCACCTCGATGCCGGTTCCCGGCAGCGGCGTGAGGGGCTGCAGGTTGACGTAGTGAATCCCGAGCTCCCGCAGCTTGCGTCCGAGCCGGGCGAACTCAGGCCTCCCCCACTCCGGCGACAGGATGATCGTGGCGTAGCAGTCCAGCCCCAGGTCGTTGACCACGCGCATCGCCGCCTCGTTGGTGGCGGCGTCCGTTCCCTTGTCGAAGGACGCCAGCTCGGCATCGTCGAAGGACTCGAAGCCGATGATCACGGTGCGCAGGCCGGCGTCGCGGAACTCGCGCATCACATCCGGATGGCGCGCCACGAAGTCCGCTCTGCCATAGACCACATAGCGCTTGTGGATCCCTTCGCGCCGCACGCCCTCCACGAACCTCATCACCGCCTGGCGCGACACCAGGAAGTCGTCGTCGACGATGTAGACGTCGGACTCCTCGATACCCTTGAGCTCCTGGAGCACCTGATCGAGGGGCCGCGTGTGGTAGGCGCCTCGGGTGACGCGACGGCAGAAGCAGAAGTTGCACTTGTAAGGACAGCCGAACGCGGTTTTGACCAGGGCCACGGGCTGGTGGAAGATGTAGAAGTAGTCGCGGCGGTAGGGCTTCGTGAGGCTGCGATCCGGGATGGGGTAGGTGAAGTCGTAGGGCGGCAACGCGTCCATGTCGACCTTCTCCCCCGGGGCGAAGACGGCCGGAGGCCGCGGCCCGTTGCCGCGAATGTGCTCCAGCAAAGCCGGGAACACGACAACCGCATTGCGCACGACGCGGAAGTCCACCGCAGCGTCGTCCAGGTCGTCCGGGCATACCTCGCAATGCACGCCGCCCACCACGGTCGCCACCCCGGGCAGGAGCTCCTTGGCCAGGCGGCAGTAGCCGATCATGTCCGCCACGTTGGTGACGTATCCCGTGACGCACAGGACATCGGGGCGCTCGCTGGCGAGGATATCGCGCAAGCTGCGCTTGTCCAGGAGCATGTCCGCCAGGGCCGGCCGGTCGCCAGCGGGCACCACCGTGGCGAGCACCTCGAGCTCGAGGGGCTCGACCACCATCACGTGCTGCAGGCCGATGGTCTCCGGGTCCGCGGCTGGGCGCACGAACAGGATCTTGAGCGAACGGCGAATGCCCGGAGAGCTGGAGCTCACAGCACCCCCTCGACGAGCTGGATGGAGGGAATGAACGGGGGCGCGGGAATGGGGCGGACCACGCCGGGCTGGAACCCTGCGGAGTGCATGAGCTCGAGCAACTGGCTGGCCGACAGGTAGTCGGCCTTGGTGGTGGTGAGCTTGACGAACTTGAGAAACGCCCAGTCGTAGGCGCCCTCGGTGTTGGCCTGGATCACCAGCACGCGGCCGCCGGGCCTCAAGAGCTCGCGGATGCGCACGAGGGCACCGTACTTGTCCGGCATGTAGGGGAATGCGTGCATGGACGTCACGACGTCGAAGCCGTCGCCGCGGGGGACGTCCCACAGATAGCCATGCAAGTAGGTGGCATTGTCCGCGGCATAGTCGCGCTTGGCGCGGGCGACCATGTCGGCGGAGGGGTCGATGCCCACGATCCGGCAGTCCGGGCGGCGCTCGGCCAGCTCCTTGACGAACTGGCCCACACCGCAACCCAGGTCGAGCACGCGCGCGTCGGACGGCACGACCTCGTCGAAGCGCTGGAGCACCAGCTTGCGGGACGGAGCCAGGGAGAAGTGCTGTGCCCACAATCCCTCGTAGCGGTCGGCCCAGAAGTCCCAGATGGTGCGTGCGGAAGCGTGCATGCGGATTTCCTTTCAGACGGGAGCGGGCTCATTTCCACAGGAAGAGCTTGACCAGGTATTCGAGCCCGACGAGCCAGCTCGCCACGGCCGCCTTGACGAAGCCGAAGAAGCCGAAGCGGCGCAGGAGCTTCTTGCGGGAAGCCGCGCCGAGGCTGGGCACCATGTACAGATACAGAAGCCACAGGTAGAAGCGAAGCGGCGACATGCGGGTGGGCCGCTCGTGGAGGCGCAGCAGATCGTAGCGCCACCACTTCCGCTCTGCGGGCTCGCTCCGGCGCACCGTGAGCGCGGTGCCAGCGGCAAGGTCGGTGCCCGGCAGGATGGTGTGCGTGGCAAACGTGGCAAACGTGATCCCGCGCGATCGGACATACTCCGCCAGCCTGCGGAAAGCGTCGTCCGTCCAGTGGGGGAACACGATGAACAGGGCGAACAGCTCGATGTCGAGCTCCTGGCAGATCTCGACGGTTGCGTCGTTGTCCGCCTGGCTGGCGCTCTTGTTCATCGACTGCAGGTCGCCGTCCTGGATGGCCTCGAAGCCGACGATGACGCCGGTGACGCCGGAGCGGCGAAGCTCGGCCATGACGTCGCGATGGCGGGCGATGAAGTGGGCAACGCCGTAGACGACGAACTCCTTGCGCTCGTGCAACCCGCGCTGGCGGATCATCTCGCTGAACTTGAGCACGCGGTTGCGGGAGGACAGGAAGTTGTCGTCGAGCACGAAGATGTTGCGCGCCTGGATGCTCTCGATCTCGTCCATGACGCTCTCGAGGGGGCGGGGGCCATAGTGGCCGCCGTGCATCTTGGTGCAGAAGCAGAAGTTGCAGTGCTCGTTGCAGCCGAACGCGGTCTTGATGGACGCGCACTGCCGGTAGTAAAGATAGTAGTAGCGGTCGGGATCCTGCTCGAACAGCACGCGCTTGGGCAGCGGAAGCTGCGAGGGCGCCAGAGGCTGGGCCACGTTGCGCACGAACGAGCCGTTGGCCCGGAACGCCGCCCCGCCCACGTCGGAGAAGGGCTCGCCCCTGGCCACGCGCCCCACCACCGCGACAATCGCCGCGAGCTGATTGGCAAAGAAGACGCCGTCGACGCCCTCGCCGAAGAAGTGCTCGGGCACGACCTCGGCGTGGGGCCCTCCGACGAACACCAAGGGTGGCTGCGGCAAGGCCTTGAGCTCCTTGGCCAGGCGCAGCACGGAGTGGATGTTGGTGATGAACGAGGTGACCAGCACGACCTGGGCGTTCGTCTTGCGAGCGACACGCACCGGATTGCGATGATCGGTCATGCCGTCGAGCAAGGTCACCTGGTGGCCGTCGAGCACGGTATACAGGTATTCGAGCTCGAGGGGCTCGCAGGTCATGAGCCGTTCCATCCGGATGGTCTGCACCTCCGGGCGAGGCTTGTAGGCCAGAATGCGAAGCGGCGGGCTCATGATTCCTGGCGAAACACGTGTGCGTCGGGCACCCTGTGGCCGTACTCGAGCACGCTGCGTGCCTTGTCCAATGCAAAGCGGAACAAGGCCAGACGGTGGTAGGCAAACAAGTGCTTCTCCACGAGCCTGCCGCCCGCACGTGTCTTGGCCACCTCGGCCGTCTGGCCCAGGTCGATGCGGCGGGCGCCTCCGTCCAGCCCCTCGCGGATGACGCAGCTCAGAACGTTGGCGTGCGTGTGGTATTGGATCTTCGTCGCCTGGTCCAACCCCACCAGGAAGAACACGTACTCGTCTCCACGGGCCAGGCCGATGTGCCAGCCCAGCAGCTTGCCGTCCAGCCGGTGCGTGGTGAGCGAAAAGCCCGCCGGAAGGTTGGGGAATACCTCGTAGGGGAGCTTCTCGAGCTTGGCGTCGCTGGCGGCGAACACGTCGAGATACTGCCCGTACATCTGCCGGTCGAACCGCGAGCAGGGGCCCCGCTCGGACACGACACCTTCCCACGCGTGGTCCAATCGCTGGAGACGGCGGCGGTAGCTGGACCGCAGCTGGCGCGCGTAGTCGTCGAAGCCGGAGAGCGTGCGGTCGAGTACGACGGCGGGCAGGGTCCGGCCCCATTGGACGTCGGAAACGGGCAAGGGCCGATCGAGGTTCAAGCCAATGAGCAATCCGCGTTCCTGGCGTACGAGGTCCTCGAGGAGCAGGGCAGCGGCGGCGGGGGCACCCACGACGCCGGGGGAGGACTGGGAGCAGGGCACACCGACGATTTGCATGCCGAGGGGACTGGGGATGCTGCTGAACGTCAGCAGGGAAAGCGACAGGGAGTAGACGCAGGCGCCGGCGACGAGCCGGTCGCCGCGGAAGAGCTGGTAGTAGCGTTGCCGGCAGGGGTTGTACTTTTCGAGGTACGAGAGGAACTCGCGCGTCTGGAAGTAGCTGACGGCCAGCGTGTCCCACTGCTCCGACAGGGCGGCGGCGTGTTGTTCCCGGTAGATCACAGGCTTCCCTCGAACACGCAGAAGCGCCTGTAGGGCTCGGGCTGGCGGCCCAGGGCCCGGCGCATGTAGCTCAGGGTCAGCGCCATGCTGCCCAGGTTCTCCTCGAAGATGAACCCGCCCTCGCAATAGTCGTATCCGCCCTTCTCGACGCTCTCGATCATGCGCAGGATCATGGCCGCATCCGCGCCCCGTCGGCGGTGCTGGGGCAGCACGGCAATTTCGGTGAGACGCACGGAGCGGACCGGATTGCGGGCGTGATAGCGAAGGACGTCGTGCACGCCGAGCTCGCGGTCGCTGTGCACGAGTTCATTGAAGTCCGGATACCACAGCAGGAAGCCGATGGGCTGGCCGTTGTGCTCGGCCACGAGGAAGTTCTCGTCCTTGATGAGGAAGCGGAACGGGTGGAAGAGCTCGAAGTCCTCGGCGGTGGCGCGGTCGGACCAATAGGGGTGCTCGCCGAAGCAGGCGTTGTTCAGGAAGGTGTAGATCTCGACGTCTTCGGCGAATCGCTTGCGGTTCATCTGGCGCACGACCACGTCCCGGGGCTTGAACGAGGCCGCCATCAGCTCGCGCAGACGGTAGAAGGAGCCGGCCTCGAAGCGGAAGGAGACCATGGGCTTGCGGTCGAACGACGCGAAGTAGTCGAGATAGTAGTCGGGCGTGTAGGGATAGCCGAACAGCGGCGGAGCGTGGAAACAGTCCGCCAGCAACCCGGCGCCGTAGTTCAAGTGACCGTTGAGCCCGACGACTATCTTGGGCCGCTGGCGAAACCGGCGCCAGGCCTCCGCGCGAATCACGCCCGCCACGTCGTGCAGGCCGGGGAGCGCCTCGAAGAACGCCACCTGCACGTACGCCGGCAGCTTCTCGTCGTGGATCAGCGAGAAGCGCCCCACCACCTCGCGCCCCTCTTCCAGCAGGTACGACTCGATCGCGGCGTGCCGAAAGTACACGGACTTGCGCTCGACCAGCAGGCGCATGACGTCGTCTTCCGTCGAGCGGTGCAGCGGATTGCCGCGGTACACCCTTGCCCCTGCCGCGTAGAATCGGCGCAGATCACGCCGGCTGGCCACGCGGCGGGCCGTGGTCACGTCAAGTACTCCTTGGCGGGGGCGAAGCCCAGGAACGAGGTGTGCGACGATGCGCAATAGGCGCCGGCATGGCCGAAGGCGATGAGGTCGCCGACGTGCAGCTCGGGCAGCTCGACGTCGCGGGCCAGGAAGTCCCGGGAGTAGGTCGAGCAGCCGTAGACGCTGGTCTGGACGTGCGGAGAGCCGTTCAGCGGCTTGTGTGTATGGACGATCTCCACCGGATGGTAGGCGCTGTCTGGGTAGAGCAAGGGCCTGCTGAACTGAGCCGTGGAGCCGTGAACGCCGAGCAACTGGCGACCGTTGCGCTGCTTGACGTCGGTAACGCGAACGACGAAGTAGCCCGACTCGGCGCAGATGATGCGGCCGGGCTCGAGGATGAGCTTCACGGGCCGGCCCGCGTCCCGGGACACCCGGCCCATCAGGTCGGGCACGAACTGATGGTAGGCGTCGAAGTCGAAGCCCGAACGCTCCGCGGTGGGCACACCGAATCCACCACCGAAGTCCAGGTGCTTGAGAGCCGGAAACAGGCTGGCAAGCCGGATGATATGCTCGTAGCACTCCCGGAAGTACTCGGCCTCGACGATGTCGGTGCCGAGGTACAGGTGCAGGCCGCTGATCATCGGCGAGCCGGCCAGCCCCTCGATCTCCTGCACGGTAAGGCCGAGACGACTCTCGGGCCCGAGGAAGTAACCGCCGCGGGTGCTTCGCGGGCTGACCAGCGTGCCGATGTTGCAGCGAATGCCGGCGGGCTCACCGGGAAACAGCTTCGACCACAGCTCTAGCTGGCCGACCGAGTCCAGGTGGACCACGGCGCCGGCGGCGTGCGCCGCCCGCATGTCCCCCTCGTTCATCGCGGAGGCCGTGTAGACGATCTGCTCGCGGGTCCAGCCGAGCCGCTGCGCGATCTCGAGGTGGCCGACCGAATTGACGAACACGTTCAGGCCGGCGTCGCGAACGACCTTCAGGACGTCGGGGTTCGCGTTGGCCATCGAAGCGAAGTGGATGGACTTGTGGGGGTAGGAGATGCCCTGGAACAGGCGGCACTTCTCTCGCACCACAGCGGTGTCGTAGACGTAAAAGGGTCCGTTTTCTCGCGCTGCCAGGTCGCGGACGAACTCTCTGATGTGTTGATGCATGCCGTAAACACGTCTGGAAGTCGGTTGACTTTCGGTTGCGGGCTCTGATCCGGAGCGGTTGGTTGTGCTGGCCCAGGGGACAACCTGGGCAGGTTAGGATGCAACGGTCCGTGAATGAACGCAAGGAGGGACGCGCCCAGCGAGCGAGAGGCCGCACTCAATACGGGAGAGGCGGGAAGCGCAGCTGGGGCGAGGGACGGCGCCCAGCGCGCGTAGGGCGCCTGCCGATGGGCGCAAACCGCACCGGGGCACGGCAGGGAGACGCCGGGTGCAGCGGCGCGGTGCTTCGGACGCGGGGTCACGCTCGCCGGGCACGTCGACGAGTGCTGCAAGAGCCGCCTTGCGTGGCGCAAATGACGGCCACCGCGCGGGTTGACGTTTTGGTCTCGGCTGCCGTAGCGTGGGGGCATGTGTGCCATGGCCGACAGCGAATTCGCATGGGCAGCGGCAGTTGTGTTGGCACTCACGGGCGCTTGCAGCAGCGAGCCCACGGCCGGATCTGCGCCCGCCACGGCAGCGGGCGGCGCGGCGGGGACGGGCGGCTCCGGCGGTTCCGGGGGCTTGGCTGCTGCGGGCGGCACGGCAGGCAATGCGGCAGGGGCGGGCGGCGGCTCGGGTACGGCCGGCTCGCCCGGCGCCACGCTCGCGCAGCGCTATCCTGGCGACGACGGAATCGATTCCGATCCGGCCGTGCTCTTCCACGACGACTTCGAGGGCGGTTGGGGCAAGTGGACGGCCCCGTCTCAGGACACGGATCACCTGCATCTGGAGCAAGATTCGTCGATCGCCCACGCCGGCTCGCACTACCTGCGATCGACCGTGACCAAACAGGATCTCGACGCGCAGCAATACATCTCCTCGGCGGCAAGCTTCGCCTTTCCCCAGCGGGTCGACACGATGTATTGGCGATTCCACGTGCGGTTCAAGGGCATTGCCCCGAATCCGCATCATTGGGTTCGCGTGGCGGCGGGAACGAGCGGCTACGACTCGAGCGGACTGGCCAACACGGTTCCGCCCGGGGACCAGGGGTTCTGGTTCGACCTCGACGCCAACAACGACGATGTCTTCGACTTCTACGCATACTGGTACAAGATGCGCTCCGGGCGGTGCAACGACGGAACGGCGGTGCCCGGATGCGCCGGTGACCAGGGAACGACGTACTACTACGGGAACACTTTCCGGCCACCCGGGCAGACGCCTTTCGTTCGAGACACTTGGATGTGCATAGAAATGATGGCGAAGGCGAACACGGTTGGGCAGAGCGACGGGCAGCTCGCGTTCTGGGTCGATGACCAGCTGGTCGGCGACTATCGCCCAGGGTACCCGGACGGCACATGGCTGCGCGACTCGTTCTACACGGGCGGATGCAGCTACTCAGCCTGTACGGATCCGGTTCCTTTCGAGGGGTTCGACTTCCGCTCCAGCGCCGACGTCCAGTTCAAGCTCGTGGTGCTCGACGCCTACTACGAGCGCGGAAGCTTCGCGGAGAAGAAGGCGGCACTGGAGGCCAAGGGTCTGACGGTGTCGGACGAGCAAACCATCTATTACGACGACGTGGTGGTGGCGACTCAGCGAATCGGGTGCCGCGTCTCGCCGTAGCTCGGTGACCGGCATTCGAGCGAGGCGGTGCGCGCGAGCCCGTGGACCGGCTCGAATCACGCCGAGCTCGACGGGCGCTCGGCGGCGCCTCTCTCGCCTTCCGGCGGTCGTGCGCTTGCTGGCCCAAAGCCCCAGTGATATTCTGCGGCGCATGTCCAGCTTTCGTCCGCTCAGCCGCGTAGCGACAGCGTCGATGGTCCTGTCCGGCACAGCGTTGTTGTCGGCCTGCTCGAGCGATGGTGCGGCGTCCTCCTCCGCGCGTCCGGGGGAGCTGGCCCCGGGCGCCGTGACCTACCCGCCCATGGGCTCGCTCTCCGCGGACTCGGGCAAGGGCTCCTTCCGGTTCGGCGCGGCCAGCGCCGCGACCCAGATCGAGGAGCAGGACACCAACACGGACTGGTACATCTTCACGCTGCCCAAATCCGAGGGCGGGCTGGGCAACGGTAAGGCGCCCGTGGGCAATGCGTCCATGGGCTACAGCAAGGCCATCGAGGATATCGCGCTGATGAAGGCCATGCACCTCGACAGCTACCGCTTCAGCATCGAGTGGGCCAGGGTCGAGCCCCAGCGCGGCGTCTTCGACGAGGCCGCCTTGCAGCACTACAGCGACTTCATCGACGCGCTGCTCGCGGCGGGCATCAAACCGATCATCACGGTCCACCACTTCTCCAACCCGATATGGGTCGACGACCCCCGGGACAAGGACTGCGCCAACGGCCCATCGGACACCAACCTGTGCGGCCTGGGCCATCCGGTCGGAGGCCCGCTGGTGGTGCAGGAGATGACGAAGTTCGCGCGCCTGCTCGCCGAACGGTTCGGCGACCGGGTGGACGAGTGGGGCACGGTCAACGAGCCGGTCAACTACCTGGTAGCGTCCTACGGGATTGGCTACTTTCCGCCGGGCAAGCAGTACATCTTCGACCTGCTGACGAAGTTCGTGCCGGTCATCGAGGACTACGTGGATGCGCACGCGGCCATGTACAAGGCGATCCACGAGGCGGACACGATCGACGCGGATGGCGACGGGGTAGCGGCGAGCGTGGGGCTGACCCTGTCGGTGGGGGAATGGGTGCCGGCCAGGTTCAACGCGGTCAGCGATTTGCCGCAAGACGTGGCGGCCAGGGACCGGATCGAATACGTCTACCACCACCTGCTGGTGGATTCCCTGCTGGCGGGCAACTTCGACGCCAACCTGGACGGCACACCGGACGAGGACAAGCCGGATTGGAAGGGCACGCTGGACTGGCTCGGTGTGCAATACTACTTTCGCACCGGCGTGACCGGAAACAACGGCCTGATTCCCGTGCTCATGGCGACCCCGTGCTCGGGCACGATCGACTTCGGCTCATGCGTGCCGCCCGTGGAGCCGTCGCATTGCGTGCCCGCGATGCGCTACGAGTACTACGAGCAAGGCATCTACGACGTACTGCACGACTTCGGCAACCGCTGGCCGGGGCTGCCGCTGGTCGTCACCGAGGCCGGCCTGGCGACCGAGGTAGGCGCCCGCCGCGCCGAGAATGTCGTGCGGACATTGGAGCAGATCGAGCGCGCAAGAAGAGAAGGAGTCGACGTGCGCGGGTACTATCATTGGAGCCTGTACGACAACTTCGAGTGGGCCGAGGGCTTCGTCCCCCGATTCGGGTTGTACCGGGTGGACTTCGACACTTACGACCGCACGCCCACCGAGGGCGCCACCGTGCTCGGCGACATCGTCGGCGGCCGCACGCTCACGGAGGCCCTGCGCCAGCAGTACGGCGGCATCGGCCCGATGACTCCGGAGAATCCCGGCGTCGAGCCCCCCGAGCGCTGCAATCTCGCAAACTGAGCCGGCCAACGTCGGGTACCCCTGACGGCACGACGCTTGTCCGCGCCCGAGCCGCGTCATGCCCCCGCACGGTCGCCCGTCGCTATGCCTCAGTTGGACGGACCGCAAAGCCGGGATGACGCCGAAGGCCCCTGCGCCCGCCGGCTACGGGCGAATCCTGCCACGCCGGAGTGCGCCGCACCACCGGATCGATGGACCCGCCTGGCAGCGATCGCGCCCGCCGCCAACCAGCCGAACGACCACGGTCCGCCGATCGGCGCCTGCGGCTGCCCGGCCGTGCGGCAGTTGCACTCGATACCGACCCGCGTGGAGCCTTCCTCGGTGTCCGGGGCCAGGCCGCTCTTGACCGAAAATCCGCCACCGCCCATCGCGACGCTGCTCGCATCGGAGGGTCCGCGGGCCGCGGCGGTGTACCAACCCGGTAGCCTGCGAGCGGCACCGTCACTGGAGGGAGCAACGATCGAATTGGGTTGAACGGTACGCGGCTGCTCGGCCGTGGCTTCGATGGCTTCGGGCGTAGCCGAGTCCTCGCCGGTGCACGCCGACGCTAGCGCGCACAGCGACAAGAGCGCCCGGTGGCCACCTGGCGGGCCCATGCGAGAGCTTCGAGCGCAGTGCTCATCGTTGCCTCCCTTGCCGATGCCTGGGCCCGAACCCGCGACGCACGGCACACGGATTCGGACGCTGCCCCAACCGGTGCTGAGCCCCTGGCCACGCTGACCGGCACATAATAGGATAGTTCCGGTCCCCTGGTATGACAACGGTGCGCCGCCCGGACCAGGGGTAGGCCAGTGCCCGCGACGGCGTCATCCCAGGACAGACGAGGGATCGGGCGGGGGCTTCCCTGAGGTCGGAGGTGCCATGCTGCAGGCGGCCTCGCCTTTCGGCTCAGGTCAGCCATTCCGCGCCAGCCACTCGAGACGTGACGCTACCTGCGGAGTGAGATCATCTCGACCCGGAGGCGAGATTCTGCTCAACTGCAAGGATGCGTCTCGTGCGATCGTTCGGCCTGTCCCCCCGTATCACCCGATGGCGCGCGGCCGGGCTCGATGCTCGCTGCGGCCTGGCGCTGGTGTTGCCGCTGATCGCGTTGGGCTGCCAGGGCACCGATCCCGACGACGTGAGGCAGGGCGTGCTGATCGGCGGAACCGGCCAGCTTCCCGGGGCGATCCAGGGAATGCGCTACGAGGCGGCAGACCAATCCGGCTTCACCGACGCGGCGGGCACGTTTCGGTATCGTCTTGGTGCGAAGGTGCGGTTCTCCGTCGGCGCGTTCGAGTTCGAGCCGGTGGACGGAGCGCCCGAGGTGAGCCCGTTTCAGCTCGCGAACGGCAGCGGTTGTGCGGTGGGTGGGGATCTGACCCGGGTGCTGCAACTGGTGCAGAGCATCGACGAGGACGGCAATCCGGACAACGGATTGCAGCTGCCGCAGGAACCGATGCCGGCGGAAACGCACCGCGTGCGCGATCTGGATCCGAGCGGGCTGCAGGCCGCGGTCGCGGGGTTGCGGCCGGGTGCGGCGCTGGTGCCTGCGGACCTGGCCCTCGATCGGTTCATTCGCCTGATCGACGACGAGCAATGGGAGGAGCAGCCGCCGGAGACGTTCGAGCTGCCGGAGATGGTATCCAGAACGCAAGGCGTCGCCACGGACGGTGCGAGCTGGTACTTCTCATCGGCCGGGGTGTTGGAGCGCACGAGCCTCGCGTACGAAACGCAGGCCAAGAATGCGGAGCCGATCCCGCCGGACATCTATGCGTTGGGAGGCAATCACATCGGAGACATCGACGTGCACGACGGCGTGCTCTACGCGCCCATCGAGGACGGCCCGGCCTTTCAGCACCCGTTCGTGGTGACCTTCGACGCGGCGACGCTCGCGGCGACGGGAACCGAGTGGTCTCTTCCCCAGGCCCAGCAGACGCAAGGAGTGCCCTGGGTGGCAGTGGACGGCGTGCGCAACGTGGTATACACGTCGGACTGGGATCCGGTAGACCACATCAACGTCTACGATCTCGGCAACGGCCTCGCTCCGCTGAAGACGATACCCTTGACGCCGGCTATCGGGCGCATCCAGGGCGCCAAGGTCTTTGGCGGGGAGATGTATGCGTCGCGCGATGACGACGGCAAGACCATCTACAAGATAGACCTGGACACGGGCGCGGTGATGAAGCTGTTCGCCCTGGGCGCGACGGGCTCGGAGGTGGAGGGCCTGGCGCTGATCGGCGGCGCGAGCGATGCGCGAATGAGGATTCTGGACGTGGTGGTGCCGACGGTAGTGTTCGAAGCGCGGCTCAGGACGCGGGGGCCGCTTCGCGATCGATTGTGTCCCTGAGGGGGTGCAGCACGGTACACCCGACCGGGCCACCGCTGGGCGTTCTCAAGGCGCGCCGCAGGTGAGGTAGTCGAGGACACGCTGCTTGTCCGCCGAAGACAGCCAACTGGGAGGCATGCTGCCGCTCTGGATGGGGCTCGTCATCGAGCTCGCCCGACTCTGAACGTCGCGGCCATTGCGAGGTGGGGAGGCAAGGATTGCGCGAGCGAGGTGACAAGGAGGAGGATAGCGTGGCGTTGTTTGCGGCAGCACGATGCGGCCGGAAGGAGCCGGAACCCGTTCCGGCCGGAGGAACCAGATGGAAGCCTACACGTTGAAGCTCGATCCACTCACGGGTGAAGAGTACTACGAGGTGCATGTGCGGGGCGAACAAGTCCTGGCGCATCCGCTGCTCAACAAAGGTTCGGCCTTCTCGGAGGAAGAGCGCCAGACGCTCGGGCTGGCGGGGTTGCTCCGTCCGGCCATCAACAACATCGCGCTGCAGCAAGTGCGATCGCTGGAGAACTACCGGGACAAGCGCACGGACATGGGGCGGTACATCTACCTGCAATCGCTGCAGGACCGCAACGAGACGCTGTACTTCAGGCTCCTGGTGGACAACCTGCGGGAGATGCTCCCGATCGTGTACACGCCCACGGTCGGGGAAGCGTGCTTGAAGATGAGCCACATCATGCGGCGCTATCGGGGAGTGTACCTGAGCCCGGACAACATCCGCAGGATCGATCAGATCTTCGAGAACGTCGCGAGCCCGGACCTGGCGCTCATCGTGGTCACGGACGGCGAGCGGATCCTGGGGTTGGGCGACCTGGGCTCGGACGGCATGGGAATCCCGGTAGGCAAGGTGAACCTGTACGTTGCGGCGGGCGGCCTGCATCCCACGTGCTGCCTGCCGGTGATGCTCGACGTGGGGACGAACAACCAGCGCCTGCTCGAGGACCCGATGTACTTGGGGTGGCGTCATCCACGGCTTTCGGGTGCGGAGTACGACGAGTTCCTGGAGCGTTTCGTGCTGGGGGTACGCAGGAGCTACCCGAACGCGCTGCTGCAATGGGAGGATTTCGGCAAGCAACATGCGTTCAAGCTGCTGGAGCGGTATCGGGACCGGATTCTGTCGTTCAACGACGACATCCAGGGGACCGGGTCGACGGCGCTCGCGGCGCTGTACACGGCCATGCGGATCAAGGGGCGGAAGTTCTCCGACGAACGCTTCGTGCTCGTGGGCATGGGTCAGGCGGGGGTTGGGATCGGTCGGCACATCAAGTCGGCGCTGATGCAGGAGGGGCTGAGCGAGGCCGACGCCAGGAGGCGCATCTTCGCGGTGGACGTGCCGGGCCTGCTGACGGACGACACGCCGGGTTTGGAGGAGCCACAGAAGGCGTTCGCACAGCCGACGGGCGTGGCGGCGCAGTGGCATCTGGAGACCGCCGGGACGGTGGGGCTGCACGACGTGGTACGCAACGCCGAGGCGACAGTGCTCATCGGCGTGACGGGGCGGGCGGGGCTGTTCGATCGCGAGGTGCTGGCGGCGCTCGGGCGCAATTCGGAGCGGCCCGTGGTGATGGCGCTGTCGAACCCGACGTCGAAGTCCGAGTGCACGCCGCAGGATGTGGCGAAAGCGACGGCGGGTCGCGGGCTGTTCGCCACCGGCAGCCCCTTTGGTTCGATCGAGCATGACGGAAGGACGATCAAGACGTCGCAGTGCAACAACCTGTATGTCTTTCCCGGCATGGGGTTGGGGGTGCTGGTGAGCAAGGCATTGAAGGTCACCGATCGGATGTTCCTGGCGGCCAGTGGTGCGATCGCGTCGATGGTGACACCGGCACAGCGCGACCAGGGGCTGCTGCTTCCCGAGATGGAAGACGTGCGGGAGGTGGCGGCGCAGGTAGCGTGCGCCGTGGCGCGGGAGGCACGGGACGCAGGGCTGGGGCGGCTGCTCGACGACGCGGACATCGAGCGCGTGGTGCGCAAGGCCCAGTGGGATCCACACTACTATCCGTACCGGCCCGGTCGCGCGGACGGCCGTTCGTAGGATTGCGTGGCCCAGGGAAGTCACTTCGGACGTGCGGCGCCAGAGGCAACCGGCTGCCGCCCGTGCGCGAGCATGGCGCGCGTGGCCGCCGCTTCGAGCGCCGACCGTGGCGCGAAGCGTGCTAGCCGTGTCCTCTTTTTGTCGCATGGCTCGACCCGTCCGACTCGTGCGATCGCCCTTCCGCGCCATGGTCGTCGATTGCGACGGTCATCAGGTCGGGCTCTTGACGGGGGGCGTGGTCGACACGGATCTTCCCGAGTCTGCCGCGCTGGTTGCGGCACAGGCTTTTCACGCCGTCGGGACGATGGCCGGCATAGGCGGCTTCCGAGCGGCGACCCTGGACGGCGCCGTTGCCCGGCTGCTCCTCGTGGCGCTCGAAGTGCCGGGCTTTGTGCTCGTTGCTGCGGCGCCACGTTCTGCCAACCACCGCCGCGTGCGACAGGCGGCGCTACGCTGTGCGCGGCACGTTGCGCGCCTTCTGCGAGACGGTCCCGACGATGCAGATCGTCCGCGCTCGCTGCTGCATGTGGCCGACGACGTCACGGCCGGCGTGCGAGGCGCCCTGGCGGTGCTGCTGCGCGAGATGGGCTGCTCGGCGTCGCAGCTTCGCGCCGAAAGCATGCGCCTTCGGCAACAGGCCCTGCTGCTGGCGGCTTGTCGGGGCACGCGGGAGCTGGGGGCGCTCAGCTACCTCGCTGCAGTGTGCCGCGCAGCGCAGTGCGCCCGGCCGCTGCACGCTCTTGGGTCCGGAAGCTGGGGCACGGCGTTCCTCCTCGAAAACGGGGCCGTCTTGAAGCTGACTCGGGACGCGGACGAAGCGCGGGCCAGCGCGTGTCTCGCAGGCACGGAGCTGGCACGTCTGCCCCGTATTCGAAGAGTCTTCCAGCTCACCTCCGGGGAGCGCCGACTGCCGGTGTTCGGCATCGTGCGGGAGCAGGTCACGAGCGCAGGTGCCTTGCAGGGACTCGACGGCGAATCGGCGGCTCTGGCCTGCGACATCTTGATAGAAGCCCAGGCGTGCCTGTGGCCGCTTGCCGTCCAGCGCTGCTGCCTGCGCCGCAAGCGCGCCATCTCACCGCGTGCCTGGGAACGCGCGATCAGCTTCGCGTGGGAGCTGCGGCGAGAGCTCGAACAGCTCCGTATCCAGGTAGGCGACCTTCGTCCCGCCAACATGGGACTTCGCGCCGGCGAACTGTGCTTCTTCGATCTGTCGCTGGCCCAGGCCCCTTCCGCCTCGATGCAAGTCGTCGACGCCCCGCCGGTTCTGAAAGAGCACGGCGCAGCCGACCCATGGGTGTTGCCTGAGCCGGCAACGGCGTTGGAGCTGACGACCGGCCCGGAAGGCAGCGCGTGACGCCGAGGGCGCAGCAGGCAGTTCGAAAGGCGTGCGTGGGATACGCGCGGAGGGCATCGGCCGGGCGTGATTCCCACGCAGGGTCGCCGCACGCGATGGCACACGACGTGCTGCAACCTCCGATGACGCCACGAACCGGGTCCTGCCCATGAGAACACGCGACCGCGAGCAACAGCTGGTTGAGCTTCGGCGCTGCTTGCAGCGCGCCATCGAAGAGCGACAAGCACTCGGCCGGGAGCTGACGGCCAGCCGCGACCGGGAGCGGGCGTCGCGGGCATCTCTGGCCGAGCTTCGCGCGGATGCCATCCGGCTCGCGGAGTCGTTGCGCCAATCGCACGCAAGGCTCGAGGAGGCGGAGAACGCTCGCGGCGCGCTGCTCGGCCAGTTGGAGCTTGGGCGCGCCGACGCGGAGCGGCTGCGGTCCGCCATAGCCGGGAGGGACGCGGAGCTCCACGAACTGTCCGCGCAGCTCGACCAACACGGCCGTGCGCTCGCCCAGTCCAGGCGCGAGCTCGAGCGCTGCAGAGAGCAGGTCGCGCTGTCGGAGGCCCTGGTGCGGGAAGCAGCGACGCAATCGCGCGCCGCGAACGAACGAGCGCGTCGTCTGGAAGACGAATCCCACGGGCTTCGAGCCCGGCTTTCCGCCGCGGAATCTTCCCTGGCGCGTGCCGAGGCCGCACACCGGCAGGTGCTCGACGATCTGACGCGGAGCCTGTCTGCGCGCCGGAGGCAGGACGATACCGAGGCGCGGCGCCTGTCCGAGCGTGTGCGCGAAGCGGAAGCGGAGACGGTGGCAGCCCGGGAAACGCTCGACAACTGGGCCACGCGGGTGAAGCAAGCGAAGTCGCGCGAACTGCTGGCTGTGGCACGCGCAGAGCGCGAGGCCACGGTGCGCATCGAACGGGCACGGGCGGAATCCGACGAGCTTCGGGATGCCCTGGGGTTCGTCTCCGAAGTCATGTCGACCGCGTTGCGACGGGCCTGCGGGCGGGCGGCGCCGATCGCGCTCCGGGCTGCGCTGGCAGGGATACGGCTGAATCCGCCTGCCGGCGCAACTACTGCTCTGCGGGAGCGCATGACCGAGCGGCTGCTGGGACTGCTGGATACGGGCGCGCGGCCGGAGGGACGCGCAGGCAGGCTCCTGCCCGCTGAGCGGACGGAGCCGGAGGTAGATCATGCGTAGCCCGGCGGACGGGCACGCCGAGCGTGACGGCGAGCCGGGCACCCCCCACGACGCTGCGACCGATGCAGCGTCATGGATATCCGCTGTTCGCTTGTCCGAGCACCTGGCCCTCGGAACGATCGGCAGGGCCCAATGTGTTGCAGTCGTGCGCGGTATCGCAGAGCGCGTTGCGTCGCTTCACGCAGCAGGCGGCGCGCACGGCGCGATCCACCCCGACAACGTGCGCATCGCCGAGCAGCGCTGGGACAACGGCATCAGCCTGGTGGCGACCTCCCCGGGCGACGAGACGTACTGGTCGGCCCGGCGGCGGCGGGACGGGACAGCGTCTTCGGCCGACGACGTGTGGGCGCTGCACGCTCTGTTGATGTACGCGGTGCGCGGATCGACGGGGGCGTGTCCGGGCTCCGCAGCGGAGGGCCGGCGGCTCGCCCGAAGGACGGGGGATCCGCACCTGCGTCGCGTGCTTGTTCGATACTTCAGCTCGGAGAGCGCAAGCGCGGCGTCGCTGGCAGCGGAGCTGAGAGCCTGGAGTCCCCCGGTAGCCGGCGGGCGCGAGAGGCATCGGCGCTGGCTGCGGGCAGCCATCGCATGCATGGTGGTGTTGGCCGTGGTTCTCGCAGGGGCCGTTGCGCGGCCAGAGATCGTGCGGCTCGCAGGGCACGTCTCGCCGTGGAGGCCGGCGGGCGGGCGCATCCGTGAGGTGCCGGGCCGGCGCTTGGCGGCGTCCTTCGCGCGCGCCTCCGGCAGCGCCGTGCCCTGGCCTGCCGCCGCAGGCGCGCAGAGATGTCTTGCAGATTGGCTGCTGGGCGACCCCGACCTGACCGGCGAGGATCTGTCTTTCGTGTGCTCGTCGGAGGACCACAGAGCCATTGTCGCCCAAGTCCAGCGAGCCATCGTTCGCAGCGCGAGAGGGCGGGTCACCGCCGTGACGGACAGCTGGGCGCGGCTGCTCTGGCACCAGCATGCGTGGGTGGCCCTGGCTCAGTGGCGCTGTTGCAGACCGATCCCGAGAGTCTCTTTGCCCGCGCCGGGCCCAGGCTGTCCGGACCTGGGCGCCTCGCTGGAGGCGATGGCCCGCCGAGCAGCGGCAGGCGAGGCTCCCGCGCAGTATCTCGGGCTATTCGACCGCGCAGCGGCTTGCGCATGGCGCACTGCAGCCGGCAACTATCCGTATCGCCACAGCCCGCTGGCGGGCGGCCACGCCGTGGCCCGAACGCTCCTCGAGGGGCCGCGCACCCGCCGCGACGATCGACCCGGCAGGTAGCGGTGGGGCAGACGGCAACTCGAGAGACGCGGGAAGGGCGGGCGGCGCGTGGGCGATCAAGTGTCAGGAGACGAACGCGGCGAGGATGTCGCGTACGTAGAAGTTGTCAGCGCCGCCGCCTGGAAAGTAGCGAGCCAGCAACTCCAGCGCTCGTGCGTCGCGCAGGAACGTGGCATCGCGCGTGGTGGTGAGGTGGGCCGGGTCGTATTCGCCGCTGGACTGTATCTGCGCCAACACGCCAGCAAATTGCTCGGCGTCGACGGGGCCTGCTTTTGCCGTCCACCGGGACAGGAATGCCGCGTTGTGGGCAAGCTCCTCCTTCAACGAGACGAGGTTGTTGGTGTCGATCAGCAACACACGCCGGTGGCGGATATCGACCTTGACGTGATCGCTGCGTGTCGAGAAGCAGTCGAGCACCGTAGCCGCCTCGCGTTGCAGGATGCGATAGGCGTCGACGAACCGCGCAACGACATGGCGCAGCCAGGGCAGTTGGCCCTCGCGGAAGCGCGCCGATGCTTCTTCCAGCGAGATGCCGTCGACGAACTCCTGCACCATGACGTACTCGCGTTGCGCTTGGGGCGCGCCGGGTTCCAGCGATCGGTCCAGCACCACGAAGGCGCTCCGGGCAACCATGGACACGGTCGGGCCGCCGAAGTAGCGCTCGACAAGCCGATGCTCTCGCTCGAATCGGGCGAAGGTGGCGGGCGGGTCGTCGAACTGCGAGGTCCGGAGGCGCTTGGCGAGCCAGCCGGTGGGCTGGCCGTCGCGGTCGAGAATGAAGTGGGGATTGAGGGTGATCCCGACGGTACCGATGCCCATCTCGCCCAACCGCAGGGGGGAGATGCGACCTTCGCGAAGAAAGGCCAGGATGTCGGGATCCATTCGGGGCCGAGACCGCTACTTGTCGTGCAGCTCGACGATGAGCGTGGTGTCGCCCGGCTTGCCTCCTTCGGTGGGGGCGAGGTGCTTGACGCGTGCCTTCTTGCCGAGGTTCTTCTCCGACACGGCAACGGTAAGAGCCGCGAAGGGGCAACCGAAAGGAGGGATGCCCTTGTCCCGGAGGGCCATGGTCAACGGGTAGAAGGAGCAGTTGGTGATGTCGGCGCGAAGCTCGTTGCCCTGGAGCTTGAAAGACATGTTGTCACAGGTACCCGACTTGACCATGGTGTCCCTGAGCTGGTCCTCGAGCTTCTCGATGCTGTTGACTCCGGTAAAGTCCACGCCGAGCTCGTGCAGCTCTGCAAGGATGTCGGGTGCAGCGCGCCGCATGATGGCCGGCGCGCTCGCTCCGGCGATCTCGTGGATAGCCTTGTATACCCCGTACAGGATTCCTTGCACGGCACGGACGTCAATGGTCTTCGGCATGTTCATTGTCCTCCAGCGAGTGGGTCGGTTGCGGAGCGCGAGACGGGAGGCGGTAGCTGGCGAGTGCTTGCCGACCGCCCGTACCTCGGCCTCGCTCTTTTGCAACGCATGTGCCCGCGCCCGCGACGTGTGCTGCGCGCGCTCGATCGGTCCGCGACGTGCGCGGAGGGCGGGAGTCGACCGCAGGGGGTGCTTACGGGGCAATGGGCGGGCAGCGCGCGGCGGGGCGAGATGCGTCGTTCCCGCGCGGCGGTCGTCCACGCGATCGAGGTCGGGCGTGCCATGGGACGAGCGGCGGGACATCGGTGAGTGAGAATCACGCGCAGGGCGAGGCTTGCGCGTGAGTTCGACGCGCGAACGCCAACGGGGAGCCGCAGCAGCGCGGCGCCGGGCGTGCAATCGACCCCGACCAGGCGCGTCACGGAGGAAGCGTCACCTGTCAACCGGGCGGGCGATCGGGCAGTGTGGTGCAATGGCGTATCGCGCGGCAGGGCTTGGGAGGCAAACGGTGGATACGGCCGCGAGGTGGGCGGGCGGGGACCGGCCGGCGGCGGATGAGTGGGATCTGGCAGGCGGTCAGATCCGGGCGGCTTGGCTGCCCACCAGCTCGGCGATGGCGTCGACCGCAGCCGGTGCGATGGGATCGGTGCGGAGGATTCCCAACGTGAAGCTGTCGCGGGACTCGGCAAGCACACGGAGCCCGGTCAAGTGGAACGACCGGAAGCCCACCGAGATCGACAAGGCTCGCTTGTGAAACGAATCGAGCTCGTCGAACCGATCGAGGGCAACCATGAGCTGAGTGCCCATGGCCTCCGCATCCTCGTAGGAGTAGCTGCCGTCCTTGGCGATCACGAAGCCCTGGGCGTCCATCACGAAGACGGTCTTGGCGGAGGCCGCTTCCAGGCACCAGCGCAGCATATCATCCCAGGTGCGCACGGAACCGGGCACGGGAGGCAACGGTTCCGGCTGGAGGGCGTCGGCTCCCGGGACAGCGACCGCGGGTGCAGCGGGGGACGCGGGCCTGGGGCGGAATGCCACGTAGCTTGCGCGCGGTGGGGGCGTGTCCGGCGCCGCAGGCTCTTGGCGCAGGCTGGCCAGGCGGGTGCTGATATCGCGAGCTTGCTGCAGACTAGAGAAGTTCGCGCTGGGGCTGCTCATCTTCGCCTCCTGTTGCGTAGTCAGCGATGCGCGCGTCGAGCTCGTTGGCGAGCAACCCGAAGCGCCGCGCCTCGGGCGTGGGCCGGCCCGCCAGGAACGCCACGGGCAATCCCAGGTGCGAAGCCTGGGCAAACACATCGGCGCGCGGGATCATGGTCTCCAGGACGCCGCCCAGCCCGGACCATACGGAACCCATGACATCCAGGGCGGGCTGCTTGTCGAGCTCGACCATCGTGGGCAGGATGCCCAGCAGCAGCAAGGAGTCGTTCTCCTTGCTGCGCACGTGGTCGACCACGCGCAACAGCTGAGTGACCGACCGCAACGTGAGGGCCTCGGCCTGAAAGGGGACAAGCACGTAGTCCGCGCTGGCGAGGGCGGCGCGGGTGATCATGCCGACGCCGGAGGGAGCGTCGAGCAGCACGATGTCGAACCCGGACGAGGCGCTGCGAAGCAGATCCCGAAACACGCCGGGTTCGTTCATCATCTTCTCGTACTCCGTGACGTCGCACGGGTCCAATCGTCCGCGGGGCAGCAGCGACAAGGTGGGCAGCTTGGTGGGAAGGATGGCCTCGCGCAAGGACTGCGCGCCGGTCAGCACCTCGGCGAGGCCGCTGAACGCGAGGTCATCGCGCGCGAGGGACAAGCCAATCGCACCTTGGGGGTCGAGGTCGATCACCAGGGTGCGCTTGCCCCGCTCGGCCCAGGCGACGGCGAGATTCAAGCAGACCGTGGTCTTTCCCACGCCTCCCTTCTGGCTGGCCAGAGCGATACACAACGCCATGTGAGAGCGAGTCCTTTCTCGGTCGTGTCACGGCGAAATCGCCGCGACGTCCGGTTCTTCATCGACGTGCTTCGCCTTCCCCGGCTTCCCGCGAAATCTGCGCGAAGCAGCGTCGGACAAGCGAGTCGTCGTCCGTCAGGTCCAATCGGGTCAGCAGGCGCCGCTACGTTCGCACCGGCTCTGCGTTCGACGGCAGAAGGCGGCGACGGGTCGGGTCGGTGCCTGGTCAGCTCATGGGTCCGGCCACCTCCGGGCTCCGAGCGGTGCGGGTGTCGGCGCGGGTCGATCGCTGGCGCGAGCGCACCCACTCGCTGAGGCTGGGGGCAGCCGAGGCCAACCGATAGCGCGCCATTCCGGTGTTGGCGCCAGCCTCGACGAGCAGCAGGGCGACGTGGCTGCGGGACGGATCCAGCCATTGCGCCACGAGGGTTCCTCGGGCGCATTCGAAGCAGGCAGCGCCCACGGTGCCGAGCCCGGCCGGCGCGGCGGTGCGATCGGAGAGCTCCAGCACGGAGATGACGAACATGCCGAGGGTTGCAGGGTCGACGTCCCGTCCCGCGTGGGCCGCAATGACCTCGCCGTCGCGAGACAGCACGCAGGAGGCGAGGTAGCCGGCCATGGCGCTGAACTCCAGGAGCGCGCCGTTCTCCTCGCTCCAGCCGGACCACCTCGCAGCAGAGCTGCCTTCGCGCTCGAACCGAGCGCCATCGTCCTCCCCGGCCAAGGGAGCGACTTCGGACAAGGGGAAGGTCATCTCTTCATCGACTTGCAGGGCAGTCCGCTCCGACGACACACGGGCGCCGTCGTAGCGCAGAAGTCTGGAAACGGCGCGCCGCGTGTGCAGGAGCAGGCATCGCTGCAGCACCGGCCGCGGCAGGATGCCCGCTTCCTCCAGCAGCGTGCCGAGCTTCTTGTTGCCCTGGTGCTGGGCGTAGCGCTGTCGCACGAGCAGAAGCTCTTCGCGGGTGACACGGCCCAGGCGCCACAGGAAGGTGCCGAGGTCCTCGGGCTCTTCCACGCAGACCGCCCAGGCCACGCGGCCCGCTCGGAACACGACAGACCCCAGCTCCCGTCCATCGACGGCCACGGACACCCGGCCGCTCCACGCCTCGTGCTGCGCGGAACGCAACGCGCCCAGAAGAGTGTCGCCCTCTGCTTGCTGTGCGGTCATGGCTCGTCCCTAGCCGTGTCTAGATGGTTGTCTGCCCTGGCCCCACGGCGCTACAGCGAGCGCGCGATCTCGGGCGTGCGCTGCTTGAGCTGGTAGCGGATGTTGCCGAGATTGGACTTCTGATCTGCCACCAGCGCCAGGATCGCGTCGCGGCTGATCAGGCCCATGACGATGACGCCTTCCTTGTACTCGACCATCGCCTGGGTCATCTCCCCGACCTTGAGCGACTCGCCCATGACCTCTGCGGAGCCGATGCCCGTCGAGATCACGGCGCCAACGGCCTCGATGTCGAGCCGGCCGCCCCCGGCCAGCCCTTCGATCACGAAGCCGTCGCGGCCTACCACGGCCACTGCATTCACGCCCTCGACTCGAAGCAGCTCACTCAGCAGGTTCTTGATGTTCGCCATAATCGTCCTCCATCCTCGTTGCCACTCTAACTATCATGGGCGGCAGCCCGCCCGTTCCTGATCACGCGCGGCCACCAGACCGCGTCCGGATCACTTCAAAACAGGTATCGACCGAATCGTCACGCCTGGTCAGCTCCACCTTCACCACGCGGCCGGTGAGCCGCTTGAAGGTCTCCTCCACCAGGCCGAATCCGAAGTAACAGATACCTTGCTCGCCGCAGGGCTTCCCGGATCCCTCTCGCATCCCGGCGAAAAAGCACCGTTTGAACTCGATGCGCGCCTCGCCTTGCCCTTCAGGGATGATCTGCAAGTCCCCGAAGCCGCCGAGTTGCTTGACGCCGTCGTGCATGATCTGGGCGGCCTGCTCGACGGGCACGTCGGTGGGCAGGTCGGGCCACAAGCGTCGCGACGCCGCCGCCCCCGCCGTACGCATGACCGCCGGGGCCGAGGAGCCGAGCAGTTTCGTCACGGCGTTCGAGATCTCCCCGATGATGATGTCCTTGTTGTCACCCATGTTTGTCCCGCTCCTGCAGCAAACCGACTGGGCCCGGATGCACTCTTGGTTCCATTGCTGCCGAATCCTCTGCCAGCGCGACGGGCCGATTTCAGAGATTGAAACCTTGCAAAGCCCGGTCCAGATTTCCTTCCCGCAGCTCGAACAACGCGGACTCCAGCTGGCGGAGCCGATCCGGGTTGCCGCCCTGCACCCGCAGCGTGCGAATCGCCTCGCCCATGGCGATCTCCAGGGCAAGCGCCTGCTCCTCGGGGGTCTCGGCCCCGCGCAGCATACGCTTGAATCGCTCCGCCATCTCGGCGTGGGGGTCTGGCCTTGGTGGTGCCCCCTTGGCGGGCGGGAGGGACTGCACCGCGGGCGACCGGATGTCCTCGGGCATCGGCACGATCGCCCGGGCGAGGTCCAGGTCGGCTTCGATGCCCGTGTGCGCCCTGTGGGCGACCAACTGGGTCACGGCCGCCTTGAGGCGACGCACGCTATCCGATATTTGCTCCGCCAGGTAGGAGACGACGGGCTCGGGCAGCGGTGGCTCTCCAGCATGGCGGCGCACGATCGCCATTCGCTCGCGCACGTCGCCGACGCCCAGCCCCACAATCACGCCAGCTCCGAGCCTCGAAAGCAGCCTCGACTGCACATGCCGGAGCCGTGTGGGCGACACATCGCTCGATACCACGATGATCTTGCCGTCGCGGATGATGTGGTTGATGAGCGCGAACACCTCGTTCTGCAGCGCCGCGTGGTTCTCACACAGCTGGATGTCGTCGAAAAGCAGGATGTCGGTCGACGAGAGCCACTGACGCAGCTCGGAGCGTTGTGCCTCGCGCTGTGCGCGCTCGAATTCGACCTCGAGGTCGGCCGTGTTGACGAGCCTTGCCCTGCGGGGGCCGGCCTCGTTGGCAATCGCCGACAGCAGGTGAGTCTTGCCTGTGCCGACTTCTCCATAGATGTAGCAGGGGTTGAACGTGCTGCCGCGGCTGCCGCTAGCAGCCACCCGGGCGATCTCCAGGGTGAACTCGTTGACCCGGCAGGGCACGATCGTGTCGAAGGTCAGCCGCGGGTTGGGCGCGTTGTCGAGCAGCGGCCAGGCGCTCCTGCCGTCTTGCGGCTCTCGGGCGTCGCGGCCGTCGGGCCCGGCTGCCGGGTTGCGCTGCTTGTCGGGCAGCTCGGGAGGAAGGGTGGGGCTCATGACTTCCCCTTGTCGAACAGCGCGGCGAGCTTGCCCGCGGCCATCGATGCCGCTCCCAGCGCCACGCCTGGGGCGGCGAGCACTACCAGCAAGCGTCCTTCGCCGAGCACCTGGGCCACGAGCGTGCCCGCCGCGTCCTCCAGAAAGACGCGGGACAAGCCGCCGCGGGGATGCTCTCTGCGCAGCGTGTGGACCAGCAACCTCATCTCCTCGAGCGCTTCGATCTGCCCGTCCGAGGCCGCGGCTTCCAGCAGCACATCGCCGTTGAGACCCAGGATGCTCGCGTGCTGAACCGCGGAGTGGTTGCGAACGGTCGCCTCGAGCTGCTCGCAGGCGTCGGGGTCCAGGCCGTGCTGGCGCATCTGCTCGCTGCGGACGCGGTCGCGCGCCGCCTGCTCTTCGCGCCGACGCTGCTCTTCGTCCCTGCGCTCGTCGCGCGTCTTGAGGGCCATCATCACCACGCGGTGCAGCTCCTGCTCGATCGTGGCGCGCTGCGCCTGGACGCCCGGCTGGAACTCGAAGGTCCCCTCCTGCCAATCGACCACCTCCACCACGGCGTCCTGCCCCTCGTGCTGCTCGGTGCTAGCGTGCACCAGGACTCCTTCCTTGTAGAACAGGGCGGCGCGCTGCTTGCCCGAGGTGACGATCAGCTCACCGGTCTTTCGTCCGGCGAAAGGGAACTGCAGGAGATCGATGATGCCGATATCCGAGAGCGTGCCTTGGAGTGCCATGCGACTGCCTCACGTTCGCGTCAAAGGTGGAATCGCTCGACGACTTGCCTGCTGAGCAGGCGGACGGTCTCCATGACGCCGCGTCCCTCGGTCGCAATGGCCTCGACGGTGGGGACGCCCTGACAGCTCACCTCGCGCTCGAAGGTCCCGAGCGGGAGTGCAGAGGGGCAGTCGCGTTTGTTGTATTGGAGCACCGTGGGGAAGCTGCGCGGGTCGTACTTGTACGAGCGCAGGTTCTGCTCCATGCGCTTGTAGCTCATTACGTTCTCCTCGAGCCTCGCGGGCTGGGAATCGATCACGAACACCACGCCGTCCGCCCCGTCGAGGATCAGCCTGCGGCTCGCCTCGTAGTAGACTTGCCCCGGCACCGTATACATGTTGAATCGAATCATGTAGCCGTCGATGGTGCCGAGCTCCACGGGCATGAAGTCGAAGAACAGGGTGCGGTCCTCGTGGGTATCGAGGCTGATCATCTCGGTCTTGACCTCGGCGGCGAGGCGCCGGTGGATCTGGGCCAGATTGGTGGTCTTGCCGCTCATTCCGGGACCGTAGTACACGAGCTTGAAGGCAATCTCGCGGCGCTCGTAGCTGATGTGCGGCATGGGGGACCTACTTGGACGTAAAGATCCGGTCGATCAGGTTCAGGGCGTACTCCTTGAACTCGGGCACCGACAGGTCACCGGCGACCTGGGCGCTGACGCGGGACTCGTTGGTACGCAGACTTCCGACGAGTCTTTCCCCGACCTTGCGGGCCTCGTGGCGGACTCGTCCGATTCGCTGGTAGTCCTCGAAGATGACGACCATCATCACCGAATCGGTCACCAGGGAGATGTGGATGTGCCGGTTGGAGCCCTGCTGCAGCAGAATCGAGAACTGGTTCTCGCCCACCATGCGCGCCACCTCGCGGGTGGCGGAGAACATGCCGGCAATCAAGGCCGCCATGGCGGTGGTGTTCAGGTAGCTGGTGTCCCCTGCTTCCGCGATGGCGTGTCCCTCCTTGGTAATCAGAAGGGCGGTCAACGCCCCCGAGTCGGTGACCAGATCGAACAGCGGTACCGTCAGCTTCACATCCGTCGCGTCGTTCGTCATTTCGAGCTTCCACCTCGTTGATCAGAAGTCGGACTGTCGGGGATCTCCCAGCTCATCTCCGACAGGTCCAAGACCGCCGGCGGCACCATGGAAGGCGGCCGGCCCCTGCCCTCGCGTTCGCTCTCGTCCTTGAGCCGCGCAGCCTCCATCAGTAGGTACTCGCCCTTGCGCGAGATCGTCTCACGGGGCGGCTCCTGCCACGGCACGCTGGCAAACCGGCCGCCATGGAACCTCAGGCAGGAAAAGAAAGCGTCCTCCCCTTGCACCCCACCGCACTCGGCATGCCGAACTCTCCCCGCGTCGATATACATCTTTCCCCGCAGGCCGTCCGACGACACCACCTCGAGCTGGGCCCGCCGGTTGGTCACGAGCAGCAGCTGGACATAGTCGAACAGGTCGATGTCCTCCACGACGCCCGAGAACGAGTCGGACCTGCCCCGCGCTCCCAGCACGCGCAGCAGCAGGTCGGGGTCGACCGGCTTCTCCAGGTACAGCGCCACACCCTTGCGGTGGGCAATCTCCTGCACCGTCGAAGACCCAAACGCGGTCATCACTACCACCCGTGTGCCCGGCCGGTTCTGGTTGATCCACTCGGTCAGCGCCAGCCCGTTGACCTCCGGCATCTGCACGTCCGTGATCACCGCTTCGAAGCTCCTTTGCCCAAGCAGATGCACCGCTTCCGACCCGTCGCCGCACGTGGTCACCACATAGCCCGAGCGCGATAGCAGACGCCCCAGCCCCCAGACCACGTCGGGGTCGTCATCGACCAGCAGCAGCCTGCGCTTGTTCTCGTCACCCTTCATGTTCTTGTGCCGCAGCGGACTGGGAGGCTGCCACCATGGCCGAGATGTCGGCGACGACGCTCGTGAGCCGATCGACGTACTCATCGGCAATCGCGTGGACCTGGTTGGCGTCGTGGGCGGTTGCGCGCAACTCGGCCGCAAAGGCGTGCATGCCGGCGAGCAGACCCGCCACGCGGTTCTTGAAACGGTGGGAGTCCAGCGTCACGGGCGGCCGTACGGCAGCGGACGCGGTGCGCCGCAGCCGCTGACAGACGCGCGTGATTTCCAGGACTGCGTCGGAGCGCGCGAGCCCTACGACGGTAAGCGATTCGCCCAGGGTTCGGAGCTCGCGCTCTTCGAAGTCGTCCCTGGCCAGGGCAACGATCCTCGCACACGGCCGCAACGCTCTCATCTCCCACGCCAGCCTCCGGGCGCTGTGGGACGACGATACCGTGCCGAGAATCACCAACTGCGGCGGGTGGCAGGCAGCCTCGTAGCGCAGCTCGACCCCGGTGCGAACGCGGCGCACCGCCATTTCCGGCGCCGCATCTGCTACCTTGGTGACAATCTCACGCGCGCGGGAGTCGTCCTCGTCGAGCAGCAGGATGGTCCCCATGGTGGTCTCCTTTCGCTGGCGTGGCCAACCCTAGCGAAACGCGTGCCGGAACCGCCGACGCTCAACCGCGGCTCGTCCCGCATCGGAACGCCTGCCGGACAGCGCGGCGCGGCGTGTGCTTCACGCGCGAGGGCGCCGGCGAGCGTGCATCTCACGCCGGTCCGTTGGGCAGGCGCGCCCCGGCTCGCGTCGCTCGCCGCGCGTCGAGCGCGGGCAACCGGAAACATGGGGGGATATGGGCGGGGCTCAGCGGCTGTCGGTGCCGAGGGAGCGGGCTACCTTGGCGAGCCGCTGCACGGAGTCGATGAGAGGCTCGACGCGCGAGTCGACGATCTGCCGCACGCCCTGCTCGGAGGTGGCCTGCGCGAGAATCGCGCGCAGCTCGAAGAGCTCCGCCAGGATCGCGGAGAGCTCGGCCTTCATGTGCTCCGGGTCGACGGATACGACCGATGCTGGGGAGTCGGGGTCTGCTGCGCTCCGCCGCAGGAGCGCGCTCCCGTCGAGGGCGCGGCGGACCACGTCGGCAATTTCTTGCGCCGTATAGGGCTTCCACAGCACGCCGGCCAATCCCAGCGGACGCAAGCGCGATATCGTCTTGTCGTCCACGCCTTCCGCCGAGATCAGGACGAATGCCGTGCCGGGTCGTCGCGCCGCCAGCTCGCCGAGCAGAGCGACGCCGTCGGCGTCGGGCAAGTTCACGTCGAGCACCACGACCTCCGGTGCGACTGCGTCGAATTCGCGCCGGGCAGCCAGGGCGTCGTGCGCCAGGTGGACTTGCACGTCGCAGATGCGCGACAGGACGAACGAGCGAGTGAAACGCGCCAGCGGCGCATTGTCGTCCACGATGAGGATATTTTGCATCGTGCTGCGGTGCCGATCGGTTCGGCCCGGCACTACGCCGTAGCCGTGGTGTGGGTGGCAGACACCTGCTCACGGGAGGGAGCAGGATGCATGCCGGGAGCCGGGGAGGCGCAGCGCGGTGACCGCGCGTGGAATTCGCGCACGGCTGGCCAGCGCCGTGTGGGAATCACGCATCGATGCCCAGCGCCTTGAGCTGGTGGGCGAGCGCGTGGCGGGAGATGCCCAGCAGGCGTGCGGCTTCCTGGCGGCTTTGGCCCCTGCGCAGCGCCTCGAGGACGATCTTGCGGGCAACGTCCCTGGTCACGTCGTGCAAGGACCGCCCGGCGGGAAAGGGGACCACGAGCTTCCAGGCGTTGTCGGCAGGAGCCACGCTCAAGTTCTCGCGGCGGATGACTCGATCGGTGGAAAGCATCAGCGCCCGCTCCAGGACATTCCTCAGCTCGCGCACGTTGCCCGGCCATGCATAGGGCGCCAGTACGTCGAACACGTCGGGCTCGATGCGCGGGCGGGCGGGCAGGCCCAGCTCGCGCTGCAAGCGATCAAGGATCTCGTCGGCGAGCATGGGAAGGTCCTCGGTGCGCTCGCGGAGCGGCGGCAGCCGGATGGGAAAGACGTTGAGCCGGTAGAACAGGTCGCGTCGAAAAGAGCCTTTCTCCACCTCTGCCTCGAGGTCACGGTTGGTGGCAGCGATGAGCCTGGACTCCACGCGAATGCTTCTCTCCCCCCCGAGTCGCATGATCTGCCTGGTATCCAGGAACGTAAGCAGCTTGGACTGGAGCGCGGCGTCCAGCTCCCCGATCTCGTCGAGAAGCAGCGTGCCCTTGTCCGCCAGCTCCAGCAAGCCGCGCTTGCGTCCTCGGGAGCCGGTGAAAGCCCCCGGCTCGTGGCCGAACAGCTCCGATTCCGCCAGCTCGCGGGGGAGTGCCGCGCAGTTGATTGCGAAGTACGGGCCATCGGCGCGCTTGGACTGCTCATGGATCCATCGCGCCATGTGGTCCTTTCCGGTGCCGCTTTCGCCCAAAAGAAGAACGATGCCGTCCTGTGCCGCCGCATGGCGCGCCAACGCCAGCACCTGACGCGTCGATTCGGACGGATAGTCGCCGGGCTGGCGCGCCGGTGCGCCTCCCCGGTTTTCCGAGCGCAGGCGGCGCACTTCCTCCTCCCGGATACGGCCGCGCATGACGTTCTGCAACGCCAGAGACAGCGCGTCGGGCTCCACCGGCTTCGTCAGGAAGTCCACAGCACCGCGTTGCGTCGCGGTCACCGCTGCCCGGATGGAGCCGTGCGCCGTTGCGATGACGAACGCCGTCTCGGGATACTTTTCGTGCAACTGCTCGATGAGCTCGATGCCGTCGCCGTCGGGCAGCATCATGTCCATCACCACGATGTCGGGCTGCATCTTCGCCACGCGCTTGCGCGCCTCCGCTGCCGTATGCGCCGTGGCGGTCTGGTAGCCCTGCAGCCGCAGGATCTCCGCCATGCTCCGCGCAAATCCCACCTCGTCGTCGACAATCAGGACCGTCCCTTCCATTCATGCCTCCGCGAACAAGCCGATCGATCCCCCCCGGATGGGGCGCATGTTGTCGTCGTGATAGACCTGCCGCTGAAAGCCCAACACGCCTCGGAGTCGCTCCTGGTGCTCGTCGAACTGTCCGATAGCGCCAACGCGCGACGTCGCGACGCAGAAACGAAGGGAGCGCCAACAGCCGGTCATACACCCCATGGTCATGCATACCGCCTTGGAGAGCGTCAACCGCTTCTTCGTGCAGAAACGCGGGCACGAGGGCAATGACGGCAAAGGCCAGCGCCTCGCGGCACGGCCAGCTAACGCGCCACACATCCGTCGATTCACCAATAGCCACGAAGACCCTGGAGCTATCGCGTTGCTGGCGACCGCACAGCGTTGTCGACGGATCCGGCGCGGGAGAGCGGATTACCCGTGTAGACCGAGGGACTTCCACGCGAACAAGCTGGTGAGCGGCGAGGGGCTCGAATCCCACGACAGAGAACTTCGCGGGTTGGGCGAAGGTTTTTGCGTCACGAGCGAGCTCGCGGGCCGGACCCATGGAGCCCGTGCCCGCTGCAAGATGCGAGCCTCCCAGGGGTCGCGAGCCGACGAGCTCGCCCGGCCCCGGGTCCCATCGCCAGCGACACACCGTTGGCGGCCACACATGTAGGGTTGCACCGATGGACGGGCAGTGGACCGACGGGGCATCGTCGGGCAAGATACGGTCCGCGCGACGTGATACTGGACTTCGGCTTCTTCTTTCCCGGTCGTCTCGGGCTGGGTATCGTCGATTGCTGGTAGGGCTGTGGGAGTCTCTGTGGACGACAGCAACTTGACTGCGTTGTTCAATGCCTTGCCGGTCGCGCTGTTGTGTTGTGGACGCGACGGCCGGGTTGTTGCTGCCACGGACGCTGCGCTGGCGTTGATGGGTGCGACGCGTGCCGGGCTCGTGGGCTATCGCCTCGGGCTGCCGCCCTGGGTGATGGTATTGCCTAATGGTCAATTAGCGTCCTTCACGGACCTGCCTTCGAGAGTGGCGATCGACGAAGGGCGCGCCATCGGCAGCGTGGTCCTGGGGTTGCGCCATGAGGGCAGACCAGCACCGACGTGGCTGCGCGTGCGTGCCGAGCCGGTGCAAGGCGCTGGCGAGCGCGCGCGTCGCGCGTGGTTGCACATCGAGCCAGCCTCGGAGCCGGGACCGCGCGCCGTTCCCGCCAGCCCGACGTTCCTGCCCGCCGCGCTCGACCTGCTGCCCGTGCCAGCGGTCGTGCTCGCGCGCGACGGGGCCATCGTGCACGCGAACGAAGCCGCGGGCGTGCTGCTCGGGCTATCTCCCGCGGAGCTGGCGGGGCAGCGTCTCGACAGCCCCGGCTGGCAATGGCGCACGGCCGACGGTGTGCGGCTGGATCCATCGGAGTTGCCGTTCGTCGGCGTGGGGCAGCGGCAAGCGACGGAAAGCGTCGTCCTGGGCCTGACGAGCGCGACGGGCCGCCGACTGCACGTTCGTGTGCACGTCCGTCCTTGGGGCGAGCCGCGCGGTTCAGCCGGGGGCACGCTGGTGGTATTCGAGCAGGCGCGCGAGTCCACGGCGGAGGACTTGGAAGACGGCCACCAGGGGTTCTTCGAGCGAAACCTGTCGGTGATGCTCTTGATTGATCCGGAGGACGGGCGGATCGTCGACGCCAATCCGGCTGCCTGCGAGTTCTATGGTTGGCCTCGCGCGCGGATGCTCGGCCTGCGCGTCGCCGACATCACCGTCCTGGCCGGCCCGGGTGCGGAGCGGGAATTCACGGTCGACCGTCAAGAAGACAGCGGCGTCTATCGCTTACGTCACCGTCTCGCCTCGGGAGAGGTGCGCGACGTCGAGGTGCGCAGCAGTCCGGTTCGGCGTGGCGGCAAGGCCGTGGTGCACGCCATCGTCTTCGACGTGACCGATCGTCTGCGTGCGGAGGCAGCCTCGTTGCGCAGCAGCAAGGAGGTCGTGCTGCACGAGCGCATCGGCGTGGCCGGGCTGGCGGGGGCCTCGGCCGCCGAGTTGGTGCGTGTGGCCTGCGCGGGTATTGCCGATGCCCTGCACGTGGATGACGCGCTTGCGCTCGTGGTCGATCGGGGCCGCGCGGTGGCGACGGTCGTTCATGCGACGGGCAGCGCCGGCGCTCTGGACGGCACGAGCGTGCGTTGCGACCATGTACCGATCATCGCGTCGCTGGCCGGCGAGACGGCGGTCGTGGCGCTGGCCGACGCTCAATGGGGTGAGCTCGGCGCGATCGGGTCGGTGTTGGCCAGGGGCGGGGCGCACTCGTTTTTGGTGGCGTCGGTGCTGGTCGAAGGCGCGCTGGCGGCCGTACTGGTATTCGGCTGTCGGTGCGACGAGCGGATGGCGTCCGGGGACGTTTCTGCATTCGTGGCGCGAACGGCGGCGCGCATCGCCGACGCGCTGGCCACGGCCAACCTCGAGAGAGTGCGCCGCCAACTGCTTGCGGCCATCGAGAAGACCTCGGAGGTGGTGATTGTCACCGACGCGATCGGCGATATCGTGTATGCGAATCCCGCGTTCGAGCGGGTCACGGGCTTCGCCAAGTCCGAGGCTGTCGGAAGCCCTGTTGCCCTGCTGGAGGGTGAGGACCGCGCCGATTCCTGTTCCTGGAACGATCGCCTGCGGACATCGGCGTGGCGTGGCCGCATGAACCAGCGCAAGAAGGACGGTTCGGTGTTCGTGGTGGACGCCGTGGTCACGCCCGTTGCCGTCGGCGACGCGAAGCCGAGCTTTTATGTGGCAGTCCTGCGGGACGTCACACGCGAGCTCGAGCTGGAGCGGCAGATGCTCCAGGCGCAGAAGATGGAGGGGATCGGACGGCTGGCGGGGGGCCTTGCGCACGACTTCAACAACACGCTGGCGGCGGTGATGGGCTACGCCGGGTTGGTCCGCGCCCGGATCGCCCCGGACCACCCGGCCCACGGCGATATCCTCGAGATCCAGGATACCATTCTGCGGGCCAGGAACCTCAGCCGGCAGCTGCTGACGTTCGCGAGGCGCCAGATCATCCAGCCTCGGCGCCTGGACCTGGGAGAGGTGATCCTCACGCTCGACAAGATGCTCCGGCGCCTGATCGGCGAGGACATCGAGCTGGTCACCGTGCCCGCTTCGGGCCTGTGGGGCGTGATGGCGGACCCGGGACAGATCGAGCAGATCGTCGTCAACCTGGTCGTCAACGCGCGCGACGCGATGCCCGGGGGCGGCAAGCTCGTCATTGAGACCGGCAATGTGGAGTTGTCCGCCGCGGATGTCGCGTCCCACCCCGACGCCAGGGCTGGTGCCTACGTGATGCTGTCGGTGACCGACACGGGTACGGGGATGTCGGAGGAGATCCGAACGCACTTGTTCGAGCCCTTCTTCACGACCAAGGAGCCGGACAAGGGCACCGGTCTGGGCCTTGCCACCTGCTTCGGAATCGCCCACCAGAGCGGGGGCTTCATCGCCATCGACAGCAAGGAAGGCGCGGGCACGTGCGCACGGGTCTACTTCCCCAAGGACGAGAAGTCCGACAGCGACCTGCTGACCGGGCGTGCCCTGGTCGAGCTGCCCGAGGGCACCGAGACGATCCTGGTGGCCGAGGACGATCCGGTCATGAGGCGGCTGGCCTGCCGGCTGCTGCAAGCGCACGGCTACCAGGTGCTCGCGGCCGCCAACGGGGAAGAAGCGCTGCGCGTGGCCGACGCGCACGTGGGGCCGATTGACCTGTTGCTGACCGACGTGGTGATGCCACGCTTGGGCGCGAGGGAGCTCATTCGGGAGATGCGTGATCGCCGCCCCGATACCCGTGTGGTGTTGATGTCCGGCTACCCGGACGATGAGGAGCTGCGCGCAGGTGCGGAGAACCGACGCATCGCGTTCCTGAGCAAGCCCTTCACGGAGCTGGTGCTGGTCTACAAGATACGCGAGGTCCTGGACGGCTGGCCGGACTGACGCCCTGGGCGCTCCCGGACGCGCTTGCGAGCGGCTGCATGCGCAGGGCCGGTTCGAACGCCGCACGACCCACCGACCCTTCGCGCCGATCGCGGGCAGGAGCCCGACGCGCTCTGTTCTTGCCTCGGGGCGTGCCCGCCGCCTACAACCGCCTTCCATGGATCCACACTGGTACGCGATCGTCATGGCCGGCGGCGCAGGCACGCGCTTCTGGCCTGCGTCCCGACGGCTTCGTCCCAAGCAGCTGCTGCCCCTGGGCCCGCGTGCCGACGAGTCCCTCATCCACTCCACGGTCCGGCGCCTGCGCCAGCGTCTTGCTGCGGACCACATTCTCATTGCGACCGGCGCGCACCTGGTCGACGCCACGCGCGCCGAGCTGCCGGAGTTGCCGGCGGGCAACTTTCTGGCCGAGCCGGTGCCTCGCAACACGGCCCCCTGTATCGCCTGGGCCAACGCCGTGATTCGTCGCCGGGACCCGCAAGCGGTCGTGGCCGTGCTGTCGGCCGACCATGTTGCGCTCGACGAACCTGCCTTCCAGGCTGCGATCGAGCACGCGATGAACGTCGCCGCCGCAGGGATCGTCACCACCTTGGGGATCGTGCCCACGCGTCCGGAGACGGGCTACGGATACATCGAGGTGGGTGCGGACCGGCCCGATGGCGCGTGTGATGTCGTGCGGTTCGTCGAGAAGCCGGATGCATCGACCGCGCGGAGCATGGTGGCGAGCGGCAGGTTCTTGTGGAACGCGGGGTTCTTCTTCTTCCGCTCGGCGGTCATGGCCGATGCGGTCGATCGTCACCTGCCCGCGTTGGGCCGCGGCGTGCGCGAGCTGGACCGCGCCGCGGCTGCCGGCTCCGAGCAAGACGCCCTGGCCAGGCTCTTTCCTTCCTTCGACGCGGTCAGCATCGACGTCGGCGTCATGGAGAAGCTCGCGCCGCTGGCCGTGGTCCGCGCCTCCTTCGGCTGGAGCGATGTGGGCTCTTGGCAGACAGCGTGGGAGCTGGCACCCCACGACGCCCAGGAAAATGCCTCGCCCGACGGTGCCATCCTGGTCGACAGCCGCCGCAATATCGTCGCAAACTGGTCCTCGTCGCCGGCTTCCGGCAAGGTCATCGCCCTCGTCGGCGTCGAGGATCTCGTCGTCGTCGAGACCGACGACGCACTGCTCGTGATGCCGCGCGCGCGATCGCAGGAAGTGCGCAAAGTGGTCGAGGAGCTGCAACGGCGCCATCAATCGGAAAGACTATGAGCGGGGACTCCCCCGCGACAACGCTGGGAGAAGGTGCATGAAACGCGACGTTCGAATGGCTCTGGCAGCGCTGGTCATGCTCTGCATCCCAGGCGTGTCCGCCTGTCACAAGAAGGCGCAGGAGTGCGACAAGCTCATCGGCGTCATCAACGACAACGGCAAGGCCATCAAGGCCGCGTCGTCCAAGATGACCGGTTCCGGCGACGACGCCAAGAGCTACGACGAGGTTGCCAAGGTGCTCGATGCATCGGCCGACAACATGAAGAAGGCCGATCTCAAGGACGACAAGCTCAAGCAATTCGCGCAGGAGTACCAGGACATGCTCCACAACGGCTCGCAGGCGGCGCGAGATGTGGTCAAGGCCCAGTCGGCCAACGATCTGGCAGCCCTGACCAAGGCCTTGGGCGACATCGGCAAGGTCGAGACCACCGAGGCGGCTCTCGTCGCCAAGGTCAACGGTTACTGCACAGCCAACTGATCGCGGGCGCCGCTTCGCGGCCTACTGCCCCCCTGCCCCTCCCGATCGTCCACGCAACGCAGCTCCCAATCCCGCCCACGCGCGCAGCATCGTCCACAGGTCGAAGTCCGGCACTTTCTCGATCGCGCCTTCGTCCCGAGGGCCCACGCCCATCCGGCGCGCCACCGCTCTGAGCGTGACGAACGCCACGCGCCCCGCATCGATCGCGATCGGGATCGCGACCCCGGCGGGCATCGGCTCGATCACCACGTCGCCCGCGCCCACCATCCTCGCCCAGCGTCCGGGCTCGCTGTCGCCCACCATCGTCGCCCACACAGCGGTGTCCGCGGACATGCCCATCGCAACACGGCCCATCCGGCGCTCGACGAGCCCGCACAGCTTGCGGTGCGCGCTCCTGCGATTGCCGTGCACCGCACCCAGCTCGCCCCGCAGCTCGTCGGGGCCGAGCACCACGTCGAACCCCGCGCCAGCCCGGTGCAGCGCCAGGCTCGTGTGCAGCCGGCTGCCCGCCCACGCCGCGATGACGATGCTCTGCCCGTCGGGCACGAACAGGTTCATCGCGCCCAGAATGAGCTCCTTGGCCGGGACCGGCACGGTGCGCAACGACCCCGGCCACAGATCGAGCCGTCCTTGCCTTGCCAGCGATCGCACCACGCGCCAGGTCGTCAGCACCTGATCGAGCAGGTCGTCGTCGGGACGCATCGGGGCGGCGGACAGCTCCATGATCGCGTCGAGCGCACCGTGTTCGAGCACCAGCCCCCAGCGCGCGTCGTGCTTGGCTGCCAGCACTTCGGCGCTCATCGGCCACGGGTGACCGGATCGATCCATCGCTCCTCGCCGGGTGTGGAGAAGCTTCCGCAGCTCGCGACCCTGGTGGATGGCGACCACGCCTCCGCCCTGCTGCGACGTCGAGGCAGCTCGTTGCGACGGTCCGAGGATCGCCCACAGGCTCAGCCAGTCCTGCGTGTCGAAGCCTTCCAGCCGAACGTTCGCCGTCAGCACGACCACAGCCTATCAGAACGCCCGCCGGGGTGCCGGCCGCGGCCCGCACGCCGATCGCTCCGCGCGGCTCGCGCGTTCGCGTGCGTACCTCGTTGACGTCTCGCCGGGCTCTTGCCACAACCACGGCGCAACATGGCCGATCCCATCGATCCCTCCCTCGAGTCTTTTTTCGAAGCCGTCTTCGGACCCCTGTATCCCGCGGGCTACCGCGCCGAGCTCGCGGCTCTGCGCGCCGATCGCCCGGAGCCCTGCACCCACGCCGGCACCCTGGCGCGCCTCGACGAGATCGCCGAGACCTTCAAGCGCATGGCCCCTGCCCTCATCGGCATCTCCGACACGTCCCTGGATGACACCGACGCGTCGATCCACCGTCTCGCCATCGTGCTGACGCGGGACCGTCGCGACGCCCTGATGGCCGAACGCACCAGAGAGCCTCCCCATGTGCCGCTGCTCGCCATGCTGGCGATCCACGGCAGCGTGTATGTCGCGCGCTGCATCGTGCGTCAGCACGACGGGGTCTGGCTTGCCCGGCGTCCGCTGTGGGAGTCGTCGGTCTGGCTGCGCACGCGCATCGGCGAGTGCGAGCTGCCGGTGTTTCAATGGTGGATCAAGTCCCTGTCCGATGCGGAAATCGATCGCGCGCCGCTGGCCGATCGGTACCGAACCCACGTCGAGATGCCGTGCTTCGACGCATCTGGCCTTCCGATCATCGCGCCCGGCCAGCCCGAGATACCCCGGCTGCAGGACACTCGCCACGAGAGCCTGGTTGCGCACCTGAAGCGCTGGGCGCCCCAGATCGAGTCCTTGGGTCCCGACTTCCCGACCCCGGATCGGTTCGTCCAGTACTCGTTCATGTGGCTCGACTTCGTGTGGCTCGGCGAAGGACGCATGCTGCTGATGCACGGCCCGTCGCCCAGGCAGGGGGCTCACCTGTTCTGGCTCGACGCCACCGGGTTCGTGAAGTCGGCGTTCTATCCGGCCGATGACTTCCCTACCCATCGAATCCGGATCGAAGACGAGACGCTGCGCGTGATCGTATCGGTCGACGACCAGGTGCGCTTCCACGATCTGCCGTGGTGGGGGCTGTAGCCCGTCCGATCTACTTGCTGCCGAGCTCGAGGGTCGCGTCGAGCCACTCGACGAACGTGGCGGGCTTGAACTCGTGGACCGCACCCATGAACACCGCGACATCGGCGGTGGCCACCTGCATTGGCGCGACGACGACGGGAACGACTTCGAGCTCAACGGGCTCGGATGCGCGTTGCGCCACCAGCCTCAGCCTGCCTGGTGCGGGTGCAGCCAGGGGCTCTGCCGGCAGCGCTGCAGCCGGCTGCTCGGGCGCGCGCTCTTCTTGGAGCGTGGGCTCGACGACAGCCGCCTCCTCGGTGGTGGCTTCGGCTTCGAGCGCGGCAGCCGGCTTCTGCTCGACGGCTGCTTTCTCCGCGACGACCGCCGGTTTCGCGGCGTGGGCAGCGGCAGCGTCGATGACACCCGAGACTGCCTTCTGCGCGGGCAGCTCCCACTCTCCCGTACGCGGCTCGGCTCCGAATACGCCTTCGGGAGAGCTCGGGGCCGTCGTGGACGCGATCTCGGCCGAATAGACTCCCGGCTTCTGCGCGGAAGGCAGAGGCGCCTCCATCTCGTGCAGCGTGGAGGGCGCTTCTTCGATCTTGGGAGGCGGTGCGAGCTCGATGCCTTCTTGCGCGCCTTCGGGCAGCTCCTCGAGCTCGAGCATCTGGCCGAGCTGCGACTCGGACGGGCCAACCGGTGCTTCGGCCTGCGCCCGGTCGAGGCGGCTGGCTTCGAAGTCGACTTCGAACGCGGCAGCGACCGCACCTTCTGCCGGCTTCTCGGCCACGATGGGGCCGGACTTCGGCGGCTCGGTGTCGTGCCGCTCTTCCGGCACTTCCGCTTCGAGCGACAGTTCCTCGAGATCGAGCGGATGCTCTTGTGCCGGCCGGCGCGACGACGCCGGGGGTTCGGGCTCGAGGGCCACGGGCTGAGGCGCCTCGAGCAGTGCGGGCTCGGGCTCCAACGCCTCGAAGTCGAGCGCGGGCGGAGGCTCGGTGGGATGCCGCGCCGCCACGGGTACCGGCGGCTCCACGCGAGCCGCCTCCTTCGCGACCGCGATCCCGAGCTGGCCGGGCGTCAGCTTGGCGAACGGACGAGTCTCATCGGTTTCGGCCGAATCGGCCGTCAATGCCATCACGACCGGAGGCAACGCAGCGACCCGCGGCGTCGCTGGCGCAGCGTGCGTCTGCGTCGCCCGATCGCGCGCCGGACGCACACGCTCTTGCTTGGCCCGCGTGTGCACGCGTTCGAGCAGGCTCTGCAGGCGCGAGATCATCAGCTCCTGGGTCATGCTTCACCTCCCCGCTGCGCCGCGGATCCCGCCCCGTGCAACTCTACCAAGATCTCTGCCCACGCCTTGCCGCCCCCCAACTGGCGCTCGACCTGCTCTGCGGTCGACGGGCTCGCGATCAGGAAGCGGCTCAGCCCGTCGGCCTGCATCAGCTTGGTACATCGAACCGTGCGCTTGGTCGTGGATTCCAGCGCGCCCTCGAGCACGGCGCGCAACAGTCCGTCGTGCGCCACCGGCGAGGCAACCGTCAGCAACATGGCCCGGCCCCAGCGCTCCATGCCGACGGCGCCCAGCCCGACCAGCGCGAACTCACCTGCCAGATGCTGGACGAAGCTCTCGATCGACACGCCGCCGACCGAACCGTCCGGCCCGGCCAGGGCCTCGAGCGCACGCCGCGCCATCGCCTCTCCCATCGTGCGCCCCAGACTTCGAGTAGCATCCTGGCCGGCTGCATCGCACAATGCGCTCAGCTGCTCGGACGGTACCAACACGCGGGCTGGTGAGCCTTTCATGCTCACTCGTCCCGCGGCCAGGTCGAAGGTTACGGCTCCGGTTGGGTCAAACGGGGCGTCAGACATGGTTTCTCCCACCGCGCATCAGATGATCAGCGTTGTAAGGCCCCGCAGGCAAGTGTGTCAAATCCCGAAGCGCTCGCTGGCCGGCGTCGCGTGCTTTTTGCTCGCCGCGCTGGCCTCGCTGCCCGTCGCCCGCGCCGCGGACATCAAGCCCGTCCCGGGCCCCGATGTCATCTCGCCCGAACGCCGCCCCGTTCTGGCGCCCGGCCATCCGTGGGCTTGCTCGGAGCGCTACCCGGTCTGCGTGCACGCCACCGCCCCCACCCTCGCCCCGCAGGTCCTGCCGACCTTGCGCGATCTCGAGGATGTCGTCGCGCGCGTGCACGGCGTGCTCCGCTGGCCGGCGCCCCTGCGCGACGGCTCGCTCGGAGGCAACGAGTCGTTCGACGTGTACCTGACGCCGGTGGCGCCTCCGTTCTTCCACGTGGTCCCCGATGACCCGGACCTGTGGACCGAGCTCGATCGCACCAGCGCCTTCGCGCTCGTTCAGCCAAGCCTTCCCGATGCCTGCTTTCGCTCCGAAGCCCTGGCCGAAGCCTACGCGCGCGCGGGGCTGTTCGCGGTCGACGCGGGCGGACAACACGGCCTTGCCAATGCCACTGCAGCGTTCGTCGCCTCCGAGGCCTTCGATTGTCCCGTGTCCTGGCTTGCCGATGTCGACGACGTGCAAGACGCCCCACAGGACGCGGTGTCGAGCACGCGAATCGATCACGGGCGCGGCAACCTGTTGTTCCCCTGGTTCCTGCAGGAGACGCGTGGCATGGCCGGCTCGGTCGATCTGCTGCACGCCATCTGGTTGCTGTCCGCGCAGCACACGGACTTCGCTCGAACGCGTTTCGTCAACGAGCCCGACCTGCTCGACGTGCTCGCGCGCCTGCAGGACGGCCGCACCGCCACGCTCGACGATCTGCTGCTCGAGTACGCCGTGGACCGGGCATTCGTGGGGGATCGCGATGACGGCCTTCACATGCCCGAGACGCGCTTCCTGGGCAGCGCGGGCGCCGTGCGCTTCGACGCGAGCGTTCCGTGGTCCATGCTCCCGCGCAGCATCACGCCCGCTGTCCCGATCGAGCCCACGGGCAGCTCCTACGTGTGGCTCGACCTGACCTCCGCGCCGAAGGACGCCGGCCTCATCGTGCAGGCGCGCTGGGAGCTTCCCACGCGCTTCATGTTCTCGCTCCTGCGCATCGGCAGCGACGGCTCCCCGGTCACGCAGGTCAATCCCCCGACGCTTCAGCGTGCCACCGAGGCGCAGTTCACCATCGACGACGTGGGCGGGGTCGCCGGGCTGCTCATCGTCGCGTGCAACACCGGGCCGAACCTGGCCGATCTGGCGTTCGATCCCGACACGGTTCCGTACTCTTCATCGGCGTACTCGCTCGCGCTGTACCCCAAGAAGTAGGGCCGCGGACGCAGCCCAGCCAACGAGGCGCAGGGCGCGCGGTGAACAAGCCCCTGGACTGAAGAAAATTTCCCTCATCCCGCCACCGAGCGCGTCGCGCATCGCGCGCCCTTCTCCCGAAGGAGAAGGGCCCCGCGGCCGACGGGCCTGAGCGGCGCTTTGCACGCAACGCGGGTGGTGACCTGGCCGATACCCAGGCATGCCACCCATTGTCCGGCACATGACGTACCGCGCTCGAGCCTTACGTCAAACAGCCACGCCTGCTGAGAAGCTGCTTTGGGAGCACGTTCGGGCGCGAAGGGGGAGCACGGCTTGCCCGCCTCGTCGAGCCAATGGCAGCTCCTTGGTCAGCTCCGCCACTGGCTTGCCCTGGATGGAACCGAGCACCGCGCGCCCGCGCCGCCAGGTTGCCAGGTCGGACTGCGCGCGCGCCTCCTGGATGAACTCGTCCAACTGCACCGGCTTCTGCGCTGTCCGCTGCGATTCGCGTATCGCCTGGCCACTCTTCGAGCGAGCCATCGTTCCAGCGCTATCACGGCTCAGCCGGCATGGATACGGCCAGCTTCGACCATCAGGAATGCCCACTGACGCCATGGATACGCCCTGCTCGCCAGCCCTGCCCTAATCACTCGAGCACGAGCTGACGCGCCCAGCTGGTCATGAATACCGGACCTCGACAGTCGGCGTCACGAATTCTTCCGGTCGACGGTGCGATTGCCCTCGCGCCCGGAAGGTGGAATGATTCTAGACTTGCTTGCTTCCTGGACAGGCTCGTTGATGTCTAGAATCTCAAAGTCAGTCGCTCTCGCCGCCTCGTTGGCTCTGCTGTGCGTCGCTTGTGGGCCCGAAGACGGGCCTCGCGCGTACGTCCTCGTAATGGGGACACGGGGCAACGACTCCAGCGTGACGATCACCGGGGACGACGTCGCCTTCGCTGCCCGGAACGCAGGCGTCGGGTTCAGTCTGCGGACCACGCGTATGGGGCGTGAACGCAGACTGGAGATGCCCCCGGCGGAGACGTCCCGAGAGCTAGGCGATATGGTCGTGCTGGACCGTGGGGTGGTGGAAGAAAGGTTTTTGACCGCGCCGAAGGGCCTGGAACAGAGCTGGCTGCTCGACACGCGGCCGGAAGGCATGGGGGAGCTGGCAATTGAGGTACGCTTTGAAGGAGTGACACCATCGCTCCGAGCGCCCGGCGTCGCTCAACTGCGCGACGCAGCAGGATGGGCACGGGGCGAGTACCGCGACCTCTTGGCATCGGACGCGACCGGGCGGGCGATCCCGTCGCGGATGGAGGTGGTGGGCGACGCAGTGCGGCTGGTGATCGATGACCGCGGGGCGGAGTACCCGATACTGGTAGATCCGATCTTGGTGACGGAGCAAACGATACTGACTGCAGACGACGGAGGCCAAGACGACCGGTTCGGCATGTCGGTGGATATCTCGGGCGACACAGTGGTAGCCGGCGCCCCACGAAAAGACGCAGACCGTGGTGTCGTCTATGTGTTCACCCGCACCGGTGACGCCTGGACCCAGCAGGCAAAGCTGTCGCCGATCGACGACGGTTCGGCTAGCTACTTCGGAGCCAGCGTGGCGCTCTCGGGCGACACTGTCGTAGTCGGCGCGGGCTACAACACAAGCGCCAGCATTCCCGTGTTCCTGTTCACACGGAGCGGTGCGTCCTGGACCCAGGAGGCGACGCTGACCGCCGGTGATGGCGAACCCTACCTGCGGTTCGGCGAATCGATGGCCATTTCCGGCGACACGATCGTGGTGGGAGCGGGCGCGGATATCACGGGCAGCAGCGCCACTTCGGGCGCTGTCTACGTGTTCACCCGCAGCGGCCCGACGTGGACCAAGCAGGCGAAGCTCACGGTCGGGGCAGCCAGCTGGACGTACGGGACGGCGGTGGCCATCGCGGGCGATACGATCGTCGTCGGCGACCCAGGGCTCTCATACGAGACAGGCGCAGTCTACGTCTTCACACGCAACGGCAGTACGTGGACCGAACAGGCAACCCTGACTGCGAGCAACCCGCAGCACTATTCGCGCTTTGGCACGACGCTGAGTCTCTCGGCCCAAACCCTTGTGGTGGGCAAGAGCGGCGCGCCCGCTTCCGTGTTCGTGAGGAGCGGGGCCACTTGGTCGGAGCAAGCCATGCTCAATGTGAGCAATGCGTCGGACCAGGAAGCGCCTAGCTGGAACCTCGGCCTCTCGGGCGACTTGGCGGTCGTCAGCCCGCAGCCGAACCACTCCGACCACCACGCGTACGTGTTCGCGCGCAGCGGCGCCGCGTGGTTCCAGCAGGCCATGGTCCAGGGGAATGGCTTGATGAGCGTCGACGGGTTCGGGTGCTCGATCGGCATCGAAGACCGCACGTTTGTCGTCGCTGACAGCAATATGAACTGGGGAACCGGCGCGGTCTACGTGTTTAGCATCGAAAAGGCATCGGTCGGCGACCCATGCTCGGGTGGGACAGAATGCGCGAGCACGTACTGCGTGGACGGCGTCTGCTGCGAGAGCGCATGCGGTGGCGGCAACCCCGACGACTGCCAGGCCTGCAGCGAAAGCGCAGGCGCGCCGGCAGATGGAACGTGCGGCGTGGTGTCCGACGGGTCGGCCTGCGACGACGGCGATGGGTGTACGCAAACAGACGTATGCGAATCGGGAGTCTGCCTCGGAAGCAATCCCTTGACGTGCCCCGTACCGGACCAGTGCCACGAGGCAGGTACGTGCGACTCAACGACGGGCCTTTGCTCGAACCCAGCCACCCCGGACGGCACAGGTTGCGACGACGGAAACCCGAATACCGCAGACGATATCTGCACGGCGGGCGTGTGCACGGGCGAGAATCGTTGCGCCAACGTGACCTGTGCCGCAGAAGATGATTGTCACGACGCTGTGTGCGTCCCCCCGACCGGCTTGTGCTTGAGTTCGCCCAGATCCGACGGTACCCCCTGCGCAGGGGGTACCTGCGTTGCTGGTACGTGTTCCCCTCAACAACATCCCGACGCTTCGAGCCCCGATGCCGACGCGGTCGTCGACGCAAGCTTCGACGCTGAAGCCGCCCCCCAAGTCGAAGCCTCGACCGACAGCACCGTCGATTCAGCCTCGAATCGCATCGACGACGTGTTCGCATCCGGCGGGGGCTGCGGCTGCCGTACCGACCACAAAAGCGAGGGCGACGCAAGCTGGCTCGCGATGGTCTGTCTCTGTGCGATCGCTGCACGGCGGCGCCGAGATGCGATGTCCTGATGCGCCGGCGCGGCCAGCGGCGGTAGCTCACGGCCTGATGATGCGGTCTGCCAGGTACTTCTTCGTCTCCTCGTCACAGCAGTAGACGCTGCAGCTCTGGGTCGGCCGAGAGAGCAATGTTCGGTAGATGCGCTTGATGTACGGCAGGGCGATCTCCGGCGTCTTGCGACGTAGGCTGTTCGAGTAGTTCTTTGCGGGCGCGGCGATCCACTTCCCATCGCGCATCACCAAGTCCGGCCCGATGATCACGCCGACGTGATCCATCTCGAACCCTTGCACGCTGTAGACCGTTCCGGCCTGTCCTACTCCTGCAGGATCGATCGCCCAGTGCTTGGCCTCCGGGATGCCAGGTGGAGGACGCTTGCCGTTCTTTGACTCCCACGGGAACCGGAAGTCGCCGATCTGGATGTCGTCCACAAGGCCATCGGGCAGCGGATCGCTCCACTTCCAGCACCAGCCGGCGAGCAGTCGCGCCGTGTTGGACTTGGCGGCGTTCTTGGCCTGCACCTCGGCAAGCAGCTCGTGGGGCGAGTCGACCAGCTTGAAGTTGAATCCGGTCGGGACCACGAGCTTGAGATCGCGCGCAGCCGGCGCGAGTTGGAGCACGTCATCGAGCCACTCGAGGTACGACGCCGATCCATTGGACCGGAACTTGCCCCGGCGTTGCGGGTCCGGCAGCCACACGCCCGGCAGCAGGTCGCTCTGCCACAGGTCGTTGGGGAAGGCTGCCTCGAAACGATCCAGGTCCTGGGCGTCGGGAACGCGGGCTTTACGCGCGCTCACTCCTCGCGATTGAAGCACCCGGTGCACGGTCGAGCGTCGAAGCACCCCCGGCTCGACCAGCTTCATCTCCTCGGCGATGGTGATGACGCGCTCCAGCGAGCGCTCGGGCACATCCTGCTTGAGCTGGGCCACAAGCTCGCACTGCTCGGCGCTCAGCACGCCTACGCCGCGATGGGTGCGCGGCTTGTCCTTGAGTGCCCCGAGGCCGCCCGTGCGATAGCGGCGTATCCAGACGCGCAACGTGTCGGGTGCCACCTGCAACGGCGCGCCGTCGGGGCTGAGCCAGGTCTGGGCCGACAGTTGCTCCAGGACTTTGCGTCGCTGACCGCGGAGCGGATCGAGCGCGAGGTATCGTCCGATGATCTCGTAGCGCCTGAGCGCCACAGCCATCTGCTGGTCGTCGTCGTGATCGTCGCTCATCTTGGCTCCTCGCCGAGCCTGGTGTGCCCGGCCACAAGGAGCCTGCCGGTGATCGCCGGCTGCGACGACGACACGCTCTGTGGGATCGACCTGTGCCGATTGCTGGCGAGCCTGCGGGCAGTCTGCTAGCTTCGGCTCCCAGGAGAACACTCATGGGAGCTCAGATCGGAAAGCTGTCCTCTTGTGCGTGCCACCTCCTTCGAGCCTCGGCCAGTAGGGACGCGACATGTAAGCCAAGCTCATTGGCTGCAACGAAGAGCATGGCAAGAGCTCTCCAAAGACACTGATGAAGCGCCGGCGAAGCCCATCGCCGACACGTCACCGACGGAGGTGACAAGCCTCCTCGAAACCAATCCTCCTCTGGCCGAGGCGCTCTTCTTCTCAGCTCGAGAATCGCCGCGCGAATCGCCTGCTGCACCTGGAGGGCGGCGCCCATCGCCCGCGTAGTCCAGCGCTGCACCGTGCGGTCGGAGCCCCAGGTGTCGTCCACCTCGTCGAGCACCTCGCGCGGGCGGTGCAGGCCGACCTCCGAGCTGACCCAGGCCCAGATCCGCAGGACGACGATGAGCGTGCAGAACCGCACCACCCGCGGGTCATCCGGCGGACGACTGTGGCAGGTGGTGGTGGTGCCGACCAGCAGCCAGCGCCGCTTGTGCAGCAGCACCGAGCGCGGCTGGCCCGCTTCGAGAACGACCAGCGTCTTCTCGCACCAGCCATGCACGTGCCAGCCCCCGGCCGGACGCTCCCCATAGAACCACAGCGCTCCGTCGGCGTCCCGCCGGTAGACGCCGGCTACAACGAACAGGCTGTCGCGCACGAGCTCCTGGATGCCGGCTTCGGGGGTCTGGGACCTGGTCCGTCCCACGCATGCCTCCCGATAGCGCGAGCCGGGATCAGGGAACGAATTCTGCGACGAACGCCCTGTGGGGCGGGAGTGATCGCCGGGATGGGACACCGACGGGCTGGTGCTCGCGCGATCGACTCTTGTGGGGCGGCGGCGTCAGGCCGAGCCGCGCGGGGCAGCGAGAGCGACGGGCCGGAATCTCCCTCTCTCTAGCGGATTGCCGGTTGGCGCCGTTACGCTACCGCTTTCCCGCGTCGGTAACGACAGTCGCACCCGGCCACGCATCGTCAGCGAGCTTTCGGCGAACATCAACGTTGGGCGCCTCCACCTTCATCTTGCTCAGCACGCGCCCGAGCGGTCCAAGGACTTGGTGTGTCAGCTTCTTCGGAGGGCTGTCGAACATCGCGCGCGCGGCCAGAACGAGTCTCGGCCACGCATCCGGTTCGGTCCAATACCCCTTCAGCTGATGATGCTTTGACCAGACCAAGGCGAACTCGGCGAACGGGTGGCCACCGCGCTCCATTAGAAGACCCTCGCATGTTCGCCACCACGAACCCCGGAACAGCTTGGTGAGGCCGCCCGCGATATGAGCGTCCACGGTTCACCGCTAGTGACCGCCGCAGCGAACCGGGCGACGTACGCCTGAACCTCAGCTCTGCTCGCGTCGTTGACGGGACAGCGCCCGACGTTCGCTTCAACGAGGCGGAAAACCGCGTCTCGCGTCCACGTATCCTTGGGCATCTCCTTGAGTCTGCCCGCCGCAACCTCCGCTGCCGCGAATACAGGGTCGCGCAACTGCTGCCTCCGGGCCTTCTTGTCCGCGTGCTCTTGTTGCTTCGCTTCGAGCGCATCAGCCTTTCGCTGAGCCGCTGCGTTCGCGGCTTCAACTTTGCGATCGCGCTCGGCCCGGAGTCGATCAGCCTTTCGTCCGTGGGCAGTCCTCAACAGGGTCTCGAAGTGCGCCGCCGCCTCGCCTTTGCATCGCAGTCCGTGAGTCTGGCCATAGGAAGGAAGGTCGTCGAACCGTCGGCCCAGGATCCCCTCCATTCGACGCAAGACCGCGATCGTAGCCCCCTTTGCGTCGTTCTGAGGTACCAGCACGTCGTCGCGGCCTACGGCTTTGAGCGGCGCTTCACGAACACGGATCACTCGGTACCCGGCATCGACCAGCGCCTTGGTCTTCCGGGCGTCCCGCTCATCTCTGCCTTTGTGCCAGCGGCAGCCGTCGAACTCGACGAGGACTCCGTGACCCACCACCATGTCGACCTTGTACGACCGCGCACCAACGGCGATGTCGTGCTTGTCCACGTCAAACGGCAGGAACGAGGCGACTTCGTGGGCGATCTGGAGTTCGATCAGCGAGTAGCCCGCCGGGTTGCAGTGCGGGCACCCGCTCTCGTTTGCGGTGCGGTTGTTCACCGAAGTCCGCCATTGATGGCTCGGCACGATGGCGCATCTCCACCAGACTTCGCGTCCCGTGCCCGCCACGACGTCATGCGGAGTTAGAGGAGCGTTTTTCGACGGGTGCCACTCTTGAGCTAGCTTGGGGTGAGTCGTTGCGAGGCAGTTGCTCTCACATACGCGCATGTTCTCGCAGAAGGGGCATCCACGGGCGCTGTGCAAGCGCGCGTTGGGCGGCGCGGACCAGACGTGATCCGGGTGGCGTCGGCAGCGCCAAAGCACTCGTTTGCTGCTCCCGAAGGTGACCTGATCGGGTGTGAGGGGATTGTCCGGGTGCCATTCGTCCACCACGTGCGGCAACCGTGTGCGTACCGAATTGGTCACCGAGACCTTCAGGCCTCGGCAGAACGGACAGCCACTGTCCTTGTTCACCCGGTCCGCAAGGCGTGCCGGCCACTCGTGGTCAGGTCCCTCGGGGCATTTCCACCACGCAGTCTTGCTGCTACCGGCGACGACTTGGTCAGGAGTGAGCGGCGCGTTCCTGGCGTAGTGCCATTGCGCAGCGACGGCCGGGGCTTGAGTGGCCAGCGAGTTCGTGACGGAGACACGAAATCCGCGGCAGAAAGGACACCCCTGCCCTCCTCGGGCAGTTCGGTCCTTCGGGGATGACTGCCATTCGTGGTCCGGCCCCTTCGGGCACTTCCACCACACCAGGCGATTGCTCCCGGCGGACACGGCGTATGGCGAAAGTGCGCCGTTCTTCGTCGGATGCCAGAGACTAGCGATGGGGAGGTCCGCGACAGTGGTGCCACGGTGAGGGCTGACTGCGTTGACGTGCTCTTCCATCGCCGTTCTCCCTTGCGTTGCAGTCGCTCGTCACATCAGTGTGCCGGCTGGCGAAATCGGCTCGCCCGCTTGGTGTCCAGCTTCGCGTTGATGGTGGGCCGGTACCTCATCGATGGAAAACTCCGGAGGCCCATCCTCCTATTCCCGGCACTGCCTGGCTGGTTGTATCACCACCCCTGACACCTGCTCACCGCTCCGGCTGCCGGACATCGGACCTCGTCGGCTCGAAACTGGCGGCTGCTTTCCCTCGACACGCCGCTCTTCCTGCACAGCGTTCGCAGCGTTGGCGAAGCCGTCCGCGAGCCGCCCGTTCCGGCTGGGGGTGCGGGGACGGGTCGTCAACCCGACCGGTCCTCCAAGCCAGGTCAAAATCCAGCCCATCGACGCACAACACCACGATGGACGCCCTCCTTCGATGACCCCGTTGACGCAGGCCTCAGCCGAGGACTCCACCGCCGCGCTTCCCGCTCTGGCGCTACCACGGCGTGCTGGCTCCGGGCGCGCCGTGGCGAAAGCTCATCGTGCCCGCGAGCGAGCCTGACGATGCCGGCTGCTCGCACACGGTCGCCGCCAAGACCTCGAAGCCTCCAGCCAAGGCCGACAAGCCGCGCGAATCCACCGGCGCCCCGTCGCTGCTGCGAGCCTCGCCCCAATCTGCTGCACCGACATCGGACAAGCCGTCGTGGCGCCCCAACACTTCCTACGTGCCCTGGGCCGAGCTATTGCGGCACTGCTTCGACGAGGATGTGCTCGACTGCCCCAGGTGCCATTCGCGGTTGGAGCCCGTGGCGGTCATCCGCAGGCAGGACCTGATCGACCGCATCTTGCAGCACCTGGCCTTGCCGCTCGTACCCGCCGCGCTGACGCACCCCGACACCGTGGGCATCGACGTCAGCGGTGAGCCCCTGCCGGACTGCGTGATCGGCGTCGACCCCGATCCGCCTGACCCTATCGAGCGCGCCCCGCCGGCCGCCTGGGACTGTGTGGATCCTCCCGCGCCTGACGGCTGACGCGACCATGACGTCGGCGTGATGGGGAAGTGGCGTGCGCGTAGCGGCGCGTGGCGCGGCGTCGAAGTGTGCGCGGCGATCAGTGCCGGAGGCTAAAAAGCGCTTGGAAACAGGGCTCGGACGGGGCAGGATCGGTCGTGTGGAGGTTCGTGACACGGCAGTTCGCAAGGCACGTGGCGATGCGTGGGCTACGCCCATTCACGGATGGAATTGCCGGAGGCGAACGCCTGGAATCGCTGTCCGCAGGTCCGTTTCCCACGTTGACAGCCGTCGCGATCTCCTGTGTAAGGGTGGGAGAGCACCACAATGAAGAGAGGCCATCCAGCATTCCCATGCGACGCGATCCGCTCTCCCGAGGGGGCCAACAGGGACCCTTGGGAGCAGGGCCGCTTGGTCGGGCACACCTCGCGCTGCGCTCTGCTGCTGGGGGCTGCAGCGATGACGGCGGCGTTGTGGGAGTCTGCATCCGGAGCCTCGTTCCTCCGCGAGTGCCCGATCGACTCGGGCGTGCTGGCCAGTACTTACCTTCAAGCGCAACCGTGGAATCCGACTGCAGAAGATCTGGGCTATCTGCCCGCCGACGTTGCGACTCCCGCGCAAGAGGAGCTGGAGGGAGCTTGGAGCGGATCGGCGACCGCGACGTCGGTGTCCTCGCCGGTGCCGCAGGTCAGGGCGGAGTACGAGAAGCGTCTGAACGTGCCGACTCCGAACAACGCGGATGTCGTGTCGCAGGGAGCCGGCAGTTTGCTGTTTACGTTTCACAGCCAGATCGGCGAGCACCCCGTGCAGATGCGCTACGACAGCGGGCAACTGACGGGCACGAGCAGCCTGTACGGCGTGGGCTACCAATTCAGGGGAACAGTGAGCCGCGCCGGGGATGGACTACGCATCAGCGGCACCGTGCACTACGCGGAGAGCCGGGGCTTGGTGACCGGCGATGGAACGTGGACGCTGAGCAAGCGTGCGGAGGAGGTGACGATTGCGCTGACGTATCCGGTGGGGAGAAGCGAAAAGGTGTTTCGCACCGGTTGGGTCTTCGGAGCGCAATGTGTGTATCACCGTGGCAAGCCCGACGAGCAGGACATCTCGAAAGAGGTCGAGTGGACAGGCAGCGGAACCTTTGAACCCGGCACGGGGGATCGCAGCCGGCCGACGTTCGGGGGCACGGGGGCGAATAAGATCAAGCTCAAGTGCAGGGAGGTGACGAAAGAATATCCTGTCGAGGTCACGTCCCGCACGACCTTCGTGGGCGTGCTCGACCTGGGGACGGCGCCTGCGGACGCGCACGGGTGCCCCGGGTGTCCGCACCCGGTCGTCGGGCCGATCATCTCGGGCAGTCCCGACGTCCTGATCGACGGCAGTCCTGCCGCGCGTGTGGGCGACATGGGGGTACACGCTGCGTGCTGCGGGCCGAACCTATTTACGATTGCGGCGGGAGATGAGGAGGTGCTGATCAACGGCCGGCGCGCTGCGTACGCGGGTTCGAGGACGAACCACTGCGGCGGCGTAGGCTGGCTGGTCAAGGGGCGAATCGCAGATAACGCGGGGCGCGCCTCGAAGGGCAAGGCGACGGACGGCGGCGGAGCCGCGCCGGTCGTGGATGGAACCGTGCCGGACGCCGCGGGAGCGGTGACGGTGACCACCGGAAGCAAGGAAAAGAAGGCGCTTCAGTTTGGCGGCGGCGGGGGAAAGACGCAGCCCGCGGTCGCCACGATCTTCCCCAATTCGAAGGCCGAGCGCACGACCAAACAGGAGCTGGACCTGACGGAGGGCGGAGCGATCGTCACCAGCCCCGCGAGCGGTGCGGGCGTCAACTTGGTCACCCCCGCCGGGACGGTAACGTTGCACTCACAGGCGGTAGTTCGCGTAGCCGACGACCGGGTCGAGCTGCTGCTGCTCACCGGCTCGGCGTCCGTGCAGACGCGCAAGGGCGGGACCCTTTCGCTCTCGGCCGGGCAGCGGGTGACCTTCACGTCCAAAGGGCAAGAGGAGGCGCCGCGGGCATACACCGTAAAGGAACTGACCGCGGCCGTCGCCCCCCTGAGCGGTTTCGACGCGGGCAGCACCACGACGGCTTCGCCAGGCAAGCTGCACTCCCTGGTTTATGTAGGAATCGCCGGGGTGGTGGGGTTGGTGTTGTTATTGATAGCCGCGGCGGCGGGCGTGGTCGTGCTGCTGGTGCTGCGGGCGCGGCGTCCCTCCCGCGGAGGAGTGTCGCGGTGAGCGCGTCGAGCACCGCTTTTTCCGCGGCGCGTTTGGTCTGCCCGCGCTGCCGGAGGGCCGGCCACGACGGCCGGCTCGTGCGATACCCACTTAGCGCAAGCGTCGAAGGCGCGCGGGTGACGGCCGTGCCGGGGATGCTGGACGGGGTCGGCTCGGTCGAGTGTACCAATGCGGCGTGCCTTGCGCGCTATCCGGTAGTCGAGGGGATACCCGTGGTATTTGCGGACGCCGGGGCGATCGACCTGGCGAACGCTGGGTTGCTGGACGTGACGGCGAACCCCGCCGAGCGATTGCTGGCGGCGGTGCAGGGGCAAGTGCCCGAGGCCCCGCTGTCGGCGCTCGTGGCGCGCCTGTCGCGGATATGCTGGGCCGCATTCCATGATTGGATGGGCGACGACGGACATGTACCCGGCGTTGCGTGCGAGGTTCATGCGGTACAGTTCGTCCGGTGGCTGCGCGAGCATCCCACCGGAACGGCCGTCGATGAGCCAATCAACGTGGTTGCCGGTGCGGGAGCCGGGCGCGAGAGCTGGGAGATCGAGCAGGGAACGGTCTTGCTGCTGGACGCACACCTTCCCAGCTTGCTGGCCTCGCGGCGGCTGCGCACAACGGGATCGATTGACCTGCTGCTGCGCGAAGGGACCACCGGGTGGAAGCCGCTGACCTTGCGGGCGCGACGATCGCCGGCGGCGCAGGTGGCTGAAGTGTGCTGTGACATGCAGGATCCACCATTCGACGCCGGCTGGGCCGGGCAGGT
>JAJZQG010000251.1 GCA_021847645.1 Myxococcales bacterium
ACCTGCCCGCTGGTGCCGGATTCGCGGCTCCTCATGCCCATCTCCGGTATGCTTTGACGCCGATGGGCCCGGCCCCGGCCACCGCTGGCGCCAGAAGGCTCCATCTCAACGTGATCCAGTTTAGGGTCTCCCCTCGGGGATGGGTGAACCCCCTCGCCTTCAGGCGACGCCTTCAGGAGGCTTGCGGTACGATGCGGCATGTATAGAAAGGGAGCCCATACCATCTACGAGTGCCACTACCACTTCGTGTTCATCCTGAAGTACCGCAAGCCGGTTCTGCGTGACGAGGTTGGGTACCGACTGCGCGATCTGATTCGCGAGATCTGCCGGGCGATGGACATCGAGATCATCAAAGGCCACATTCGCCCGGACCACGTGCACCTGTTGCTGAGCGTGCCGCCGAATCTTGCGCCGAGCCGAGTGATGCAGGCGATCAAAGGGAAGTCGTCGAACCGATTGATGCGGGACTTTCGAAGCCTGAACAAGGCGTTCTGGGGGCGCCATATCTGGGCGCGAGGCTACTTCGTCGCTACGAGCGGCAATGTCACGGATGACGTCCTCGCCAAGTACATCGCGGAGCAGGACCTTGTCCCACGAGACGACGCCGATTTCAAGGTAACCGAGTAGATCGCCGGCATCGCAGGCTCGGCCTTCAGCCGACTTCAGTCGGGCAAAAAAAAACACCGCCCTTCAGGCGGTGGTGGTTCAGGCGTATTTCGCGGCGTTGCAGCACGGGTGGGCGCCGCGCTAAGATTCCTCCGGGTCGCACTTCTGACTGCGGCTCCCTTGCCGCGTGCACGAATTGGTGTGCGCGGCCCAGGGCAGGGAACGTCATCGTGCCAGCATCTGGGGCTACCACGGGGCATCGGCTTGGACGCTACAGGCTCATCGCTGAGCTTGGGCGCGGCGGCATGGGCGACGTGTTCCTCGCCGTGGCCCGAGGTCCGGCCGGCTTCCACAAGCTTCTCGTGGTCAAGCAGCTCCGGCCCGACCTGGCCGAGGATCCTGAGTTCCTCGCCATGTTTCTCGACGAGGCCCGTTTGGCAGCGCGGGTCAACCACCGCAACGTGGTGCAGACCTACGAGGTGGGAATCGACGAGGGTGCCTACTTCCTCGCGATGGAGTATCTGGACGGCCAAGCGCTCAAGCGCATCGCGCATCGCGCCGGTCCGTCGGGCATCCCGCTTGCGATGCATCTGCGCATTCTGTCCGAGACCCTGGCCGGGCTTCATCATGCGCACGAGCTGCGGGACTTCGACGGTACGCCGCTGGCTGTCGTGCACCGCGACGTGTCCCCGCACAACGTGTTCGTCACGTACACCGGTGAAGTGAAGGTTGTCGACTTCGGTATCGCCAAGGCGATCGACTCCTCGGCCGAAACCGGCGCCGGCGTGATGAAGGGCAAGCTCGCGTACATGTCGCCGGAGCAGGCCCGCAGCGAGCGCGTCGATCGTCGCGCCGACATCTTCTCGATGGGCGTGCTCTTGTGGGAGGCGCTCGCCGGCCGTCGGATGTGGGAAGGCATGACCAGTGCGACGATCTTCAATCGTCTCCTGGGTGCGGACCTGCCTCGCTTGCGCGATCACGTGCGCGAGGTGCCCATCGAGCTCGAGCAGATCTGCCGCCGCGCCCTGGCGCACGCGCCCGAAGACCGCTTCGGTTCCGCCGCCGAGTTTCAGCAGGCCATCGACGGATGGTTGGCGAACGTGGGGGACCGGACGACCTACGACGAGATTGGCGCCTTCGTCGCGTCGCGGTTCGCGGACGAACGGCAGATGCTGCAGGCCGTCGTGGACAAGCAGCTGACCGCGGTCAATGCGATGTCGACCGGCCAGTTCGAGGTGATGCAGCTTCCCGAGCTCGAGCGCACCCTGGGCACCACGCTGACGCCTTCGAGCAAGTGGCCTGGCGCCCTGCGGGGCCGAAGCGCGCCGCCGGGCGCGGCGACACCGGTGCCAGACCCGACGATCCCGCCGGGGTCCACGCCGGGGCTCGCTGTCCGTGAGACGACACGGAGCCTTCGAGCTCGAACCCAGACAGCGCGATGGCCGCTGATCGCCATGCTGGGAGCGCTCAGTGTCGTGGTGCTCGGCGTGTTGGTCTTCGGTCTCGGTGTGCGGCGCAACGACGAGCCGTCCTTGGCCTCTCCGGCCGTCGCCTCGCCATTCGTCGTGCAAGCCGCACGCAGCTCGACGCAGCAACCCGCCGAGGTGGACCTGACGATCGACGTTCAGCCGCGCGATGCCGCTGTCTTTCTCGACGGAGCTCGGCTCTTGGGCGATCCACCTGCCGCCAAGGTACAGCGCGGCAGCTCGCATGTGGTTCGTGCCGAGTCGGACGGGTACGTGACGGCCACGCGCGAGGTAACGTCGTTCGAGAACGCGACGGTCGCTCTCTCGCTGCAGCGGGTGGAACCGGTTCGGGCGGTGACGCCCGTGGCGACAGAATCCAACCAGCCCCGGCACGCGGAGCCCAAGAAGCCGAGTCCGCGGCGCAGCAAGCGGCCGCTGGACGAGACGGATCCGTGGGCACCATGACCCGGAGCGTGGGGATCGTCTGGGCGCTGGCGCTTGCCCTGGTTGCGGCGCCGGAGGTGGCGCGTGCGAATTCGGGTCAGGTACAGCAAGGGACCGCGTCCGACGCGGCGCCCACGAGAGAGGCCCAGCAGCGATTTCGTCGCGGCCTGGAGCTGTACGACGAGAACGACTTCCGCGGAGCGCTGGTGGAGCTCGAGCGCGCCTACGAGCTCGCGCCGAACTTCCGGGCGCTCTACGACATCGGCCAGGTGCGCTACCAGCTGCGCGACTACGCGGGCGCGCTTCGCGCCTTCGAACAGTACCTGCACGACGGCGGCGCGCAGGTGGAGCAGCGACGCCGCGCCGAGGTCGAGAGTGACATCTCCAAGCTGCAAGAACGGGTCGCTCGGATCTCGATCACGACGAGTGCTGCGGGCGCGCAGGTGTTCGTCGATGACGTGCTGGTCGGCACCACGCCGCTGTCCGAACCGGTCATGGTCAGCGCGGGCCGACGCAAGATCACCGCAAGCGAGGAGGGATACGCGTCGGTCACACGCGTGGTGGATGTGGCAGGCGCCGATACGCTCGAGCTGCCGTTGGAGCTGAGCCCGCTCGCAGCTGCGGCGCCGCCCCGGGCCGCACAATCCGCTGCCGATCGGCTAGCGTCCGCGGCGCCTCGCGCTCAGGCGCCCAATCCGCCGCCGACGGTGCCGCCTCGCCAGGTCCCCTGGGTCGCTTGGGGAGTCACGGGCGCGCTGGCGCTCGGGGCTACGGTGACCGGCGTGATGGCGCTCGCAGCCTCCGACGATCTCGAGAACAAGCGAGCGACCGCGAACGTGGGCCGCCAAGCGCTCGACGACGCGGAATCCAGGACGAGCAGGCTGGCGCTGACCACGGACCTGCTCGGCGGCGCTGCGATCATGCTCGGAGGCTATGCCACCTGGCGCACGTTCTTCGCGGGACATTCGTCGGCCGATTCGTCACCGTCCGGCGCGATCAAGGTCGGTGTGGCGCCGGGCAGCGTCGTGGTGCGAGGCGCGTTCTAGTCGAAGCGCGAGTGGCTACTCGCACTGGCTCTGGATGCTTCCCTCGAGAAGTCCGGTCGCCGCGTTGTAGAACAGGCCGGAGCTCGTGCCAGGGCCGGCGCCCGCGTCGCCCCGTGGCAGGCACCAGACCTGGATGTCCGACGGCGCTTCGCCGGTCGCCAGATCGAAATCCAAGGGGCCCGAGGCGCCGTTGAAGTCGATCGGCTGGCCGGCCGTTAGCAGCCCGAACGCGCCGTTGATCTGGAGTCCTCCCACGTTGGTCGGCGTTCCGGGCGGCACGAGCTTGCTGAAGCCCGAGGCGATGGTCGCACCGGTGATCGGCTGCGCGCCCGATGCCACGATGGAGTAGGCAAGCAGGTAGGCCGAGTCGTAGGCGCCGGCCGTGCCGAAGACATCCGGAGATGTGCTGTCGGTGAACGCACCGCTGTAGGCCTTCTGGAACGCCTTGAACAGGTCGTTGGCCGTGCCCGGAACCGTGCCCAGAATCCGCTTGCGCAGATCGTCGTTCGCTGCAACCAGATCCGACAGCTGCTGCAACAAGCCACCGTCCGAGAAGATGTACCGAGGCCGGGAGCCGGCGACCATCGTCGAGGCCGGCCATTGTTGCTCGATCGGCCCGAACACGTCGGTCACCGCTTCGCTGGTGCCGAACAGCAGCAGGATGTGGGGCTTGAAGGCAAGCACGTCCGCGATGACGGTGTCATAGTGCGTGGAACCGGCCACGCTCGGATCCCCGTAGTCGCGGCGCATGTACTTGGACCCGTTGTCCAGGGCGTGCTTGCCGTTGAACGTGAGCTGCGGCTCGAGCGTGTCGGCCAGGCCCTTGCCGTAGGCGTCGCCCTTGTGAACGACGGCGAGCTTGATGTCTTGTTGCGCCGACAATCCGAGCTCGGTGCGCACATCGCCCTCGACTTGGTCGACGAGCTGCGAAATCGCGTTGGCCTGCAGGGTGTCGGACGGCGCGGTCCGCCACACCAGGTTGTCGTCCTGCAGGTGCGTGATCGCGACGCTGGTGGCCGACGGCGAGATGAGCAACGTGCCCGCAGGAATGGTCACGTCGGTGGCGACCTTGATGGTGACGCCGCTGAAGGAGGCGCCGATGATCGCGGGGACGTGCAGATCGGCCGTGAGGTGGGTGGCCGCTGCGATCGGATCGTCGGCGTCGTTGCAGCCGATGAGCACCAGCTGCCGACGCTGCGTGGAGCCCGGTGCCGGGGGCAACCCATTTGCCAGGCTGGTGAACTCGCTCAGCGCAAGGCGAATGCTGTTCTCCGCCGGCTTGCCGAAGCTCTGGTTCTGTCCCGTCGTCGTCAGCAGCGACCCGATGAAGATCGCGCCTTCGTCGGTGTAGTCGCCGGATACCGTCGCGCATTCGGGCGAACGAAGCGCCACGCACTTGCGATCGGGCTGCCGGCAGATGTGGTAGTCGCCCTGCTGACGCACGCAGTCCTGATGCGTCGTGCACTCGAACGCCGGGCTTTGGCCGGCAGGATCGACGCAAGCCCGATCGACGCACACCGTGCCGGCGAACCGCGCGCAGTCGCCGTCGGTCGTGCACTGGGTGGCGTCCTTGTCGATCACCAGCGAGCAAGAGACACTGGACCAGACGCACCACAGCGCCAGCGTCGCGACCTGCCGGACACGACGGGAGCGACGTTCGGCTCGCGCGTCTTGGAACATGGTGGCCTTGCAGCGGCGCCTCCTGCCGCCGGAGCGAACATCCTAGCCGTCCGGCGGGGCAGCACGCAAAGGGGCTGGCGCAGTCTCGATGACGGGTTGGGTCACGACCGGATCCGGGCCGGCACCGGCGGTCCACTGCAGCAGTGCGAGGCGTGCGGGGCTATCCGGCTTCGCGTGCACGAACGTCACGCGCCGCAGCCCCAGGCCCGCGTCGCGAGCCGCGGTGAGGATGGTGACCAACGCGTGCGACGGATAGCTGAACGCGATGCGGGTGTGGCCGGGCTTGGCGACCCGGGCGGCAGCGCGCAGGAACACACCGACATCGCCCTGCCTGGCGCGCGCAACCCCGGCCGCCTTGGCTTTGCGCCCGCCCTGCGGCGGCGTGTAGGGAGGGTTGGCCACCACCACGTCCACCTCGAACGGTCCTGCGGGCCAGTCGTCGAGATTGGACTCGATGACATCCCAAGCTCCGTCCCACTGGGCATGACGAAGGTTGCGTCGCGCGAGAGCGGCGGCGTCCGCGTCCAGCTCCACGAGGGTGAGGCGTGCAGGATGCGCAAGGCGGGTCAGGCACAGCGCTACGGCGCCCACGCCAGCGCCCAGGTCGGTCACGTGTCCACCGGGCGGCACGCTGGTGGCGGCGAACCGCGCGAGGTGGATGGAGTCGACGTTGACGCGGTAGCCGTGGCCTTGGGCGGGTTGCTCGAGCGTCACGGCGCCGCCGAGGATGGCGTCGGTGGTGGTCTTCACGCGCGGCGCCTCGTCTGCGCGCGCATCGACGCCTACGGAACCTGGTACGGCCGAACCCCGCGCAGCGTGACCGCCGTGACGGAGTTCTCAAAGATGTACGCCTTCGCGTAGCCCAGCGTCACCAGCTTGTTGTCGAGCACGCCGACCGCCGCCACCTGGATCGGCCCCGGCTTGATGTCGAGCGCCGCGTACAAGCCCAGCTTCGCCGTTCCAAGCGCACCTCGCGATAGATCCGGCATCGGGTTGTCCTCGTTGTCGTTGAGGTACACGAACGACTTGCGCGGCTTGTCCACGTCCACCATCGCGTATGACAGCCGAACGTCGCCGCAGTCGTGGATCTCTCCCGCGAGCGCCCCGTTGCCGGGAGTGATCGTCTGGCCCATGGCCGCCGACGGGATCGTCGAGAAGTCGTCCTCGGCCAACGCGCGCACATCGTGCGTCCACACCCCGTCAGCGCTGAGCGCCGGATCGGAGTTCGAAATGTACATCGCGTATTCGTAGAGCTTCGCCCAACCCTTGCCCGGCGCTCCGCTGGTCACGATCACGACCTGCGTCTCGGTCGGTACCCCGTCGTAGGTGAACTTGCGCAGCGTTCGCCCGTCCACGCAGCTCCCTTGCAGCGTGTCGAGCTCCGACGGCGAATCCGCAGTCGTGGTGACCGGCGTGCCGACCAAGTCGCCGAGACTGCCGTCGTCCGCGACCTTGTGGACTTCGATCGTGACGTCCTTCGAGTCGCAACCGGCCGCGAAGATCTTCACGCGTCCCGCGATCGAGACGGTCTTGGACTGGCCGGGCTTGGGCGGGTAGTTCGCGGGATCGAAGCAGGAAATGTCGACCGCGCCCGTGCCGGCGTACTCGACCGTGTCGGTGGTGCGCACCAGCTCGTTGACCTTGCCCTGAATCTCGGTCGGCGCGGGGATGAGAACCCCGCAGCTCTCGATCGGCTTTTCCTTGGACGCCGCGCAGCTCGTGGGCGCCGCCACGTTCGCGCATATCTCGTCGTCCGTCGGTGTCGCGGTGCCCCCGCACGCGCCCGGTGCCCCCGTGGCGAACGAGAAGCTGGCAGTTCCCGCGCCTGCGGTCTCCCCGCTGCCCCCGCCACACGCGCTCAAGCCCCCCAGAGCTAGAGCCAACACCACGGTCGAAGCCGATACGAATACGTTGCCGTTCCAGCGCATGTCCACCACCTCGAGCTGTGCAAGACCAGCCGTCAGGATACCGGAGTGGCGCGCGAGCTCCCACAGAAAACCTCGGGAACGTGCCCTGCGCAGGCATCGTGCGCTACCGTTGGCCAGTGCGTGACCTCGCCGCTGCCCTGCAGGACTGCGCGCGCCAGCTCGGCTTCGACCGCGTGGCCGTCGCCCGCGCCGACCTGCCCCTGGACGTCGACTACGACCGCTACGAGGCCTTCGTGCAGCAAAGGCTTCACGGCAGCATGTCCTGGCTCGCCAGCCACCGCGAGGTGCGCCGATGTCTCGCGCACGAAGGCTTGCTGCCCGGCGCCAGGAGCGTGATTTGCGTCGCCGAACGCTACGCTACCCCGACGTCGGGCGCGCTCGGCCTCATTCCCCACATCGCTCGCTACGCGCGCGGCCGCGATTACCACAACCACTTTCGACGGCGCCTTCGCAAGCTCGCCGACTTCGTGCGGTCGCTGGCCCCGGGCGCCCGGGCGCGGCCCTTGGTCGACACGGCTCCGGTGCTCGAGCGCGCGTGGGCGGCCCGCGCGGGCCTGGGCTTCGTGGGCAAGAACGGCATGCTCATCGTGCCCGGGTTGGGCTCGTGGGTCGTGCTGGGCGAGGTGGTCACCGACCTCTCGTTGCCCGCCTTTCCGGGTGCGGCCGCCGTGCCCCGGTGCGGACGATGCACACGCTGCCTCGACGCGTGTCCGACGCGCGCGTTCCGGGCGCCGTGGGTGCTCGACGCGCGCCGGTGCATTGCGTACCTCACGATCGAGCATCGCGGGCCGCGCGATCCGTCCCTCGCCGGGCGCGTTGCGCCGTGGCTCTTCGGTTGCGACGTGTGCCAGGAGGTGTGCCCGTACAACCGCACGCCCGAGGCGATGGCGCCGGAAAACTCGCCGTTCGCTCCGCTGGAGCGATGGTCCACGATGGGGTTGGCTGACCTTGCCCAGCTCACCGCCCAGCAGTGGAGCGCCCTGAGCGAAGGCACACCGCTGCGGCGCGTGGGGCTCGACGACATGAAGCGCAACGCTGCCATGGCTGCCGGCAGCAGCCGAGATGGGCGCGAGCCGGCCTCAAAAGCAGGCCCCGTGGCTCCGCCCGATCAGTCGGGCTGGTAGATCGTCTTCTGCGAGCCGTCGACGTAGTAGAACCGGCTGAAGGGCTGACGATCGAACGTCATGGCGCCGAAGCCGTTGACCGCGACGGCGAACACCGCGGCGGACCAGAAGGCCTTGCCGAAGCGCCGGCCGCCGAGCGCCAGGAGCACGAACAGCAGCACGGCGAAGTCGTTGGAGAAGCGGAAGCCGAACTGCATCCAGCCAGTGTTCTGATACAGCAGATCGGGCAGGGCGACTGCCAGCGCGCTTGTCGCGTACAGCCAGTACTGCCAGCCCGTCTTGCGGGGCCACAGCAGCCACAAGTACATGGGCGTGGTGACCCACAGCGCCAGCCCGTGCACGTTGATCTGTACGGACCACGGGTCCTTGGTCACCCACGGCAGGCTGGTGAGCACCACACCGAGATTGCGCGCCAGGTAGTGGTAGGAGAACAGCCCCCACTTCTCGATGCGCTCGCGCCACGCCACGGTCAGGTACTCGTGGCCGGCAGCGAACGCGTTGCCGAACCGAGCGTGGTTGTACCAGAGGTACAGCAGCCCCAGGCCCACCAGGGGTACGAGAAACAGCCCCCACTTCCTGGCGAGAGTGGGCACGTGGATGGCTCGTGCGGCTGCCCACGCATGCGCGAGCCATCCGCCGCGCGCCTCGGGAAAGGTGCCTCCGACGCTCATGCGCAGCGCCTCGCCGGCGAACACCAATCCCATCAGAAGCGTCGGCGGCCGCGTCAGGAACGCGAACCCGAGCAGCAGGCCGGCGAGCACCGGATGCTCTGCGTCGATGGCCGCGAGCACGAACAGCGCGGCGAGCGCGACGCCCACGACGTGGGCTGCAAACCAGACCGTGCCTTGTTCGGCGGTGAACCAGTAGACGGTGCCGAAGGCAAAGAGCAGGGCAAGGGACAGGTTCACCCACTCGGAGCGGTCGGACTTGCCGGTTCTGCGAAGCTTCTCGAGCGCGAGCCACAGGACGGCCGGGCCCACGCCTGCCAGCCAGAGAAACGCCTGGCCGTCGCGCACGTTCTCGACCCGCCCGGCGATCTTGACCCACGGCAGCAGCCACACCGCTGGAAACGGCGGGAACGAGACGTACCAGCGGTCCTTGTACAAGGCGAAGTCATTGCCTTGCGCGTACGGCGGCGGCGGGCCCGCCATGTCCAGGCGTCCATGCAGCCAACAGTCTGCGAGCAGGGCGTAGTGGTTGTAGGGAGAGTGTTCGAGGATGCGGTCGCGCGCGGCCGATGCGAAGAACACCGCCGTGCAGAAGGCATACACCATCAGGCCCAGCACGATCCGGCGCGTGCGCGAGCCGGGCGCAAGTAGCCTTGGCCGCATTGCGTTCACTTCTGCGGCTCTGCCGTGCACGTGTAGTCGCCGAACACGATCGCCGAGCGACGGCACACCACGTCGAAGGTGCGTCCGCCACCTTCGTAGGTGAACGTCTGGCCGAGCGGCGTTCGCAGCAAGGCGCGCTTGGCGTACTTGCAGTCCTTGACGTTCCAGCAAGCGGCCGCCTTGGACTTGGCTTCCACGTCCGAGTTGTCGCCGAACACATTCATGACGGTCGCCAGCGTGATCACGACGCAGATCAAGAAGACGACGACACTGACGACATTCTTCCTAGAGTTCACGGTGAGCCGAGTGTAGCCGACTGCTGCGGGGGGAGGCTACGTTCGTGCGACGGGGCGCGTCCGACGGGCCTGTGTCGCGCGTCGGGCTGTCTTGTCCCATGCCGTTTGCGGGACACGCCTCGCGGCGCTAAGCTCCGCGCCCCCCATGCACCCCCAGTTCGTCTTCCCCATCTACGACCTGCAGCAGGTCGGCATGCGCGACGTCGACGCTCCGCTCACCCGCGAGTGGATGGCCGACGCGTTGAAGGAGACCGAGGTCACGCCTGCCGAGGAGCGGGAAGGCCGCGTGGAGCTCAGGCTCGTGACTTCGGGCCGCGACGTCATCGTCCGGGGCACCGTCAGCGTGCCGGTCATCGCGGCCTGCGCCCGATGCACCAAGCCCACCCCGATCGAGCTTCAAACGGAGATCGCCTTGTTCCTGGTGCCCGAGCGCGGCGGAGCCCACCGTCCCGCCCCGTCCAAGCCGGCCAAAGCCGGCAAGGCAAAGGCCGACAAGGCCGACGCGGCCAAGAAGCTCGATCGTCCGTCCTCGCCCAAGGCCCGCGCCGGCAAGGGCAAGTGGCACCGCGAAGAGGGCGAAGACATCTACGAATTTTCTCCCGACGAGGCCGACGCGGACACCTACACCGGTGACGAGATCGTCCTCGACGGCTTCCTGCGTGAAGCCATTCTTCTGGAGATCCCCATCTTCCCCTTGTGCTCCGAAGAATGTCCGGGTATCGGTCCCGTTCCCGCCGCCGCGGGCGACGCCGATGCGGCCGATCAGCCGATCGACCCCAGGCTCGCACCGTTGCTGGCGCTCAAGAAAAAGTCCTGAAGCCAAGGAGTACGCCGTGGCAGTCCCGAAGCGACGAACCAGCTCTTCGAAGCGAAACATCCGCCGTGCCGCCAACGAGAAGATCGCGGTGCCCAACCTGGTGCCGTGCCCCGAGTGTGGCGAGCCCATGGTCCCGCACCGCGCTTGTCCCGCGTGTGGCAAGTACAAGGGCAAGCAGATCACCAAGGTCTCGACTCCCGAAGCCAGCGAGTAGACCGCGCCTGATCGCGCCGTCCCGGTGTGCCGCTCACGTGGCGCAGTCTGGGCTGGCCATACCCGCCAGATCAGCCATCATGGATGAAGGGCGGCGTGGCACGAGGTGTGCCCTCGTCCCTCCGTGATGCGCCCTCTCGCTCTCGTCCTCTCTTCGGTTCTGCTCGGCGTCGTGCCGGCGACGGCGCTCGCCTCCGATCCCGCGTCTTCGCCCTTTGGCCAGGGCGGCCCCTTGGAACCCTGGAACGGTCCGTTGCCTGACGGTCGGCCCCCGCAGCCCGCCCCTTCGGACCCGGTGCCCTCCTCCGCTTCCTACCCGCCCGCCTTTCCGGACAGTGTGCTCGTGCCCTCCTCACCCGCGCCCGTCGACGCGGACCGGAAGCCCCTCGGCGCCGACGACAAGCCCAGCACGTACGTCAGCGCCTTCGTCAACCCGGTGCTCGTCACGCTGGGCAAGTTCACAACGCACCTCGAGCTCGCGCCGTACGGCCCCCACGCCCTGTTCGTCGAGGTCAGCCGCCTGTCGCTTGCGGTCAAGGACGCGCAGCAGGGCGTGTCGTACAACGCGCAGATCAAGGGCTGGGAGACCGACTTCGGCTATCACTTCTTTCCCCTGTCCCGTGGGGCGCGAGGCTTGTACCTCGGGCCACGATACGTCCGAGGGTCCGGCAGCGCCGAAGGCGCCTCCGGCGAGTTCGACGGCTGGGGGTTCGATCTCGGCTACCAATGGGTCGTCGCCGATCACCTCGTGCTCAACCTTGGCGCGGGCGCCATGCGCGTCAGCGGCTCGGCGCGCCTGGACCCTGCCGTGCTCGCGAGCGCGAACAACTCCAAGGTCGATACCTCCGGGCTGGAGAGCATGAGCTCGGGCTCGGGCTCCTACTTCCTGCCCTTGGTGACCGTGGGCGCGGGACTAGCGATCTAAACTGGATCACGTTGAGATGGAGCCTTCTGGCGCCAGCGGTGGCCGGGGCCGGGCCCATCGGCGTCAAAGCATACCGGAGATGGGCATGAGGAGCCGCGAATCCGGCACCAGCGGGCAGGT
>JAJZQG010000023.1 GCA_021847645.1 Myxococcales bacterium
TACCGTCAAGAAACCTTTCTTCGACGAGATGATGTCGCGCATCTCCTCGGTCGTCGATCCGGCGCGCATCCGCAACGTCGTGTCCCTGCACGCCGAGCTCGACCACTCCGGCTGCCTGCCTCAGCTCGTCGCTGCCGTTCGCCCCGATCGCGTCCTGACCTCCAAGGCCGGTGTTGCCACCCTCGCCGCCCACTTCGATCTCGACGTGCCCGTCGAGCCCGTGCCCAACGCCGCCGCCGTCGACGTCGGTGGCGCGCGATTCACCTTCCACGAGGCGCGCATGCTGCATTGGCCGGAAAGCATGATCGGCGTGCTCGACGGCGACAACATCATGTTCACCCAGGATGCGTTCGGTATGCACGTCGCCAGCCACGAGCGGTTCGCCGACGAGCTGCCGGCGGACATCGTCGACTACGAGACCGCCAAGTACTTTGCGAACGTGCTGATGCCGTACTCGTCGCCCATGAGCAAGCTGCTCGACAAGCTCGGCGATGTCATCAGCGGTGCGAAGGTGATCGCCACCGACCACGGACCCATCTGGCGGCGCGGTCAGGCCGACGTCGTCGCAAAGTACCGCACATGGTGCGATCGGCGCGCGGCCCGCAAGGTCGTCATCGTCTATGCCTCCATGTGGCAGAGCACCGCCTCCATGGCCCGCGCGATCGCCGAAGGCGCCCACGAGGGCGGCGCGCGCGTCAAGCTCATGGCGCTCGACCAGGCCCACCGCAGCGACGTGCTCACCGAGTTGCTCGACGCGGCTGCGCTTTTGGTCGGCTCGCCCAACCTCAACGGTCAGATGTTCCCCACCGTGGCCGATCTGCTCACGTACCTCAAGGGCATGAAGCCCAGGAACCTCATCGGTGCTGCCTTCGGGTCGTACGGATGGAGCACGACTGCGGCCGACCAGGTGCACGAGACCCTCAAGGAGCTCAAGGTCGAGCTGGTACGCGAGCCGCTCGTGGTCAAGTACGTGCCCCGCGATGCGGACCTGCTCGCGTGCCGCGAGTTCGGCCGCCAGCTCGCTGCCAAGGTGTGTGAGACCGTGGCCTGAGCCGCGACATCGAACAGGGCATGCTGCGCTCGCGGACGCTGTCGAGCTGAGGTGATCGCGTTTGCACGGGCGAGAACTTGACGCGCGCGCCCGTTCGGGATCCATATGGCGCCGATGCTACCCTGGTTTCGCGCCCGCCGGGCATCCGCGCCTCTCGATGCCCTCGTGCCCCGCCCCGAAGGAGCACGCCGATGATTGGCGTCTACGATTCCGGCTATGGCGGCTTGTCTGTGTTGCGCGAGCTTCGCGCCGTGCTTCCCCGCCACGACTTCGTCTACCTCGGAGACTCGGGCCGCGCGCCCTATGGCGGCCGCGATACCGACACCGTGCTCGACTTCGCCGAGCAATGCGTCGAGCGCCTCTTCGAAGAGGGCTGCCGCCTCATCGTCGTCGCTTGCCACACCGTCTCGTGCGTGGCCCTGCGCCACCTGCAGCGCCGCTACGTTCAGGGCCCGGACAGCCAGCGACGCATCCTGGGCGTCACCATCCCCGCTGCCGAAGCCGCAGTCGCCGTCAGCCAGGGGCATGTCGGCGTGATCGGCACCACGCGCACGATCTCCTCCGGCACGTTTGCCATGGAGATCGCCAAGCTGGGCCCCCATCGCGTCAGCGCCCACGCCGCGCCGCTGCTGGCCCCGATCGTGGAAGAAGCCTGGGAAGACTCCGACATAGCCAGGCTCGCCGTCGCCCGCTACGTGGCTCAGTTCCCGGGCATCGACACGCTCGTATTGGCTTGTACCCATTACCCGCTCCTCCTTCCGGCCTTCGAAGCAGCCGTGGGCCGCGGCGTGCGCGTGCTCGACCCGAGCCCGGCCGTCGCCGCTCGGCTCCTCGATTGGCTCGCACGCCACCCGGGCTATGCGGAAGAAGGAACAGGCGCCCTGCGCGTCCTGTGTACCGGTGATCCGGACGTGTTCCGACGCCACGGGGCGCGGTTCCTGGGCGCCGAGCTGCCCGCCGTGCAGCACGTCGCCGAGGAGCAGGGACGGCTCGCCCACCGAGACAGCGTGCGAGTCGTGCTGGGCCAGGTCGTGCGCGACAGCGCTCCCGGCGCAAAGACCGACCCACCGCGATAGAGGGCAATCCGCGCGGGCGCCCGGCGCTTGCGCACTCAGCCCTTTCGCCAGGCTTCCCGCAGCGACGGTGGCGTATTCGCCATCACGTCCTCGTCGGTCCACGGTACGCCGTGCGCTGTCAACAGGGACCTGACCTTGATCCAGCGCGGTGTCCCGCTCTGCGCCGACCGGGTCAGCAGGAACGTCCCGTGCGCCGCCGACATCAGCTGGTCCGCTGCCGAGGTGGCGTCGAACTCCGATGCCCACGACAGCAGCTTGCGCGCCCGCGCCTTGTCTTGTGTCGCCCCGATCCGGCCCAGCGCCAGCGTGTGCGCTTGCGACAGTACCTTGTAGTCGACGTCGGTGAAGTTCTGCGTGCAGAACAGCCCGCACACCCCGTACTTCCTTCCCTCCTTGAACAGCCTGCGCAGGATGGACTTGGCCGGCGGATCCCCGTGGGGCGGTACGAAGGGCCCGACCTCGTCCAGATACAGCAATAGCTGCGGAGCCGACGACGGCTGCCCGAGCATCCACGCATAGACGTCGGACAGCACCGTAGCCACGAATCGTTGGCGCGCGCCGGTGTCGCCGAGGGAATTGAGCCACAGCACGTTGATCGGTGTCTTGCCTGGCTCGGACGCGGTCAGCAGATCCTCGACCCGCAGCCGCCGTCCCTTGTCGTAGAGAAAGCGCTGCGTGCCGGCGGCCAGCACGCGCAGCTGCTCGGCCAAGGTCTCGCGACGCGTCTTGGAGCGTAGCAGCGGATCGATGTGCAACGAGCCCGGCTCGCGCACCAGCTCGACCAGGCCCGACAAGGACACGCCGGGCGGCGCTGCCGTCAACAGCTGCGCAATGTACTCCTTCGCGACCAGGCCCCAGGAATCGGGGATCCGAACCGCCCCAAGCAGGTTCTCCGCAATGGCAGCCATGCAGAACCCACGAGCTTCCTCGTCGAGCGAAGGGGAGGGAACGCGCAGCGGATTGAGGCAAATGCGCAGTCCCGCGTCCGAGGCCGGCGTGAAGATGCGTGTCTCGACCCGCTCGCGGAACGCCGTCGCGCGCTCGGACGGATGCCCCGCCTCGTCCGGCCGGAGACTGGCCAGTTGGGCGAGGTCGCCCTGCATGTCCACGGCCAGCACCGGAATCCCCGCCAGCGCGGCTTCCTCGACAAGGCACTTGGCAAGCCACGTCTTGCCCGCGCCCGTGGAGCCGAAGACAGCCATGTGGTGCACCAAGTCCGACGGCTCGATGCGGGCCGGGGTGCCGCTCGCCACGTCTTGTCCCACCCACAACGCCGCGGGCTCGAGCTCCTGCCTGGGTGTCGCGGGCGGAGGTTGTGCAGGCTCCGATGCCGGGGGCTGCGACGCCGCCGGCGTGGACGCCTCGCTCTCGCCGCCGTTCGCCTCGTCCTCCGGCAACGTTCGCCCCCACCTCGCCCAACAAACGCTTTGCGCCACGCACGCTCGGCACGTCGACGGCTCGTCGGCCGCGGGTGGGGTAGCGCCTTGTCTCCATTCGGCCATGTGCTGCAGCTGAGCGCGCAGCTCGGTTGTGTCCTGCGGTCGAGCCGGCCCTCCGCGAACGAGCTCTACGCGGTCCTCGGTGACGTGCAGCAGCGCCGCCGCCGCATCGATCCCGCGGGCCCGGTAGGCCATCGCGTACAGTCGCACCTGCTCGGCCTGCGCCCGATCCGAGCCCGCGTAGGTCTTCAGATCCCATACCCACGTCAGCCCCGTGCGCGCGTCCCGGCACAGCAGATCCACGCGGCCGTTTACACGCATGTCCCCCAGATCGATCGTTACCGCGTCCTCCGTCGCCAGGATCGATCTCGCCACCGCCTCCCGTGCGTCGGCTGCCTCCGTACGCGCCCGAACCAGCAACGTCCCGATCAGCGCGCTCAGACTCCGTGTCACCGTGTCGAGCCGCGCCAGCTCCGCGCCCGGTATCGAGCCGGCCAGCTGGATCGCCCGGTGATGAGCCTCGCGGTATGCGATGCGGTAGCAGGCGTCGCGCACCGGTTCCGCACGCGCCGCGCGCTCGGCCAGCGCCGCGAGCAGCCGACGGTCCCCGACTGCGTCCCGCGCGAGCGTCGCCAGGACTGCGTGGGCCGCGGTGCCAATCGACGAGCCGCCCGGCGGCTCTACCCGGTGTCCCTCGCCCGCGAGCACGAATTGCCTGGGGCAGCGCACGGCCGTGACGACTTCGGTGACCTGGAAGGCAACCATCGCTCAGTCCTCCGGGCGCAGCAGCGCCACGTGCACCCGCGAGCGATCCTGCACCAGGTCCAGAATGCCCTGCACGCGAAGCGCCTCCACCGCGGCATGGATGACGTCGACCGGGAGCGTCAGGCGCTCGGCCAGCACCGGCAACGTCTCGATAGACCGTTGGTCGCGCAAATACTTTCGGACCCGGGCGAGCGTCGGTGCGTCCGCCGCCGCGGCCGGACGATGCTCCTTCGCATCGTCGAACGCCGCTGCGGCCGCACGGTCGAGAAGGGCTCCGAGCCGCTCGAGCTGCTCGAGCGCCGCCTGCCTCGCCTCCGCCTCCGGCACCGGAATGTCTCCCGCGGCCGCCGCATTGAGCAGCGACTCGAACGCGGACAGGGGCGCCACGTCGCCGTCGTCGAGCCACAGCACCGCGCCGTGCGGGCTGAGCTCGACGACCAACTCCCGCGCCATCGGCGGCAGCGGCAGCGCGCTCTCCCGCAGCAACAGCACGCGCTCGGCCGCCCCGGTCCTGAGCACGGCCTTCAGACGTCTGGCCGCCGCCGCCGCGCTTCCGCCATGCGTGCTGTTGTTGGCCTCGAAGTACACCCGGCGTCGTGTGCCCCCGCGCTCGAGCGTCACTCGCGTGCCCGGCGCGGGACGCTGCCTGAGCCGCACTTGCTCCACCGACTCGATGCGCGCGCCCGACGCGCGGCGGCCGGCGACCCATGCCGCCTTGAAGGTTTCACGCAGCATGCCCTGCACCACGTCTGCCCGCGCTTCCGGCAGCCGTGGGGGCTTGCGCGACTCCTCCTCCACGATCGCCGCGAACCGCACGCGCACGACTTCCCGCGCCGAGGGCGCATGTGCGGCGCGATCCGGCGCAGGACGACGCCCGGCCAGCAGCGCCCGGAAGTGATTGAGCACGGCGCGCGGCGTCCTCAGGTTCGCGCTCCGGATCTCCTGCAGCACCGTCTCCCGCTCCCACGGATAGAACGGAGAGGGCGGTGTCTGGTCGACCCCGTGCCAGAATCGTCGCATGCGCGCCGCCACCAGGGCCGCCGCCTGCTCCGGCGTGAGCGAGCGCAGCACCAACGCCGGTTGATCGTCGAGCCGGTCGCGCGCCTGCTCCTGCGCACGATCGCGCATCCGCGGCCAGATCTGCGTCTGGCAGAAGATGGCGATCACCGCCGCCCCCGGCGCGTTGAAGACCTCCGCCAGCGCCGTCATCAGCGCCGAGACCGCCTCCTCGCCGAGCCGCTCGGTGCCCTCGATCTGGTCCAGCGCCAGCACCAGGCTCACGTCCGCCAGCCGCGATAGTTGCAGCACCGTCGAGAGCCCACGCCACGCCCCGTCTTCCCCGTCCAACACCAGACGCGTGCCCAGCTTCTCCAGCCGATCGTCGGCCAGGCTGGCACCGCCCATCCACTCGACCACGTCCGATCGCTTCGCCGGGTCCGGGTACAGAAGAGCCGTGCGAAGCACTTCGCTGTCGATGCCCGCGAGCTCGGGCAGCCGGGCCGCTCCCACCACGAAGTCCTCGCCCATCGTGCGCCACGCCTCCGCCATCAGCTCGGCGAAGGCTGCCAGAAACCGCTCCGGCCGATGCTGCGTGAGCGACCGCAGCAGCGTGGACAAGGAGCCGTCCACCCAGGGCGCGTCCGCCAGCAGACGCACCATGCGCAGGATCGCCCGCCACATCACCAGGTCGAACGGGGACTCGATCGCCGAGTCGGCATGCGCGTGAATCGCGAGCGGACGGCGCAGGTGCCGCACCGTCTCGTGCAGCAAGTGGTGAAATACCCGGTCGACCGAGCGCATCGGCTCGATCGGCGCCAGCGCGACCGGTCCGGACCCAGGCTGCGACCAGCTCTCCTCCGCGCGACGACGCATCCACGCCAGCAGGTGCGTCTTTCCTTCGCCCGGATCCCCGGTGATCACCTGCAGCGCATTGACCTGCTCGCGACGGCAATGCTCGATGGCCGCCAGCAGGCGATCGCGTGCCTCGGCGTGGATCTCGGGAACGTCCGGCGTGTCGCGGAATGCGTTGGGCAACACGCTGTCCGAGAACGGGCTGGGCGCGCCCGCGAGCAGCTTGTCGAGCTCCGGATGCGTCGTCATCGTGCAACCACGAAGTACAGCAGGCCCCGTCCCTCGACCATGATGCCCTCCGACCCGTCCTGCACGGCCGACCGGTCGTTGGCGACCTTCAGGTCGATGTCATACGCTCGCTCGGCTGCCAGCAGCGCCGCGTCCAGCTCGTCACGGGCAACGCCCAGATGCGCCAGATACTTGCGGAGCGCCGGTAGCGGCACGAGCCCTCCCAGACGCTCGCGCCTACCGAGTTCCTCGACGGCATCCCGAATCTCTCTCGAAAGATCCACCGGCCGCGCCGCCGCAGGCTCCGGGGGCGACGCGCCACCCGCACCGTCCCACACCGCCGGTGCCTCGCTCGCCCGATCCCGCACCAGCATCGCGCGCAGCGCCCGTACCTCCTCGCGCAGCGCCACGATCGCCCGGAACAAGTCGATCGTCTTCGGACGTGCAGGCAAAAGCTCCGACGCCACCTGCCGCCCGCGGTCGGTCAGCCCGATGCGCGGCTTGGCTTTCGGTGACGCCGCAGGCAATTCGGCGATGAGCGACTGGTCGAGCAGGCGCAGGACCGTGATTGGGTCAGCACCCGCGCGCGACGCAGTCTGCGGTCCCTTGGTCCAGAGATTGCGAAGGACTTTCTCTTCGGCAGGAGAGATGGGCGCGGCCATGCGAGGTTCGTATCCGAACCCCCTGGCGTTGACAATGCCCGTTCGTGGAATCCCGAACGGCGCTCCGGTCTCAATAGCAGGTGCAGCTTCCGGCGCCGGTATACGAGTAGTTCCCGCCACAGCAGGTCTTGCACTCGTCGCTGGACTTGCTCGCGTTGCACGCGGCCGTCTTGGACGCGTTCTGCTTGCAGCAGCCCGCCATGCCTGAGCCCAACCACAGCGCTCCCAGCACCAACACGATCGAGATCGCCACTCGCTTCATTCCGCCACCGCTTCCCGCAGCACCCTCGCGAACCGGCCGGCCCGCAACCGCACAACGCTCTGCCCCCGACCGATCCATGATGCCGCAGGATACGCGCGCCGAGCTGGATTGCCTACCGCAATCCGCACGCCACCGGCCCCGCGAATGCGAGGTCAGTAGTCGGCCTTCTTGCCAGCACAATCGATTACGACGGGCCCGGGCGGGAATGCCGTGGCGCTCGACATCGCGGTCATGGTGAAGGTCGAGCCCTCGAGCGTGGCTCCGGCCAGGTAGTCGGGCTTGGACACGGTGCCGGTGACGGTGCCGCAGATGAACTGCAGCGGTTTGCAGAACTCGCCAGCCGCCGCGTGCAGCTGGGCGAGGGTCTCGATGTCGAGGCCGGAGATGGGGTTGGCGTCGCCAGAGACCGCAATCGCGCCCATGTCAGCATCGAAGCTGCCGTCGGCCGCAACGGTGAAGGGGCCGCCATGGACAGGATCGCCTTTGGGCGTCACATGGTCGAAGCGGTCCAAGGGCTGGAAGTCCAGGCTCAGGCTGGTGCCGTCCCAGGTGACCGTGCCCAGGAACATGATGGGTTGGGTCGGGGAGAAGACGGCGGACAACGCCACGTAGTAGTGGGGAGCAACGTCGCTCGTCGCGGGCAGGTCGCATGGCGCCGGTTCCTCGGCCGCTTCGATGGGCGCGTCGGCGACGTCCTCGACAGACGCCTCGGGCGAGGCCTCCGGAAGCTCCCCGGCATCGGTTGCGTGGATGCGATCCCAACGTTCGACGAAATCATTGTACTGGCCTGAAGGGTCGGCGCAGCCTGCTCCCGCCGCCACGAACAACACCCCCGTACAAAGGGCTAGAGCAGTTGGACGAAATATCGGGAGCGCGGGCGTCATGCTCGGATTCTCCAATTGACACGAGGCTTACGCAAGTCTTATGAAGACTTATGAAGCTACTTCGAGCGTGAGTCAACCGAGTTCCGTGTCAGCGGCTCACGATGGACTCTCCGAGAGTCCCCGGGGGTCGACCCCGCTTGCGACAAAAGGATCGAGCATGCCCCGTTTCCGATTCGCACCCACGATCGCGGTGACCGGACTCCTGCTCTGGACATCCCACGCCGCGGCGTCCGGCTTCGCGACAGCGCGCTTCGGCGGCGAATACGGCTACCCGCTCACCAACAACCCCACAGCCGTCTACTACAACCCTGCCGGCCTCGCCCAGGCCAACGGCATCCACCTGTTCGTCGACGGCAACCTGGCATTCCGACAGGCCGCCTACGAGCATATCCCCGGCGCGACCGATACCGGTCCCACCGCGGCCTGCAAGAACCCCGAGTGCGCGTCGGCCAACAACGGCGAGGCCACGTTGACCAACGTGCTCGTTTCGCCCATGTTGGGCGCTTCATGGAAGTTTCTCCCGCATACCGTCGCTGGCGCCGCCTTCTACGTTCCCTTCGGCGGCATCTCCATCTGGGACAAGAACAACGTCTACAAGAACGACACCCGCTTTGCCGGCCCGTACGACAGCCCGGCTCGCTGGTACTCCATCAATGGGGAAATCAAGTCCACCTACCTGTCCCTGGCTCTCGCCCAGGAATTCCCCTCCATCGGCCTGAGCATCGGCGTCTCTGGCAGCGCCATCCAGTCCGTTATCGATACGATCCGGGCGCGCAACGCCGACGGTACCAACGATATCGAACATGAGGGCCGCTCCTATCTAGATGTCAGTGGCTGGCAGCTCGGCTTGGGCGCCGGCGCGATCTGGGAAGCCCAGCGCGATCACGTCTGGCTTGGCGCCTCGTACCAGTCCCGCCCCAACGTCTCGGGCGGCATGCACCTGAAGGGCACCATCGCCACCAAGCTCGGGTCCAATCCCACGCAGGGCCCGGTCTCAGCCTACCAGGACCTGCCCGACATCATTCGCCTTGGCGCTCGCTTCCGCCCGAACACCACGACCGAGTACCGCATCTTCGGCGATATCACTCGTTGGAGCGCGTTCAAAGCCCAGTGCATCGCCGACGGCGACAACGGCAGCTGCGGCGTGAACCCGGACGGCACCGCGGTGCCCGATACCCAAACGGCGCAGAACCTGCCCCGCAACTGGAAGGATTCGTTCGGCGTGCGAGCCGGCATGAGCTACTGGGCTCGTCCCGATGCCGAGCTGATCCTCGGCGCTGGCTACGACTCCAACGCCATCCCCGACCAGACCCTCGACCCCGCCCTCATGGATTTCGACGATATCTCCTTTGCCGTGGGCGGCCGCTTCCACTTGCTCGATCCCCTCTACGTCGCCGTCACCGGAACCCACTTCTTCTACATCTCCCGCAACACGGCCGGCAAGAATACCCTCGCTACCTACCAGACGCCTTCTCGTAGCCCCGACTCCGGCGGCAACTACAGTCAGTCGATCAACGTCCTGAACGTCAACGTCGAAGCCGTGTTCTGACACGCTGCCGCCGAGTCGCGCAGCGGGCACGATACCCTTGCTGCAACGGGATCGGCGTCTGCGCGCCGCCCGCGCCACCCGTGCACTGCGAGCGGTTGGTGATCGAGCACTGCCCCCACGCGCCCGACGGCTCGCAGGCCGGCCTCGTTCCTCCGCAGCCTGCGTCGGAGCCGCATCCCGCGCGCGCGCTCGCGACCGGTGTCGTGCCCGAGCAGTCGGACGACGCCACGCACTTCACGCAGTTCTTCGGAGATGCAGTTGTCAGGCAGAACGGCGTCGGCGCCGCGCAGTCCGCGTTTGCCGCACGATGAGCCGCCACGACACTCGTGGGAGGTGAGCCCGGGTCGCCGCCGTTGCCTTCGGGGCGCGTGTTCTCCTGCAGCGAGCGCTGCGCGCGTTCGCGATGCAGCGTCTTGCTCGCACTGGCCGTCTCCGGACGCTTCTGTCTTGCCGCCTGCGTTGGGGCCGGACGCGACCCGGATCGACCCGGGCACGCCGGTCACGCCCGCCGGCAGCGGGTCGATGAGTACGACGTTGAATGCGGTTTGTATCAGACGTCAGCGAGAGTCTTCGCGCTACTTGCCTGGCGGCACCCCTGGGGCCGGCGGCGTGCTCGACGGTGCCGTGCCGCCCGTCTGCTTGCGCTCGACGATGTGGAACTCGACGCGACGGTTTTTCTGCCGGCCGGCTTCCGTGTTGTTGGTATCGATGGGCTTCTCTTGGCCGAAGCCCTGAGCACTCAGGCGGTCCTTCGCAATGCCGTGATCGGTGAGCCACTTCATCACGGCCTCGGCGCGGCTCTGGCTCAGCGTCTTGTTGTAGGCCCTCCCACCGCGATTGTCCGTGTGGCCTTCGATACTCACCTTCGCAATTTCCGGGTGATCGCGCAGGATCGACAGGACAGCGTTGAGCACCGGCTCGCTCTCCGGCCGGATCGTCGCCTTCGCCGTGTCGAACTCGATCCGCTCCAGGATCCTGATCTCCGTCGCGGTGACCTCCACCTTCGGGCAACCATTCTTCTTCGGATTCGGGTCCGCCTGCCCGAACTGGTCCGGGCACGCGTCCTCCGCGTCCGGGATCCCGTCCTTGTCCCGATCGGGCGGCGGCGGCGGACATCCGTTGAGCTTCGGATCGTCGCTCTTGACGCCTGGCACGTCGGGACACGCATCCTCGCTGTCCGGGATGCCGTCCTTGTCTCGGTCCGCCGGCGGCGGCGGGCAACCGTTGGTCTTCGGATCACTCGTCTTCACTCCCGGCACGTCCGGGCATGCATCCTCGCTGTCTGGGATGCCGTCCTTGTCCCGGTCCGCCGGCGGCGGCGGGCAACCGTTGGTCTTCGGATCGCTCGTCCTCACGCCAGGCACGTCCGGGCACGCATCCTCGCTGTCGACGATGCCGTCGTGATCGCGGTCCGCCGGCGGCGGGGGCGCTGCCTCGATTCCCGGCGCCCACTCCACCGACGCCAGCACGCGCAACTGCGGCGCGCCGAATCCGCGCGTCAGCCCGGGCCCCACGCCCGCACCGATGCGCCAGTCTTCGGCCACCCGGTAGTGGCCACCCAGGATCACCTCGAACGGCGTCGTCTTCTTCTTGAAGAACCCGTCGCCCGAGTCGCTGACCACCGTCGAGCCGAACACCTCCGGACCCACCGTGAGCTTGTGATTCACCAGCCGAAGTCCGGCCGCCGCGGCGAAGGTCATCTCCGTGCCGAACGGCGTATTGTCGAAGTTCTGGTTCAGCGTGCGAATCTGCAGGCCCAGCCTCCCTGCGTACGTGAAGATGCCCGCGTCGCCCGCTGCCATCAACCGCGGCACGATGCGCGCCTTGCCATCCCCCGTGAAGGCCTGCCGGCTGCCCGTCGGCGCGAACACCTGCACACCCGCCGCTGCCGTGAAGACTCCCCCGTATTGCCCGAGCAGCCGCACGTCCGCGCCAATCCGCAAGTCGCCAATGTTCGCCCCGTTCTTCGTCGAGACCGTCGCCCCGCCCAACGAGCTCTGCTCGCCCTCGAGAACCAAGCCGATGGGTAGATTCACGCCGAGACGGAGCCGGTCCCACAAGATGATGTTGCCGCCCACGTGCGCGAACAGCTGGTTCTTGACCAGCGCGCTCACCTCTTCGCCCGTCGCCTTGTCGTAGACCACCAGCGGCTTGTAGGCCCAGTCGCCGACCACCCCCACGGCCGGACGCATGTTTCCGCGCAGGTCGAGCGACTCTGCGGCGAACCAGTCGCTACCGCGTTCCGACGGATCGAATCGGTCGAGTGCGAAGCCGGAGATCGTGGCGTCCTGCGCCTTTGCGCCGCCCGACACGGTCACGGAGAGGACAGCGAGGAGGGGGTATACGACGCGATAAGTAGTCTTCATCTTTCGCACCTGCTCTGGAAAGTCGCGTGCACGTCCGCAGCCCATGAAACCGAGAGGTGAGTATCGGCCGGCGCCTCCCGGGCTTCAAGACCTTCCTGGAGCACCGATTCCTTCGCCTCGGAGGTAGCCGCAGATTGCGCAGAACATCGCAGAAGTAGAGGGAGCTTGCCGGGGCGATCCCATCGGCATGGTGCGACGATCTCCAAAGACTGCGCGCACCTGACGCAAGGGCCCGACCCTATTTCTGCGTCCTTCTGCGTTATCTGCGGCTGCCCTCCGCCACGCCCAGGACGCCGAAGGAATCGGTGCTCCAGGTGAAGCACCGGGCCGTTGGCCCGCCACGGGCCGTCGCCCGCAACCCGACCGGCTGCTCCCTGGTATCGTGAGGCGTCCGGCGCAAGTGACCGAATTCGTCCATCGCCCGGAAAGGCAGATTCTGGTGGGCGCGTGTGAGGAGGCGGTGGCCATGCCGAGATCCCCGCGGCGCGAATCGCGCCGGTCCTGCGTCCGCAGCAGCAAAGCGCAGGCCAGCCCCCGCCAGCCCCGCCGCTAACGAATCGACGGCCCAATGGCCGGGTTCGCCCACCGCTGGCCTCTCCGGGATGAGGTCGTCGTCTCGCACCCCAGGCAGCAGCTGCGGACTGTTGTCCTCACGCGTTCACTCCGCTCCGAAGCCGAGCGACACGCGCCCACAATTCCTCTATCATGCCGCTTCTTGCGCGAGGAGCTCGTGATGACTCGATTCCGTTCTGTGGTCCCCCTGGTCGCTCTCGGATCCTTGATCGCGTGCTCGCTGTCCGCGTGCTCGCAGGAAACGGGCCTCGTGTCCCCGCCCGAGCGCGTCACCCATGAAGCGTATCCCATCCAGGGCGGCTACGCCGACGCCAACACCAAGGCCGCCGTCGGCATCTATCGCTACCAGAACGGCCAGGTCGCGGCCGCCTGCTCAGGCACCCTCATCGCCCCCAATGTGGTCCTGACCGCGCGCCACTGCGTCGCCTCCATCAACGGCGACGCGAGCAACTGCACCAGCGGAGCCACGTTCGGGACCACGTGGCCCGCCAGCCAGATGCTGGTGTTCAACGATCAGACCGTGTCCAGCCAAACGTTCTACTACGCCGTCAGCCAGATCATGGTTCCCACCGAGAACCGCACGTGCGGCCGCGACGTCGCCCTGCTCATCCTGTCCCAGAAGTTCAGCGCGAGCGTCGCGACGCCCATCGAGCCGCGTATCGAAGAGCAGCCTCACGTCAATGAGTCGTACGGCGCGGTCGGCTACGGCAACACGTGCGGCACGTGCCAGGACGGCGGACAAGCGCGCAATCGTCGCGACAACCTGCAAGTCGCCTGCATCGGCTCGTGCGGATACCCGCAGTATGCCGCTGCCGAGGAATGGTGGGGCGGCGACGGCGTCTGCTCCGGCGACTCCGGCGGCCCGGCCCTCGACTCGCAAGGTCGTCTCATCGGCGTCGCATCGCGCGCCGGGGTCACGAACAATACCTGTGTCGAATCCATTTATCAGCGTGTCGACTCCGAGAGCCAGCTGATCATCGACGCCGTCATCCAGGGCGCGAGCGTGGGTGGCTACAGCCCTCCCGCTTGGACCGCCTACGACGGGGGTGCGGGGGGCTCCACCCAGAACTGCGGCGACTGCATGAATGGCTCCGTGGTGCCGGGCGAGGCGTGCAACGCCGCGTGGACCAGTTGCACCAACAACGCCGACTGCACGGCGTTTGTCCAATGCACGCAAGGGTGCTCCGACAATGCCTGCACCGTGGGCTGCTACCAAGCCCACCCCGCCGGCGCCCTCCTGTATGGCGCGGTCAACACCTGCTTGTGCAACACCGCCTGCACCCAGATCTGCGCCACCGAATGCGCCGTGCCCCAGTGCGGATTCGCTATCAGCGACGCGACCTGCAATGGCTGCTTCCAACAAAGTTGCTGCTCCGAGGGTCACGCTTGCGCGGCGAATACTGCTTGCTACGACCTGGTCGTCTGCGAATCGACGTGCACCACGCAGACCTGCATCGGCTCCTGCCGCACCGGCTACCAGCCCGGGACTACGTTGTACGACGCACTCGCCGCTTGCCTCGGCTCCAAGTGCGGCACCGAGTGCGGCGGCGGTTCGGGTGGCAGCGGTGGCTCGGGTGGAACGGGCGGCGCGGGTGGAACGGGTGGAACGGGCGGAACGGGCGGCGCAGGAACCGGTGGGGCGAGCGGGACCGGCGGCCTGGGTGGGACCGGCGGCTCCGCCGGTGCGGGTACCGGAGGCGCGGCGACCGGTGGTGACGGCGGCAATCCAGGCGGCATGGGCGGCGCCTCCAACGCCGGCTCCGGCGGAGATCCCGGCACGGGCGGCGACTGGCCCGATGCCGGCGTCGACGCTGCACCGCAGGCTGGCAACGATCTCCAAGTCCACGACGGCTCCGGTTGCGGCTGCCGCGTCTCGTCGTCCGATTCCTCCAGCCCTCTTGCCCTCTTCGGCTCCCTCGGAGCCCTCGTCCTCGTCGCGTCCCGTCGCCGGCGACACGCTCACCGCTAATCGTTTTCAGGTCGCTGGAGCGCGCGCCACGTCCCCCGCCGTGGCTCCCGTCGCTTTGAGGTAGTCCGACGGAGCGATCACGATCTGGCACCCGCGGACGCCCGCGGACACCGCGATAAACTCGTGCAGTACGAGGGTCTCGTCGACCACGACCGGGTAGTCTTTCCTGGCAGCGAGCGCGGTGACGCCGCCGCGCACATAGCCGGTCAAGGGCTGCACTTCCTTGAGCGGGACCGTGTCGACCTTCCGATTGCCACTCAGGCGTGCAGCGGCCTTCAGGTCCAGCTCCGAGTCCGCGGGAATCACCGCGAAGAATACCCCTGTCCTGTCCCCTCGCACCACGAGCGTCTTGAAGACCTGCGCGGCTGGCAATCCCACCTTGCGCGCCACCTCGGAGGCCGGCACGTGCTCCGCACCGGGATCGTACTCGCGCAGCTCGTAGGCGATTCCCAGGCGATCGAGCATGCGCGCGGCGTTCGTCTTCACGGCGCCACCGGCTGGGGCTTCTCATAGAAGCGGCAATTGGCCTCGATGCGCGCCCGGTCCGCCGGCGGCAAGTCGGCCGTGGAGAGGAGCCTGCGCTCCACCGCCAGCGCCTCCCCGGGCTTCCCTGCGTAGTACGCGCACACCGCGTACTCGTCCTCGGCCCTCCACGCATACACCGCTTCATCCAGAAACAGGATGTCCTCTGGGCGGGGTGTCTTGCGCGCCTGGTCGGCAAATATCACGGCCGCGTGCGGCTGGCCCTGCAGACGCAAGTGGCGCGCCAGCTCGCACAACGCTTCCGCGCGCCGCGGGCGCGCCTGGTAGGCCCGCAGATAGGCGTCGATCACGGGCCCGAGCTTCTGCCCCAGGCGCTCGCGCAGCACCCCCGACTGGTACAGCGAGTAGTACACCTCCTCCTCCCAGCCCCCCATCGTCGCGCGCTTCTCGTACGTCTCCAGTGCCTTGTCGAGCATCAGCGCGTCCCGGTAGCTCTGCGCCAGGTAGAACACGTACCGCCGGTTGTCCGGCTCCTTGCGGAGCGCCGCCTCCAGCACCGAAGCGTCGTGCCGGTACTTCGCAATCGGGTCCGCGTTCCGAGCGCTGTCGAAGAATCCCTTCGTGACGATGCCCGTCAGCCGCATCGTCTGGTGCGCTACATCGCAGTCAATCGCCTCGTGCAGCACTCCCTTGTAACGGAAAGGCAGGTCGCCCCGCACCAGCTGCGTCAACCAGAACGTCGTCCCCGACTCCCCCGCCACGTGCTGGATCTGGTAGGCATCGCTCCGCAGCTCGGGCATCGCGAACCGCTCCTGGGGAATCATCACCTCGTCCGCGTCGATGATTAGGATATAGTCCGCCTTGCCCCGCGCCAGCTGCAGCGCCTCCGTGCGGTTGTGCCCGAAGTCCACCCAGGGACGCTCGTGGAGCTCGCCGGGAATCGCGCGCAAGTACAACTTGATCAGCTCCTGCGTGCCGTCCGTCGAGCCCGTGTCCACGATGACCCAGCTGTGGATGTACGGCTTGACCGAGTCGAGGCACCGACGGATGACCCGCGACTCGTTCTTCACGATCATGTTGAGACAAATCGTCTGACCCACGTGACCTCGACTACACCTTGAGGGGCTGCGCCGAACAGTCCCTTGGCGCGACATGAAGAGGGATCTCGTTGCCCAGGATGCTCCGGTGGGTGCGCAGCGCCAGCGTCGGGTCGTTGTTCTGCCCCGACAGGTGCGAAAGACAAGCCCAGCGCAGGCCGGCTCCGGCATGCCGGGCGATCAACTCCGCCGCCTCGAGGTTCGACAAGTGACCCCTCGGCCCCTGGATCCTGCGCTTCAGATGCGCCGGGTATCCGCCTTCCCGCAGCATCGCCGGATCGTAGTTGCTCTCCAGAAAGACGCCGTTCAGCCCGCCGATGACTTCCCCCAACCCATCGAAGCAGTGCCCCAGATCCGTCAGCACTCCCAGCCGCCGCCCTCGGTGCCCCACCACGAATGCCACGCCCTGCGTGCCGTCGTGCGGCGTGGGCACCGTCTCGATCGTCAGGCTTCCAACCCGCAGCTGCGCGCCCGGCCGAAAACACTGGATGTCGCCCATCGCGCCGAGCGCGAACCGACGGCGCGCCGCGCCCAGGCTGCCCTCCGTGATGTACACGGGTACCTTCAGCTTCCGCTGCACAACCCCCACATGCCGCACGTGATCGCCGTGATCGTGCGAGATCAAGATCGCCGAGATGCGCGACGGATCCCGTCCGTGCTCTGCCAGACGCTCGCGCAGCAGCGTCGCCGAAATCCCTGCGTCGATCAGCAACGCGGTGGTTTCGGTCTCGATGTAGATGCAGTTGCCCGCACTGCCCGACTGCAGGGCGATCGCCGTGATCGTCGCCGCACTGCTCATCCCGAGCTGCAGTTGGGCCGCGCTCATGGCCGCTCCGGACCGATGGCGGGCAGGGGGGCGCACCCCGCGCCAATTCCGCTTGCCAACCGGAGCCTTTCCAACGCATGGTGGCTCCCCAGGCGGCACCGGGTCTCGGCCCGGATTTGCCCAACCGGAATTGTCACCAACCTTCTCTTGCCCCGGAGTCGCAACATGAAGAGGTCGCTCCTCGTTCTGACCGGAATCGTCGCCGCGCTAACCATCGCCGGATGCTGCAAGTCCAAGAGCGGTGGCACCAGCAGCTCATCCGCCGAGGAGAGCCCCGCTTCCACCGCCTCCGGCTCCACCGCAGGTTCGGAGTCCGACCAGGCTACCCTCACCGGCGAGGAAGGCGTCAAGAAGCTCAAGGCCAAGGGCTGGAAGCCCATGCTCGAACCCGTCAGCACGGACTCTGGTCCCGCCAAGACCACCGTGTTCATCAGCGCCATGCCCGACAGCATCACCGTGACCTTCGCCGAGTACAAGGATCTTTCGATAGCCATGATGGCCTACACCGGCATGAAGAGCACTGATACCGTCGTCAGCGAGCGCTTCGGACGCACCGTGGTCTACGTCGCGTGCCCGCCGCCCAAGGACAAGGCCAAGTGCCAGAAGGCCATCAACGACCTCAAGTAGACCTGCTTGCCCCGCGCCTCGAGCCCGACCGCGCGATGGACGTCGCACGGCGCGTGCCCGAGATGACGCTCGCTTGCTGTTGTGGCACAACCTCGTGAGCAGCCGCCATCGCGCGGCGCCTTGACACATTCCGTTGCTGCATCCGTCATGCCGTCGCGCCCTCCCTCCGGTCCTCCTTTCCGGGGCCAGAACCCCCCGGGCGCGGACGTGCGCAACATCGACTACGAGGACGATCTGCCGACCGGCGTGGCGCCGCGGCTACCTGTCCGTCCCCAGGCCGCGCAGCCGCCCAGCAAAGGCGCCACGCGAATCGACCCGCGCGATGTGTTCTACCTGACCGATCGGCCCCGGGCGCCTGTCCCTGAGCCGGGCGTTCGTGCAGCTCCGCCGCCCCCGCAACCAGCAGCGTTCCCCCCTGCCGCGGGTCCCGCTCCACGCCGTCCCCTCGGTCCGGTTCCGCCGCTGCAACCACCGCCCGTGCGCATGCCCGACCCCGCCGTCTCCACGGTGGTCTTCCCGCTCGCCTCGCGTCGTAGCAATCGCCCCACGCAAGACCCAGCCCCCGCGCCGGTCGCGCCCGCCCCCGCTGTGGACACGGCGTCGCCCCAACCCAAGTTCCCGCCCTGGCCTGCGCTACGCTCGGTTCAGCTCGATCCACCCGTGGAGTCCAGGTGGGGCAGCGCTGCCCTGATCTTCGTCGCCGGCCTCCTCGTCCTGTTGCTGGCCGCCGTCGCCTTCGCCCTGGTCGTCGGCTCCTACGGCCCGTAGACCTCGTGCCCGATCGCTCCCGCCACCACGTCCTGCACGGACGTATCGGAGCGGGTACGCCTCGTTGCCCAGCCATAGCGCCGCCTGATCTGCAAAGTGCGGATTGGCCTCCCCGTCCGGTAACGAGGGAATCCCCGATTGACCTCCCGGGATGATGTTCCTGCCCTGGACCACGCCGCCCTTCATACTCACCACCATCCGCATCACCGGCCCGGACCCGTACGTGAAGGTCGTGCCCGAAAACCCAGGGTTCGCCGCGTCCACCAGCCCGTCCTTCACCGGTATGTGGAATCCACCATAGCGCGTCCCGTCCAAGAGCAAGCTTGGATCCGACCCGTCCGCCCAGGTACCGTCCGTGTTTCGCGCGAGATACCCGCGGCACGGCACCGCCTGGTAGCTCGTATACAGGATGTTGCCGTCCCCGTCTGCTACCGCGAAGTTTTGCGAGTACGCCACCAGCCCCCGCGTCGCATCCCTGAACTCCACCACATCGTTCGCACGCCCCAGCGCGTCCTGCGCCGTCAATACCGAGCCCGGGTCGAATCCGCCGTAGTCGAAGCTGATCGCATAGATCACCCCGTCGCCGTCCAGGTCCGCCGGCACCACGAACCCGCTCGCCGTGCTCACCCGCGTCTCCCCTGGATTCAACGGGTCCGTCGCGCTCACCGACCGGCCCTCGAAGTCCGCCAGAAGACGCCCGTCCTGCGTCACGTACCGCGGCCAGCTCTCCGTGCGCCCCACGCTGCCGAACAACGGTATGTCCGCTATCACGTAGCGCTCGTCCACGCGCGTCAGCGGCTTCCACTCGCCTTGGAACAGCACCGCGGCCGGCGCCCCCGCGTCGTCCAGCTTCAGCCGCTCCGAATACCAGTCCGTCACGTCCTCCGTCAGCTGCGTCTGGCTCCACGCGACCTTGCCGTTCGTGCCGATCGGCATCAGCGGCATGCCCGGAATCACCAGGCCCAGCTGGTGCAAGCCGCCTCCTCCCAGAAACTCCGTGCCGACGCCTATCTGATGCAGAACCGACGGCACCGACAGGTCCAGGTGCCCGTCTCCAGCCAGAATCCCTGAGCCGTCGGCGCTGGCGTAGCCCGTGACGGCCCACGCGTTGGAGCCAAACCTTGGGGCTTTCTTGCGGCGGAGTCGGTCCTGCAGACGATCCAGCTGGGCGGCCAGCCGGCCGACCAGCGACGGCGGCGCGAACGCCGGTCTTGCCCAGCGCTTCGCGTTGCGCCGGGCACGCGCGTCGTCAGGCGCATGGCTCCCCGTCTCCAGTCCCCAACCAGCCGCCGCATGGGCGCAGTGTAGTCGACACGAGTGCGGACTGCCTGGGTGAGCCCCCAGCTCTTCGGCTTTCGGCCGAACCCCCTGCGCGGTCGACTCCGTTGGCCGACGCTGGTACGTTGCTCGTGTTCGCCGCGCACCGACATACGAACCCCCATGGCTTCTCCTCGAACGGTCGACCGAATCGACGTGTCCCTGCGGGTCGCAGGCGTGCTGTCCATCGCGGGCGCGCTCGCGTTCCGTCGCCTCGGCGACTTCGATCTGCCCTGGCACCTGGCTTTCGGGCGCGCCATCGTCGAGACGCGGTCCATCCCCCGCATCGACGACTTCGCCTACACACACAGGCCGATCCAGTACGCCGAGTTCGTCTCCGACCTGCTGCTCTATGGCATTGTCCGCTTTGGCGGGCTGCTCGGCCTGCAGATCTTCAGTGCCCTGTGCGCTGTCGCCGTGCTGGCGCTGCTCTGGGCTCTCACCCGCCGCTACGCCGGCGTTGCGCCCCTCGTGCTCGCCGTGGCTCTGGCTGCCATGAACGCCTGGATCCTAGCCCGCCCCGCGAGCATCTCGTTCGTTCTCATGGCCGCGTTCCTGCTCTTCATCGACGGGCATCGCTCGGCTCCAACGCCACGTGAAGCGCGACGCTGGCTCGCCGCGCTCGTTCCCCTTCAGTTGCTCTGGGTCAATGTCCACGGCTTCTCCGTCCTAGGCCTTGCCCTGCTCGGCGGGTATGCGGCTTATCGTGTCGCAGCCAGAGCCGCACAGGGCCGGCTCCCTGCTCTGCTGCCCCGGGAAGACGGCTCGGACGCCGCATTCACAGTCGGTGTGGCTCTTGCCGGTGCGTTGGTATCCATGGTCAATCTGGCAGGCCCTCTGCTGCTGCTGGGCCCCATTCGCACCGAATCCGACTTTCATACCATCACCGAATGGGCGACTCCCACGTTCGGGTTCCTCTTTCGAACCGAGCCTGCCGTCGGTGTGATGGCCGTGCTGCTCCTGCTCGCGTTCGTCTTCGGTCGCGAGCCCCGCTCCCTGCGTCGGCTCCCTTCTGCCTTCGACCTCATGCTCTGTCTCGGTGCCGTCGCCCTGGGCGCCTCCGCCGTGCGCTTGCTGGCGCTCGCCGCCGTGCTGACCGCCCCCTTCATCGCGCGGCGCCTGGCTTGGGCGGTTCCTCCGACGACTCCGACCCGCTTGGCGGGCGCCCTCGCCATCCCCCTGGCTGGCGCGTATATGGTCCTGCGCCCGGTGACCTCCCTCGGCGTCGGCTTCGAACCCTCGCACTTCCCCGAGGGCTGCGTCCAGTACATCCGATCCGCGCAGCCTCGCGGGCACATGTGGAACTTCCTGCCCTTCGGCGGCTACCTCATCTGGCGGCTGTATCCCGAGTACCGCGTTCTGGTCGACGGTCGCAGCGCGTGGGTGCACGATCCGGCGCTGCTGCGTCGGGTGGTCCAGAGCTCCAACGATCCGGCCGCGTTCCAGTCCCTCGCGCGCGACTTCGATATGCAGTTCGCCGTTTCGCGGGCCGCTGAAGGCGAGTTCTTCGGAAACGGTGTCGCCTCCTCCCCGGATTGGCAAATGGTGTATTGGGACGACGTCGGTGCCGTGTACGTGCGCCGCGACGGACCGAATGCGCCTCTGGCCGCAAAGGGCTACTCTCTGTTTCGGCACCTGACGCCTCCGGGACAGATTCTCACCTGGGCGATGACGAGGCCCAAGCTGGCTGACGCCATCTCGCACGACGCGGCCCTGGCCGTCGCGCAAGCGCCCCAGAGCCCTCGCGCGGCGTTCGCCGACGCTTGCGCGGGAATCGCTCTTCGTGACGAGCGACGTGTGGCGGCCGCCTTCTCCCGCCTTGCCGCCCTCGTCCCGGGCAACCCGGCCCTGGCGATCCTGCAGTCCGCCTGGCTGCAGGCTTCTGGCACACCTCGTCCCTGAGATCGATCGACGCGCCTCCCGATCGCAACGTGCGTGACGCGCCTCGAGCTCGGCCGGGGGGGCCGTCAGTCCGAACAGACCCTGTTGCGGCCCAAGCGCTTCGCCAGGTACATCCTCTCGTCGGCCAAACGGATGAGCGTTTCGGAATCCGGAGCGCTGCACTCCGAAAGCGAGGCGACGCCCACGCTCGCCGTGGTCGTGGCGGCGCGTGCACCCACTGGGACGGTCAGGCGCTCGATGGCCGAGCGAACACGCTCGCCGAGCGCGGCTGCTTCCGGCAAGGTCGTGCCCTTCGCGATCACGACGAACTCCTCGCCGCCGTAGCGTCCCACGAAGTCGTTGGCCCGAACGACCCGCAGCATCTGCGCGGCGACCGCGCGAAGAAGGTCGTCGCCCGCGACGTGCCCCAGTGTGTCGTTGACCCGCTTGAAGTGATCGAGGTCGACCATCAGGGCGGACAAGGGGCGCGCCGTGAGACGTGCCTCGGCGAGGGATTCCTCCATCCTCGCCAGCAGCGCGTGCCGGTTGAGCACTCCGGTGAGCGCATCGAGGATCGACGTCTCGTACAGACGCCGCTGCAGCGTGTCTTCGTCTTCCGCGAGCACGGCGAATCGAAGCGACACGTGCGGACCGAATTGGACACGGCACCCGTTGAACAGCAGCGCACGCTGGATACGACGCCCCTCGACGAAGGTCCCGTTGGTCGAGCCCAGGTCCTCGATGAGGTACTGCCCATCGTGCTTGCGCGTGATGCGAGCGTGGTGCCTGCTCACCGCCTGATCGTCGAGCAGCACGTCTGCCTGGTTGCCGCGACCGATCACGGTGCCCATGCCGGACAACCGAAACACTCGTCCCGCATCGAGCCCGCGTACGATCGTCAGCGTGCCGGCGTTGTGCTCCGGACGATCGGGAACAACGAACGAGCGCGGTGTGGGCGAGCGGCGGCCGCCGTCCTGGCTTTCCGTAGGCTCTGCCGTCGGCAGGGACTCAGCGCCGGACGCGGGCTCTTCGCCATCCAGGATGGCTTGGATGAGATCGTCGCTGCCCCGCAGCACCGGCACGGCGAGCGTGGGCTCGTCCTGGTCCGGCACCGCTGGACCGTGCACGCGGTTTCTGGAACCAGCGCTCATGGCCATCGGCTTCCCCCTTCTGGCAATGATGCGGGGAGGGACCAGTCCGGTCAACCCTTCATCGACTTGCGGTCGAAACGCGAGCGCCATTTTGGGGACGCGGTTCACGTCTTGGGCGCAACTTCCCCGAAGATGCGCGGCTCGTCGCAGGAACTATCGCGTTGACGCTCGCCGGTACGCACGAATGTCGCCCAGCGGGCGGGGGCGGATCAGGTGCGTGGAAGCGAGGCCGCGGCGCGGGAGCGAGCCGGAAGCTTGATCGCAGGCACCAGCGCGGCTGCCGACTGCTCCAGAGCGGTTGACTCCCGGGCGAGATCGGCGAGCGTGTACTCCGCCAGGGCCGCCCGGATGCGGTCGTTGATGCGCACCCAGATTCCCCGGCAGGCACACAAGGGGCTGCGCACGCACTTGGCCGGGCCATCCACGCAGTCCGTGATGGCCACGGTGCCGATGGCCGCCTCGACGATCTCCAGCAGAAGGATCTTGTCGGCGGGGCGAGCGAGCACGTAACCACCCTTGCGCCCGGAGCGCGCGCGGATGAGTGCGGCGTGGCGCAGCGCCATCGCCAGTTGGTCCAGGTAGGGACGCGAAAGCTGGGTGCGCTGGGCAACGAGACTCATGCTGACGGGGCTGTCTTGTCCGGAGGCCTGGGCCAGCTCCAGCATGAAGCGCATCGCATATCGGGCCCGCGTGGATAGCTTCACAGCTCGAGCAGCTTAGGTGGGGGGCTGGGCAGAGACAATCCCAATCGCCTGTTTGAAGCCGCTATCTTCTGGGGCGCAGGCGAGGCAACTGCGGTGGTTCGGCGCGCGCCATCAAGGCGATCTATCTATGTTCTGGGCAGCAGATGGTAGTGAAGACAAGAGTCAGCGAAAAACATGGCTACGGTGGCCCTCGGGTCGCTCCGGTTCGGTCATCGAGGCCCACGAAAAGATAGTCGTTCCGCTACGGAAGTAGGCACGCCCGAAACGGCTCGGACGCACCCGCGTCTCCCGGTCTACCCACGCAAGCGTGTCGTCGCGGCGCCCCTGTCCGCACCGAGCGCTTCAGCGCTCCCGCGCGCACACGAGCTCAGCCGCGCTTGGTCGGCAATCGCAGCGAGAATGGCGGCTCGTCCGGTGAATGCACGATCAGATTCCCGGTCGACGCCCACGACTCGCCGCTCGAGCTCGGAGGCGCCTCCTGGCACGCCGCGTTCGCGACCATCAGCGCATTCTTCATGGCCCGCGCATTCGGCCACCGCCGCGGCGCATCGAACTGAAGAGCGAAGTCCACCATGAGGGCGATCGGCTCCGGAACCTCGGGCGCCACCTGCCGCAGCGGCGGCGCGGGCTTGCTCATCGTGGCCTGGATCTGATCGATCACGCGGCTCTCCTCGTGCACGTTGCGCCCCGAAAGAAGCCGGAACATCGTGGCCCCGACGCTCCATAGATCGGCTTGCACCCCGATCTTGTCGACCTCTCCGCGCGCCTGCTCCGGCGCCATGAAGTCCAGCGTGCCCAGCAGGGTGCCGACTTTCGTTGCTTCGCTCGGCAAAATGTCCAGCAGCCGCGCGATGCCGAAGTCTAGCAGCTTGACTTGGTGCGCCGACGTCAGGAACACGTTCTCCGGCTTGATGTCGCGATGCACGACGTTTTTCTTGTGAGCCGTGTACAGAATGTCGAGCAATTGGTCCGCCGCCCACATCACTTCGCCCAGCGGAAGCCGCCCGCCCTTGCGCTGCGCTCGCTGGTCCAGCGTCTCGCCCTCCAGCAGATCGAGCACCAGAAACGGCACGCCGCCGTCCGTCTCGCCGTCGTCGATGACGTGCACCACGCCGCGGTGGTCGATCAAGTCGGCGATGCGCGCCTCGCGCACGAACCGCTTGCGAACCTCGTCGAATCCGGCCAGCGGACTGTGCAGCACTTTCACCGCCGCCTGCTGCCCTTGCGCGTCGCGCGCCGCGTACACCCACGCCGACCCGCCCGCTGCAAGGATTTCCGTGAGCGTCCACCGGCCGTTGAGCACGCGGCCGACGCGCGCCTGCGCCATGACCGGGTCGTCTTGATATTCGATCGACATGGAACCCCTCAGACGACACCGCATGCTACTCGACAGGTCGGGCCAAGCGCAATTCGCCCTGGGCCGCTCGACCCTTCGCTCGGTGCCCTGGCGCTCGTTGTCCGCCCAGCGGCGGCCCGCGCCCCGGCTATTCGTCCGCCGGGCGCAACTGTCTCTTGATTGGTGTCCCGGTCCCCGGTACGAACGGGAAGTGCCAGCGGCTCTCCGCGGCAGGTTGGCTTCATTATGGGCGACGACACGACGATTCCTCCCCAGTACGGCTCGGCGGACGTTCTATCGCGCTGCGCGTCCGCGGCGCAGTACCTGGCCGCTGTGGTGACGGATTTCGACCACAGGACGGTCGGCGAGATTCGCGACGCGCTCGGGCTTGCTGCGGAAGCCCTGGAGATGGCCTCGTCGGCCCTGCGCGAGCTCAGCCGCGCCGTGGAGGACGAGCCGACCGACCCCGGAGCAGGCGTCGAGTCCGATAGCTGATACGACACGATCCCGCGGGAAGGCAGCACCCAGGCGCCTCACCCCGCGCTTTCGCTTCGCGCCCGAAGCGGTCACAGCCCGGCGGAACTCGATTTCGGCCCCCCCTGGAGGCGTGCTATCCTTGGTGCCAGCATTGCCTCAGTGATATCGTAGCTGGATGGTGCGTTGGCTCCTCACCCGCGCGTGAGCGTTGGTGCCAGGAGATCGGGCTTTGGTCAATCGGTGCGGCGGAGCGTCGCGTTCTCGGTGCGTGTGGGCCAAGAGGAGTATCCGATGGGCATCGACAAGCTTACTCGTCGTCAAATGGTCGGAGTGGTCGGCGCAATCGCCGCGATTGCTTCATCTCGGAGCGCGCTCGCGCAGCAGCGTCCCCGCACGGTTCGACGTGCTGCCGACGCGTCGTCGCCCGCTCCGGTGCCCTTGGTCGCGCCGCTGGCACCAGGCTTCCAACTCGGTGCGTGGCGAGTCGTCGGCGTCACGCCCGCGCGCGCCGGCGCCGTCACCATCGGTCTCGAGACCGCTGCCGCTGGCCGATTCTTTCTCGACGTATGCTTGCGCGATGACTCCGGGCCGAGGCCGCCGGCGCGAACCGAGCGCTGCGACATCTTCGTTGCCAACGAGGGGAACGGCGCGGTGCCGACCATCGAAGGTCAAGGGCTGGCTGCGATGGCAGTGGCCGAGGTGGTGCGCGCCAACGAAAACGCATGCGACTTGTCCGGGCTCATGACCCACCGCGCTCGGCTTGCCGCGCTCGGTCCTCGGATCGTTCGAGGCTTGGATTGACCGCCCGCGATGTCGCTGGTGGCGTCCACCGCACCCGCTCGTGGTGATTGGACGCAGCGTCTTGCATGATGGCTGGAGGAACGCAGATGGCTTCTCAACACGGCAGTTCAGGCAGACCCCCGACCTATACGCGACACCCCCGCGGCATGTTGTCTCCCAGCGAGAACCAAGCGATCGATCGGGCTCGTGACGTCTGTGACGGGAGCGGGATGCCGGGTTCGGGAGATTCCACCCTGCCGGCGCAGCACTGCTCGCACGCGAGCCACGGCAGCCACGGCAGCCACGGCAGCCACGGCAGCCACGGCAGCCACGGTAGCCACGGCAGCCACGGCAGCCACGGCAGCCACGGGTCCTGGTGAGCAGCGCCTTTGCCTGCGTGGCACGTGAGCTCGCTCCTCGTTACTGCGCTCCTCGTTTCAGCGCTGGGTTCCCAAGGCTCCAGGCCCACACCACGACGGACATGACGTCCAGGGACAGGAACGCCGTCACCATCACCAACCCGTGCCGCCTGCCCGAAGTGCAGAGAGCGATCGCCCAGCCAGCCGGGACCGCAGCACTAGAACGATTCGGCTGATGCGGCCAGGCGACGAACGCTCGCCGCGTGCGTCCACCCTTCTTCCCCGCCATACTGGATGAGCACCAGCGAGCCGCGCTGCTCGTGGAGTTCCACCCGCGCGGCCTCCGGCACCGGATCGCGTCCTGTCGCTGCACCGTTGTCGTCGAGCATCTGCGCTTCCGGGGCCACGATCACCGCAGGCAGCGTGGTTCGCCGGATGTGCCGTGCCTGGGCCGACAATGCGCCGAACGCCAGCAAGCACACGAGGCCGATCGGTGTGGCGATCAGGCCAGCCAGGTGGCGTGGCCCGCGCGGTGCCTTGCGCAGGATCAGCCCCGCTGTCAGCACCAGCGACGACACGATCGCCCCCCACTCCCAGAAAGGCTCCGGCGCCAGCCCGATGACGATCCGATCGAGCGACGGTCGAGCCTGGACCTCCGCCGGAGCGTCGTGCCGAACCCGCCGCCTGGCCACTTCGGCTCGCACCAGTTCCGCGGCGTGCTGGGCGTCGACGTCATCGGGATCGGCCAGCAAAGTCTCGTCGAACGCGGCGGCAGCCTGCCCGAGATCGCCGGGGCGTTCGGCCTTGCCTCGCACACGCGCGAGATAGGCGAGCCCCCGGTCGTAGCTGGCCGACGGGCTGGTCTCGCCCCGATCGGCCAGGGCCTCGAAGGTCGCAATGGCCTTGTCGTGGTCGCCGGCCTGCAGCGCCTTGACCCCTTCCTCGAAGAGCTGCTGGTTGGATTCCGGTGCGGCCCCCGCGCTCGAGCACACCAGCGCCGTGCATGCGCACAGCACCGTCAACGCCCTTCGTGCCCTTGCGCTCATGCTCGGTCTCCGGCCGTCTTTGCTCTCGCTCGCGGCAGCTCACCGAGCAGCGCCTCGATATCGTCGAGCAGAGCCGTTGCCGCCGCAGCGTCGCTGGCGTCGTCGAACCGCAGCGCCTCGCAACGCTCTAGCAGCCCGACCGCGCGAGCTGCCAGCGAATGAGCGATCCCGCGCTGCTCGAGCTCGTCCGCGAGATGGTCTCGCAGCACGCCGCGTGTCTTCAACCCCGTGGCTGCTTCCAGGCCGATGTGAAGGGCTCGTTCGGCTCCTGCCGCGGCATCGGTGATCGACCTTCCGGTGGCAGCGCGACGCGCCTCTCGAAGCGCCAGCGCGCTGTGCCGTCCGAGCGATGTCCGCCACCGCAACAGGCGCTGGCGGGCGCGACGAATGGCCGACGACGCGAGCCCGTACAACAGAACGCCACTCGGGCCGACCACGAGCGCCAGCCAGAACAGCGGGCTGTCCGATAGCGGTTTGCGTGCGGATCTGGCAGGCACGAGCTGCGAACGCGCGGCGCCAATCCCCTCGAACCGGTCGGGCATCACCTCGGCGGACACGGCCGGGGCGGCGGAGGGCGTGACGGCCACCACGCCGAGCTTGGTCGTGGCGTGCTCGTACGCATGCCTCCACGGGTCGTAGAACGGCAGGTCGATGCTACCCAGGTCGATCTGACCGGGCTGCAGCATCCGAACCACGTACGTAAAGACGCGCGTGCCGCGAATGCGGTCGTCGTCCGTCACGTCGAATTGCTCGCGTGTATTTGGGTCGAGCCAGTCCACTCCATTGCGCCGCGGCACCTCGAGCGACATCGGCAGGTTGCCCACGCCTTCGAGCTTCACGGTCACGCCAACCGCACCGCCCTGCACGACGGTCGTCGGGTTCACTTCCGAAGACACGGAGAATTGCCCGACGTCGCCCGCGCGAAATCCGATTGGACGTCCGGCCTCGGGCGCGTCGTGCACGCGCACGCGCAGCGTGGCCGAGCGACGTACGATGGGCGCGCGCAAGCCGATACCTTGGTAGGTCATCTGCAGCGGACCGATGGGCAGCATGCCGGTCTTGAGCGGGAACAGCGCGACCTTGCGGATGAGGCGAACCCTCCAGACGTCGCTGCCGACCTGTGCATAGCGGATCGCGGGCTCGTCATCCGGGGCCAGCAGCGGCCGCTGCAGGAAGTCGGAGGTCTCCGGCTCGTGCGCCTCGACCTGCTTGACCATCGCGTTCTGGGAGTACTCGTAGATCAGAAGGTTCGTCTGCTCGCCCAGCACGATGTCATTCTTGTCGACCGTGGCGCGAAGGAACACGATGCGGTCGGTGGGCGCGGGCATGGCCAGCGCGGGATCCGGAGCCGGAGCGGCAGGCTCCTGCATCTGGGGAAGGTCCGGGAACCCCGGCATCTTCGGGAAGCCGAACATGTCGAACAGGTCGAAGGGATCCTGCCGGCGCGGAAGGGTTCCGGCCGCATGCACGTTGACCTGCACACGCTCGGACGTGAACCGCTTGCCTGCCCACATCACGGAGCCCGGCCCAATCGTCTGCCTTCCGGTCTTCCGCGCCTCGACCTGCCAGGATACGTCGATTCCGGCCGACTGCTGAACGCCCGCGCCCGTGATGCTGACCTGGGTTTGCGGCATGATCTGGGGACCACCGCGCAGCACGAACCCCGGCGGAAGCGAGAGCTCCGGCTTCTCGGGGGCGCGGTCGCTCGCGGCGACCATGGCGGTGAGCTTGAAGATGAACACCCGGCCAACCTCCACGTCGCTGGGCAACGCCGCCGCCCGAAGGCTCGGACCGCTCTGCGCATCCGCGGGTGCGCTACACACGACGATCAGCAGGCCGGCCATCACGGCCAGCAGCAGCCGCAGCAGCGAACGCGTGGCCGTCACTTGTCCGCCATCCCCCGCGCGTGCCTGCGAGCCGCGCGATTCTTCGCATCCTGCAGCTGGACCGTGGGCGCGGACTCGAGCATGTCGAGCACGCGGTCGTCCTGGCTCGAAGTCTGCGGCGGCTGGGCACCGCCGTCCGGCGCGCCGGCTTCCGGTTGCGTGTTCTGCTCGTTGGGCCCGGCTCCGTCGGGCGACCCATCTGCTCCCGCGTCCTGGCCCCCTTGTCCGCCATCGGACGCGGCGTCATGCCCCGCGTCCGGCGGCGACGCATCCTGGCCGCTGTCCTTGCCCGCGTCCTGGGACGCGTCCTGCGCGGCATCGGCGCCCGCATCCTGGTCTTGCGGCGCGTCCTGGGCACCATCCTGATCGTCGGAGGAGTCCGCCGCCGCATCGCGCTTGTTCTCGTCGTCGATTCGCTTGAGCGCGATGGCGCGATTCCACGCGGCATCGCGACCGACGCCGTCGCCGGCGTCCTCCGGCACGCCCGGAATCAGGGTCAGCGCCTTGTCATACGCGTCGACCGCCGCACGATACTGCCCGCGGAGAAACTCGAGGTTGCCTTGGAGATAGCGGGCGCGCGCGGCGAGCTCCACCGGTGTCGAAGAGGCGATGGAGATCGCGTCCAGCAGCCGAACCGCGCAGTCGACCTGATCGGAGCGAAGCCGTGCTTGGGCCTGCTGCTCCGGCGTCGGGCCACCGTCCGGAGCCACGGTCTCGTCGCCGAAGCGTGCGCCGAACTTCTCCGCGAGGTGGAACAGCGCAAGACCCAGGTCGAAGGTCGCGTCGTTTCGCTGGGTCGCCTTGTCCGGCACGCCGATCGATCCGCTGGCGCACTCGCCCGTGCCGATATAGGCCTCGAGCAGGTTCGCAGCCGCGCCAGCCTCGCCGGCGTCCAGGTCGTGGATCGCCTGGTCGACCTCGGGAGCATTGCGCTCGAACGGCCGGGACGGCGACCAGCCGCAACCGGCCACGAGCCAGCAAGACACGAGCGTGAGCACCACCGCGCTAGGTCGCACGCTGCACTCCTTTTCTCGCGGCGAGGCGTCGCCGGGGGCGAGCGGGGGCGGGAGGAGGCGCCTTGAACGACCGGCGCTTCGCTTGGGAAAGGAACGTGTCCACGAGCAACAGCGCCAGAGCCGCGCCCAGCGGGTAGTAGAACACGTCCGCGTAGACCGTCTCGACCTTCTCGGCGAGCTCCGAGTGCATCATCTGCTCGAGGTGCCTGGCGATGACGTCGATGCCGGTCGAACCGGGGCCGGCCCGGACCACGTTGCCCCCGGCGGCCTGCGCGATGCTCACCAGCTGCGCTTCACCCTTGGCCGACAGCGTCGTCATCAACGGCTTGCCGTCGTCGTCCGTGCGCCAGCCCGTGACGTCGCCCGCAGGATCGACATCGGGAATGCGCTCGGGAGTGCGGCCGCCGACCTGCACGACATCGACGGTTGTGCCGCTCTGTCCGATGGACTGGGCCACGGAAACCGGATCACCCTCGAGATCCTCGCCGTCGGTGATGAGCACGATGACGCGTCGGTGATCCTTGGACTTGGGGTCGCGCACGAGCAGCTCGTTGGCGCGTTGCAGCGCGCGTGCGATCGCGGTTCCGCCCACGGGCATGTCGTTGGGCTCGAGCTGGCGGAAGAACTGGGCGATGGCCATGCCGTCGGAGGTCAGCGGGAAGCCGATGGGCTCGCCGGCGAAGGCGACGGCGGCGAAGCGAGCGCCGGGGAGATCCTGGATGAGGCGTGCGACCTCGGCCTTGGCGCGCGCGATGCGCGAGGGCGCGATGTCGCGCGCATACATGCTCTTGGAGTAGTCGAGCACCAGCACGACATCGAGGTTGGTGGCGGGGATCAGGCGGGTGCCGCGGCCGTACTGCGGGCGCGCCATGGCGACGAACACGAGCGCGGTGGCCAGGACGATGAGCACGCCCTTGGCGGCACGACGGATGCTGCTGGGGAAGGTGACGAGGCCTTCGACGAGGGGACGGTCGCCGAAGCGGAGAACCGAGCGGACCAGCCCGAGCCCGCCCAGCACGAGCAGAAGCGCCACGACCAGAGCGGTCGCGGAGCCCACGAGCCACAGGGGGTGAGCGAACTTCACGGGAACCTCCGCAGCCAGGAGGCCCGCAACAAGGCATCGATCGCCACCAGCAGCACGCCGGGCAGCAGCACCAGCGGGAAAAGATCCTCGAACGACGCCGCGCTAGCTTCGAACCTGGTCTTCTCCAGGCTGTCGAGCACGTCGTGCATGCTGCGCGACAGCGCCATCGCGTCCGTCGCCACGTAGCTCTTGCCGCCCGTCTCGGAGGACATCTTCTGCAGCAGCTGGGGATTCACCGGATAGCGGGCTCGCACGTACTGCGGATGCCCGAACAGGTCCGTGCCGTCCTGCACTTCGACGTCGTCGCCGTTTCCGATCTGGATCGTGTAGATCTTGCAGCCGACCACTGTCGCCAGGTGCGCCGCGTATTCAGGGGAAATGGCACCTGCATTCGAGTCGCCGTCGGTCAGCAGAATGATGGCCTTGGAGCGGGCGTCGCTGCGGCGAAGACGGGCCACGGCGACACCCGTAGCATCGCCGATCGCCGTGGCGCTGCCGTCGATGAGATCGAGCGACATCTTGCTGACGAGGGTGTCGAGCAGGTGATAGTCGAGCGTGGGAGGCGACAGCACATAGGCCGACCTGCCGAAGACCACCACGCCGATGCGATCGGTCTTGCGGCGCGAGATGAAGTCGCGAATGACTTCCTTGGCCATGTCGAGGCGCGTGGGCCTGAGCTTGCCGTTCCTGACTTCCGGAGGGAGCTGGTTGGCCGGCGCGTCCATCACCGCCCGCATGGACCCGGACAGGTCGAGCACCAGCACGATGTCGATGCCGAGTTCGTCGGCGGAGTCTGGACGGGCAAGCGAGATGGGCCGGGCGAGCGACAAGGCGATCATTCCCACGGCCAGAGCTCGCAGCACGCCGGGCAGATCGCGGAACCATGCGCGAGGTCCCCGCGGTCCGGCGGCCAGGGGCTGCAGCGTGCCGATGCGCAATCGCGGCATCCGGGCGTCCTCGCCGATCGTGCCTCGCCACAGCACCACCGGCACGAGCAGCAGCAGCAACAGTGCCCAGGGCGATCGGAACTGCACGTTCCACCACTCCGCCCCGCGCATCGCGTACGGATACGCGAGCGCCGCGACGCCGCAGACCAGCGTGAGCCCGGCGATGATCCCGATCCTGGGCGCAAGGCGTCTCATGATGCGTCCCCCGGCGGTGACGGAGCGGGCGCTGCCGGTGGCGCAGGCGGAGAGGGCGGCGGAGCCTGCAGGACCGGCTGGGGCGCGGCATGAGGCATCGTGTCGTTCACGAGCCGCTCGGCGCGATCGAGCATCGCGATGCAGTCGTCGGACGTGGGCAACCAGCGCGCGAACTTGACCAGGTCGCAGTCGGCGAGCAGCGCGCGCACCGTCTCGAGATGCGCGAATGGCGGCGAGACTTGCCCGAGCGCCGCCATGGCTTCGTCGGTCGTCGACTCGATGCCGTCGAAGCCATACAGGGAACCGAGGTAGCGCCGCGTGGTGTCCGACACGCGGTCGACGTGCTCGGCGATCTGCCCCGACTCGAGCAACGTCGAGTGACGCAGGGCAGCAAGCTCCTCGAGGGCGATCTCCCACGGCGGGCGCGGTGGCGGTGGTGGTGGCGCCGGACGAGGCCTGCGCAGCCAGCGCAGCACCAGCCACGTCAGCACTGCCGCCGCGGCAGCTCCGATCGCCACGCCGTAGGTCAGATCGCGCGCGACCGTCCATTCTTCGCGTTGCCGTCGCGGGCCGGGATTGCCCTTGGGAGCGGCTTCCGGCTCGTTGGCGGTCGGATCGTCGACGGTCACGACGTGCGGTTGCGTGCACAACGTCATCAGATCGCCGCTTGCGCGCGCGATCGCGATGGGCACCGGCGGTATCGTCAGCTCGTGGCGACCGGGTGTGGGCGGTAACGCCACGAACGGGATCGTGAGCTCGGTGACCGCGCCCTGACCGTCCGCGCGACGCGTGAGCGAAGGCGCGGAGCCGCCGTCGGGGGAGGGGAACGCGAAGCCCGCGGCTTCGATGGCGCGCGCAGCGTCGCTGTCCCGCTGGACGTGAAAGCCGTCGGGAAGGACCGTCTCGCCCTTGCCATGATGCACGACCACGTGAAGCGGCAGGGCGTAGCCGCTGTATCCGCGATCCGGAAAGCTCTCCTCGAGCTTGGGGCGCGTCGCGCCATCCGGGATGTGCTCCATGCAGCTCGCCCAGATGCGCTCGCCATCCGCGGCGCCCGCGTCTTCCACCGTGACGCCCGTTGCGCCGGGCGCGCTCGCGTCCGCTTCCGGTGCCGCATCCGATGCATCCGCGCTCGACGCATCGGCATCGCCCGCAAGCGCGCCGTGTGTGGCGCCTGCGTCGTGCCGCGGGGCCGGGCCGGCGTCCGCGCCGAAGGACGGCACGGTGGCGCAGAGCGTCGCGCCCAGCACGGCGACGGCCAGCGAGACGTGTCGCGCCGGGCTCATCGCAGCCTCACCCGCTGCGCCCGGCGCGCGAACAGGTCGCGAATCGGCGTCACGAAGGAGCCGTCCGTGCGCACGATGCAAGCGTCGAGCGAGTGCTTCTTGAACAGTTGCAGGCGGTCGTTGCGCAGGCGTCGCATGGCGCGTGCGTAGTGATCGCGCACGCGCGGGTCGGAGGTGTCGACCACGACGGACTCTCCTGTCTCGAGGTCCTCGAAGGTCGCGAGGCCGACCGACGGGAGCTCCTCGTCGCGGGGGTCGATGAGCATGACGGGAATGATGTCGTGCTTGGCGGCGGCCAGAGCCAGGGCTCGTTCGAAGCCGCTGGCGAAGAAGTCGCTGATCACGAAGGCCAGGCTCCTGCGCCGGGCGACCTTGGCGAGGGTGTGCAGCGCCCCGTCGAGGTTGGTGGTGGCGCTGCGCGGCTTGAAGCCGAGGATCTCGCGCACCACACGCAGCACGTGCTTGTCGCCTTTCTTGGGAGGAACGAGCTTCTCGATGCGGTCGGTGGCGATGACCAGGCCGACCCGATCGTTGTTGCGGATCGCGCTGAAGGACACCAGCGCGGCGACTTCTCCCGCGACCTGGGCCTTGGTCGCGCGACGCGTTCCGAACAGCTCGCTGCTCGACAGATCGACCACGAGCATGACCGTCAGCTCGCGCTCCTCGACGAACACCTTCACAAAGGGTTCGTTCATGCGGGCGGTCACGTTCCAGTCGATCTTCCGGACGTCGTCGCCCTGCAAGTACTGGCGGACGTCGCGGAAGGCGAGGCCCTGGCCCTTGAAGACCGACGTGTAGCTGCCGGCGAGCTCGTCATTGGCCAGCCTGGCGGTGACGAACTCGATCTTGCGCAGCTGTCGCAGCAGTTCCTTCGGGATCATCGGGGCCTCGAAAGCCTGGGCTCAGGGCACTTCGACCGCCTCGAAGACCCGACGCACGATCTGCTCGGCCGTGACCTCTTCGGCCTCGGCCTCGTAGGTGAGAATGATCCGGTGCCGCAGCACATCGGGACCGACGGCCTTGATGTCCTCGGGAGTCACGTAGCCGCGGTGCCGAAGGAACGCGTGGGCCTTTCCCGCGAGGGCGAGCGCAATGGAGGCGCGGGGGCTGGCGCCGTAATGGATGAGGCCCGCCATCTCCTTGAGACCGTGCCGATCGGGATCCCGGGTCGAGTGCACCACGCTCACGATGTAGTCGCGCACCCGCTGGTCCAGGTAGATGTCGCGGACGATCGTGCGCGCCTCGAGCAACTGCTCGGTGGTGACCACCGGGCTGACCGTGGCGGGCACGGCCGAGGTGGACCGATCGATGATCGCGCGCTCGTCGTCCTCGGTGGGGTACAGCACGCGGATCATGAGCATGAAGCGGTCGACCTGCGCTTCCGGAAGAGGATATGTACCTTCCTGCTCGATGGGGTTCTGGGTGGCCATCACGACGAACGGGTCGGGCAGGGCGTGGGTCGTGTCGCCGATGGTGACCTGGCGCTCCTGCATGGCCTCGAGCAGGGCGCTCTGCACCTTGGCGGGCGCCCGGTTGACCTCGTCGGCGAGCACGAAGTTGGCGAACACCGGCCCCAGCTTGGAGGTGAACTCGCCTTTCTGCTGGCTGTAGATGACCGTACCCGTCACGTCGGCAGGCAGCAGGTCGGGCGTGAACTGGATGCGGGAGAACTTGCCGGAGACTGCGTCGCACACGGTTCGCACCGTGAGGGTCTTGGCCAGGCCGGGCACCCCTTCGAGCAGGACGTGACCCGCGGCGAGCAAGCCGATGAGAATGCGCTCGACCATGTAGCTTTGGCCGACGATGACCTTGCCGACCTCGGCGACGAGGGAATCGGTGAAACCGCTGTGCTTCGCGACCAGTTCGTTCAAGGAGCGGACATCCTGCATGTCTGGGAAGCCTCCGCCGGCGGGGAAGGGCCTACGGGGGGGCGGGCCCGCCTGCAACTCGGATGCGTGGGACAATCCAACCGGCTGGACTATTCCCGGCCCCCACCATGGGGGAGCAATCGAGCGCCGGGACCATGCAGCACGCGCCCCTGCAGCGCAAGCACCCTCGCACCCGGAACCGGCTCCGCGCCTCGCAACAGGCTACATCGCCTTGTTTCGACGGAACTTGTCGGGCTCGATGCCCAGCACGCACATGCGCGTCCACAACGTCGTGCGCGACATGCCCAATAGCGCCGCCGCGCGCTCGCGATGTCCCTCCGTCGCCTGCAGGGCCGTCTCAATGCGCTCGCGCTCGGCCCTGGCCGACTCGTCGAGGTTGGCTTCCACCACGCCCGACACGCGCGGCACCTGCGTCGAGCTGTTGCGTCGCGTGCCCGGAATACGCACGGCCGACAGCGTTCCCGAGCTGCCGCTCGACAAGCTGCGTTGCGGCCAGGCCGAGCCGCCCGCCCGCTGCAGATCTTCGGGCGAGACTTGATCGTTGGGGCACAGCAGGGCGATGCGCGTGAGGACGTTGCGCATCTCGCGCAAGTTGCCGGGCCAATGGTGGCGCACCAACTGCTTGACCGCCGCGGGGGACAGCCCAAGCCCGGGGCGACCCGCGTCCGATGCCACCTGGGCCAGGATCGCCTCCGCGATGCGGGGGATGTCAGCCGAACGCTCGCGCAGCGGAGGCACGCGGACCGTGGTGCTGGCCAGACGGAAGTACAGTCCCGCGTGGAACTCCTCGCGATCGACGGCAGCCTCCAGGTCCGAGGTGCTGGTTGCGATGATCCGGGTCCGAACCGGATGCCCCGGACCTCCCAGCTCGTTGACCAGCACACCCGTCTCGAGCACCTCGAGCAGCCGCGGCTGCAACGCCGCGGGCAGCTCCCCGATCTCGTGCAGCAGGACGCTGCCGCCCGTTGCAGCAAGGAGCATCCCGTTCTTGCCGCCGGACGGTGATCCGAAGAGCCGTTCGTCGAGATCGTCGGTTGGGTCGACCAGATTCAGCGCGATCATCGGGCCCTGCGACTGCGGGCTGAGCCAATGGATGACGCGGCTCACAAGGTTCTTGCCGGCGCCCGTTTCGCCGATCACCAGCGCGCAGCCCTCGGGACGCGACGCGACCATCCTGCACGTGGAGGCCATGTCCTGGACTGCCGGAACCGAAGACACGAGGAAGGCCCGCATGAAGTCGTCGAACTCGCCTTGCGACCGGGAAGCATCGCGCCTCGAGATCGCCAGCTCGCCGGCCTTCTGGACCGTCTCGCCCATCTGCGCCGCCGGCAGCGGCGCCGCCACGTAATCGAACGCGCCGGCCTTCGCCAGCGCCACGGCCTCGTCGAGCTTGGGACGAACCGCGAACAGGATGACCTCCGGTCGGGTCGCCTGCCCCAGCAGATCGTGCGCCAGCCGTACGCCCAACCCGGTGTCGACGTCCGCGTCGACCACCACGACATCGAAAGGCTCCAGGCGCAGCCGCGCCCGGGCCTCGTCCACGCAGAACACGGACGAAACCGAGTGTCCGGCCGCAGTCAACGTGGGCGACCAGGCCTCGTCGAGGTGCGCAGCAGTCGCCACGAGCAGTACGTTGAAGCGTTGCGTCGTTCCTCTCATCAGGACCTCAGGGCTGGGAGAACCGTTGCTGATGGTATCACCCGGACAAGGGTGGTCTCTCGAACGGACGACCCCATCCAATCCTTCAATCTTTCATGGATCGTGGTGGACCGCAATCGTGATTCGGTTTCCGACCGCGGCGCGGCGCCCTGCAGCCCAAGCATGAGTGCACCAACTCCGGCCATGCCCCATGCGGCGACAGACGGCAGACGCAGCACATGCGGCAGTCGCACGGGCTTGACCGACGAGCGGACCGATGGGAAGAAAGCGCCCATGCAGCGGGTCACACGGCCGATGTCGCGAAGGATTCACTGGCTTCTTGGCCTGCTCACCGTGGGAATGGTGGGCTGTGACCACGCCACCAAGCGGGCTGCAGAGCTGCACCTCGGCGGGCAACGCGTCGTGGAGCTGATTCCCGGCGTGCTCGACCTTCGCTACACGCGGAACCACGATATCGCGTTCCACCTCATGCGGTGGTTCGCAGGTCCCGGCCGGCTTCCCGTGCTCATCGGCGTTCCCTGCATCGCACTGGTGGCTCTCACCGTTGCCTGGTGGCGCCGACGGTACGCGCCTCGCGCCGAACAAGCGGCCTATGCCTTGATCATGGCCGGAGCCGCCGGCAACCTCATCGACCGCGTGCTGCGGGGGTTCGTCGTGGACTTCATCTATCTGCACTACTGGCCTGTGTTCAACGTTGCCGACATGGCGGTCGTGGGCGGCGCCGTGCTGCTCGCTTGGTCCTGGTGGCGCCAGCCCGCTCCGACGTCGGTCTGAGGTGTCCCCGGTGCTGCGTGCGCGAATGCGAGCCACCCGCGGCAGCTCACGCCTGGCCGACGCGGGCTCTGCAGGAGCCGGGCGGCACTCGGGAAATCATGGACCGTTGGTGCGTCGGGACTCCCGCGCGGCGGCCGGACACCTTGGAGTCCATCGCCATCACGGGCTCCCCAGCCAAGGGTCATGCCGTTCGGGTCGGGACTCGACACGTCGAGCCCCAGTCTCCGCGCGCCATCGCCGCGCTTGGAGCCACCACGGTGTGAGCCAGTCTTCGGATTGGAGGCGCTTGAGCCCGGACTCGCGGGCCAGCGTTCCACAGACCGCTAGCCGAGCCGGCGCGACGCCGCGGCCAATCGACGGATCTCGCGGATCGTCAGGGTGACAGCCACGGCCAGGACGCCGTTCATCCAGACCAAGGCATATCCCAGGGATGTTCCGGCGATCGATTGCGTGCCGAAGTCTCCATGATACTGAGCATACGTGGCCGAGGTGCCCAGACGCCTCGCCAACATCAGCAGGATGATCGCCGACAGTACGGTGGGAACGGCGCCCAGGGACAGAATCTGAGGCAGTCGGCGTCGACGGGCCTGCGCCGTAGCGACCAGGAAGCCCGCGGGAACCGAAACCGCGTCGACCATGGCCAGCGTGAGAATGATGGCCGAGGGCAGCCGGCTGGTGTTGACCACATAGGCGAACGACCAGTCGCCGTGGAAGGCTACGAAGTATCCAGCAATCGGGGCGAACACCAAGATGGAGAAGAGCGTGGTGACCACCAGGCTTCGCGTACCCAGGACCGACGTGGGGTCGGCGGCGATCTCGTCGGCGGCGCTCCACGCGAAGGCGATGCCGAGAATAAAGCCGACCAACGGCGCGATGAAGGCGGGCATGGCGGCAGACAATCACGTCGTCTCGAGGGCGGCAAGCCCAGGGCAGCCACCACGGTGTCGGACCGACGTGAGCTGGCGGACTAGGCCGACCTGCCCCGCGCGTCTCGAGCGCGATGCATGCCCGGTCAGCAGACCGGGGGCTGCGCGGCGGTCAGGTTTCGGTCATGACCAGCCGCGCGGACGACAATAGTTCGCCGTCGTCCTTGCGTCGCAGCTCCACGCCGAGTTCGTCGATCCCGCCATCCAGCGCCCAGGCAGCGACCTCGATCCTCTGCCCGACGAGCACCTCGCGCCGGTAGTCGATCGCCATGGCGCGCGTCATGCCGTGTTCCACGGTCCGGCTTCGCGGGCCGAACGCGCCCTGGCGAGCACCGAGCCATCGGGCGTCGTCGTAGTACGCCGCGTACACCGCGTGGTTGACGTGCTGGAACATGTCCAGATCGCTCGGGCGCACCTCGAACTCGCTCGTCCACGCGCCAGCGGGCGCAGGGACGTCGAGCGGCTCGATGATGGCCGTGGCGTCGGCCGGCTCGACCATGGCGCGCACGTCCTCGGGGATCGGATGGGGGCGCCGGTCGTGACCGAGATAGACCGCCGTGACGACACCACGCGCGACCAGGGCGCCGTCGCCGTCGCGGTGGGCTTCGTGCCACATGTCCATGCTTGCGCGTCCGATGCGTCCGACCCACAACGACAAGCGCATGGGCACGCCGACGCCCACGGGCTGGCCCAGCTCGATGCGCTGGGAGCGCACGACCATGCGATAGCCGTTCGTGAAGAAGCGGGCGAGGTCCATCGACGGGTCGGAGGACGACTCCCAGCGCAGGTGCTCGAAGTAGCGTGCGAAGGTAGCGAGGGAGACGACGCCCGAGGGGCCGAGTTCGTAGCCGCGGACGGAGAGGGTTCGATGGAGGCGAGGCACGTGGAGTCTCCGCGTTGGACCTTTGGATGCCGATCGTGACACGTCCGGTGCGGGCGGCCGCGCGGCGAGGACAAACAGCACATGCGTGCGGGTCCGTCAAGCAGGGGCTCCCTCGACGCCAAGGTGGCGAAGCGCTAGATACGCCGCGTGGATCCAACCCGATTGTTGCAGATGCTCGAAGAGGTGCGCGCGGGAAGCGTGACGCCGGACCAGGCCTATCAGCGGCTCCGCGACTTGCCCTTCAAGGACCTTGGCTTCGCGCATGTCGACCACCACCGCATGCTTCGGCACGGCCAACCCGAGGTCATCCTGGGAGAGCCCAAGACGGTGGACCAGATTGCCTCGATTGCGACCGAGTTGCTGCGCGCCGGGCAGAACGTGCTCGTCACGCGTCTCGACGCCGACAAGGCCAAGGCCCTGACCGCGCTGGTCCCGGGCTTGCGCTACGCCGAAGTCGCCCGCATCGGCTCCGTGGAGGTCAACCCGATCCCGTCACGCCCGGAGCGAGTGGCCGTGGTCACGGCCGGCACGGGCGACATCCCCGTTGCCGAAGAGGCTGCCGAGACGCTGCGCATGACCGGCCTGGCGCCGATTCGGCTGTACGACGTCGGCGTTGCCGGCATCCATCGCCTGCTGTCGCACAGCAAGGAGCTGCAGGAAGCTAACGCGATTATCGTCGTAGCGGGCATGGAGGGCGCGCTGGCGAGCGTGGTCGGCGGCTTGGTCGCCTGCCCCGTCGTCGCCGTGCCCACCAGCGTGGGATACGGAACGCACCTGGGCGGCCTGACTCCGCTGTTCGCGATGCTCTCCTCGTGCGCGTCTGGCGTAACGGTGGTGAACATCGACAACGGCTTTGGCGCCGCGATGGCCGTCTTTCGCATCGTACAGGCGGCCGCTGTCAGAGCGCAGGAAGGCGGGACGCATGGGCCACGAAGCTGACAGCGGGCCGGGCGCGCCCCGTGTACATTCGCATGAGCATGGGCATTCGCATGAGCATGGGCATTCGCATGAACATGGGCATTCGCATGAACATGGGCATTCGCATGGAGACGGGTTACCGGATGAGAGCGGCCACGGGCGTCAACACGAGCCGGAACGCGTGCTGGCGAAGGGGGAAGGAAAGGGCAAGACCCTTTTTTTCGATGCGTTCGCCGGCATCTCCGGGGACATGACGATTGCCTCGCTGCTGCACCTCGGCATTCCGCTGTCCGTACCGGAGGAGGTGGTCGGGGCGTTGGGATTGCAGGGGTGCCGGCTCGAGCAAGGGCGCACGTGGCGCAGCGGTATCCTCTCCACGACATTCGAAGTCCATGTCGACGCCCCGCAGCCCGAGCGTACGTGGCAGTCGATCGACGCGATGATCGAGGCGGCTCCCCTCGATCCGCACGTCCGGTCCATGTCGCGGAGCGTGTTCCGCCGGCTGGCGGAGGCCGAGGCGCAGGTGCACGGCATGTCGCTGGACAGCGTCCATTTCCACGAGGTCGGCGCGGTCGACTCCATCGTGGACATCGTCGGGGCTTGCGCGATGGTCGCCTGGCTCGACCCGGTGCGCGTCGTGTGCTCGCCCTTGCCGATGGGGCACGGCACCGTGCGTGCGCGCCACGGCGTTCTGCCGCTGCCCGCGCCTGCCACCGTGCTTTGCCTGCGGGGCGTGCCTACGTATGAGATCGACGTCGAAGGCGAGACGGTCACACCCACGGGAGCCGCGCTGGCGTCGGTGCTGGCAAGCTCGTACGCGCGCTGGCCAGGCATGGCCGTCGAGGCGGTGGGTTGGGGCGCCGGGACCCGTGAGTTCGGCGAGCTGCCGAACCTGTTGCGGGCGGTGCTGGGCACGCCGTCGATCTCGGCTGCAACGGAGCTCGACGGGGGCACGCACGCCGTGCTCGAGGCGCACATCGACGACATGACGGGAGAGCTCACGGGCTATGTGGTCGCCAAGCTGATGCAGGAGGGGGCGTTGGACGTGGCGGTGATTCCCACCACGGCGAAGAAGGGGCGCCCTGGCATTCTGCTGTCCGTCATCACCAGCGAAGCGAAACGTGAGGACGTGGCGCGCGCGATGCTCCGCGAGACCACGACCATCGGTGTGCGCTGGCACGTCGTGCGCCGCATCGAGCGCGAGCGTCGCGTCGAGACGATTGCCACGGAGTACGGCGAGGTGCCGGTGAAGGTCAGCGGCGGGCACGGCGTCGCCGAGCAGGCCAAGCCGGAATTCGAGGCATGTGTCCGGCTGGCCGAGGCGGCGCGCGTGCCGGTGCGCGACGTGTTGGCCGCGGCCGCGGCGGCGTGGTCCAGGCGCCGGGAGCGATAGGCCGCGCCGGGGTTTTCCGCCGGGAGTTGGGAGACGGAAGATCGGGACCGGTTGCACGGAGGTCGGGAGCGCGCGGCGACTGCTCGGACCATGCCGCGGCGCGCTTGTTTCCGTTCGAGGCGTTGCGTGCTCGGCGGGCACCGGACTCGTGCGCACGGCTCGACCGTTCTCGTACCCCCGTTAGCGCGTTGTGACCTCCCGTGCTAACACTCAGCATCTGCCAGCTACCGCACTTCCACCGACGTATCTCCTCCCTCCGAACGATCGAAGCGAGGGTGCTCGTCCGCAGCGCGCCGCCGCGCGCCGGCAGTTGCCGCGGCTTCCCGGCGCTCACTCGACCCTGACATGAAGTCCGCACGCACGTCCGAATTCACCGCGCGGAGCGATTCCGAACTCGTCGGCCAAGCTGACGACTCCGCATTTCCGGCCGACAGCCTCTGGCCGCGCCGACCCGCGCGTGCCCGCGACAGCCAGGCGCAGCGTCCCGTTTCCTCGCGACCGACGGAAGCCCCGTCCGACCCACTGATCGCGTCCGGGCGGCGTTCGAAGAGCGAGCCGCCTGCGGGCAACCACATCGTGCGCGTGGCGACGTCGTCGCTCGACGAGGGGGCCGGGGACGCGCTGCGGATCTATTTCCGCAAGATGGGGACGGTCAAGCTGCTCACCCGGGAGGATGAGGTGCAAGTTGCGCGGCAGCTGGACGAGGGCCGAACCAGGAGGCTGGCTGCGGTGCTGCGATCGCACGTGGCCGTGGCCGAGTTGATCAAGCTCGGCGCGGCGGTCGGCACGGGTGAATACCGCGTCTTCGATCTGGTCTGTGAGCCCGAGCCGGGTGAGCCGGTGCAGGAAGACGAAGAGAGCGCCGTGCGTCGCGTGGTGCAGGTCACTGGGCGCGTCGAAAAGCTCGTGACCAAGCAGCGCGCCCAGGCGGCGGCGGGCCGGGGAAACAAGGACGCAGCTTCCCTGAAGGCAAGCCGGGTGCTCGAGACCCGGATCGCCGATCTGCTCGGGGGGCTTCGGTTCACCGAGGAGACGGTCGATCGCCTGGTCGCCCGCCTGCAGGCCGTTGTGGGCAAGCTCGAGCGCGCGGCGGCCCCCGCCACAGAGATTGAGCGACGCACGGGCATGCAGGCCAAGCAGCTTCTTGCGGAGCTGCGCGATTCGGCAGGCAATCGCGCGGCCGCCAGGCGCCTCGCCCGGGATCTCGGCGTCGAGCCCAGCGCGTTGCCCGGCATCGAGGCGACACTGATTCGCGCGCAGCAGGACCTCGAGCGGGTCGCGCGCGAGCTTCGGGTCGACGTCGACGACGTGCGAGCCAAGTGGGCCGAGATTCGCGCCGGGCAGCGCGAGATCGAGGCTGCCAAGACGGTGCTCGTGGAGGCCAACCAGCGGCTCGTCGTGTCGATCGCCAAGCGCTACGCCAACCGCGGGCTGCAGCTGCTCGACCTGATCCAGGACGGCAACATCGGCCTGATGCGGGCGGTGGACAAGTTCGATCACAAGCGTGGCTACAAGTTCAGCACGTACGCGACATGGTGGGTGCGCCAGGCGATGGCGAGGGCATTGACGGACCAAGCTCACACGATCCGGATTCCGGTGCATATGGCCGAAGCGCTGAGCCGGATGGAGGTGTCCGCACGCGCGCTGGTTCAGGAGCTGGGCCGCGAGCCCACACCCGAGGAAATCGCGCGGCGCATGGATCAGCCCGTCGATAAGATCCTGGGCATGATGCGCGTGGTCAAGGAACCGTTGAGCACCGAGACGCCGGTGGGCGACGAGGAGCGCGGTGCGACGCTGGGCGACTTCATCGCGAACGACGCGGTGGAGAGTCCGAGCGAGCACGTTGTTGCGGCCAGCCTGGCCGACACGGTCAGCGAAGCCCTCGAGACCCTTCCGGCGCGCGAAGCGCAGGTGCTGAGGATGCGATTCGGGTTGGGCTGCAAGGACGCTCACACGCTCGAAGAGATCGGCGCGAGCTTTCGCGTGACGCGCGAGCGCATTCGGCAGATCGAGAGCAAGGCGCTGGCCAAGCTGCGGGATCCCCGGCGCTCCAAGCGGCTCGAGGGATTCCGCGGCGGCTGAGGCTACAATCCAGTCCGGGGAAAGCGCGCGGGCGAATCCCGGGGGACGGAACTCGTCTGCCGCACCTCGGCGCAGCTCCCTTGACATGGTGGGACATCGCCCCAACCGATCGTGAGTAGAGCTTGTCGGCCTGGGTGGGGAGCACACAGGGCCAGGGACGGTCGTGAGAACCGGCCGCCGAGGAATTCCAACTCTCGGGGGGAATCATGCGCCCAACGACACCAAGCACTCCGAGCGAAGCTTCGGAAACAGGGCCCAGGAGCAGCCGGGAGTTCGCGCTCCCGCCCGCCTTGTCCGGGGCCCATCGATCGCAGTCCCAACCCGACAGCGTCCGTGACACCGTCGACGCATGGCCGGATTCCGGCCTGTGGCCCGGATCCTCCAACGCCCTTTCCGCGTTTGACCTCGAGAGCATCGACGAGCCGTTCGAGACGTGGGAGGACTTTGCCTGGGACGAGCTGCCAGGCCTGTCCCAGGACGAAGCCTTCCCGTTGGTCTCGAGACATCCCTCGACGGCGCCCCAAGCCATTCCGATCGTCACGGAGGGCGGCACACAGCCTCGCGCACCGAGTCGACGGCGACGGCTCGTGGCGGCCATTGCGGTCGTCAGTGCTGCGCCGTTCTTCGTTCTGGGGGTCTACGCTCTGGGCAGCCGCGGCTTCCACGCATGGTCGGAAGGAACGTCTTCGGCGCTGGCCGCCGCGCTCGAAGACAGCCAGCCCGCGCAGACGGTTTCCCTGTCGCCCGAGGAGCGCGCATACCGGGCCGCAGGCGACGCGCTGCATCAAGCGGCCACCAAGGCGTCGACCGCATGCAGCAGTCACACGGGGCGCGTCGCATCGCTATGGGTCACCGCCACCTTTGCGCCGAGCGGCCACGTCTCGCTGGTTACGGTGGAGGGAAGCCCCGCAGATCGTCCCCGCCTGAGCGAGTGCGTCGAGCGGATCGTCCGGCAGAGCTCGATCCCGCCCTTCCGGAGTGACGACGTGCGGGTCGAGCGGGCCCTCGTCATCGAGTAGTCGTTGGCGTGCCAGCACGTGGCGTGTTGCCGTGCCCACGCTTGACGCAGCCCCGCGGAGCGCGCATCTGCGCGACGGATCCCCGCATCGCGTCGTCCAAGTCATTCCATGAATCGAACCGTTCTGTCCGGCGCCCGTACCCACAACCTCAAGGACGTCTCGCTCTCTCTCGACCCGGGCGAGTTCGTAGCGGTCACGGGCGTGTCGGGCGCAGGCAAGTCCTCGCTGTGCCTCGACACCCTCTACGCCGAAGGACAGCGCCGCTTCGTCGAGAGCTTCTCGCCCTACGCGCGCCAGTTCCTCGAGCGCCACGAGCGTCCCCCCATCGACAAGCTCGAGCCCGTCCCGGCAGCAGTCGCCGTCGACCGCCACGCGCCGGTCAAGAGCTCGCGTTCCACCGTCGCCACGATGGCCGACGTGGAGCCCTATCTGTCGGCCTTGTTCCTGCGCGAGGCCGTGCCCGTTTGTCCGACGTGCCACGTGCCCGCGCACTGGGTCGACGCGTCGACCGCGGCCGGAGAGCTGCGCGCCAGGCTTGCGGGACAGCGGGTCATGGTGAGCTATCCGCGTCGCGTCGACGGCACCGCATCCTACCTCGAGGTGCGCGAACGTCTGGCGGCTTCGGGCTATCGACGATTGCTGCTCGGGGGCGCGGTGCGTGACATCGACCAGGTGCGTCCGAGCGACGTGCTGAAAGCGGGCGGGGCCTTCGAGGTGATTGTCGACCGGCTGACGATCGAGAGCGCGGCCAAGCGCAGGATTCAGGAATCCATTGAGGCAGCCTGGCGCCAGTCGGATGGCCGGGCGGTGGTTGCGACCGACCACGGCGTGCGCCAAGAGATCAATCGCGGACTGGTGTGTCCGAGCTGCGCCCGGTCGTTCAAGCCGGCGCGGCCGGGACTGTTCTCGTATCAGTCGCCGGTGGGAGCGTGTCCCGAGTGCAGGGGATTCGGACGAGTCATCGGGCTGGACCTGCGCAAGGTGGTGCCGGATCACGGCCTGAGCATCGCGGAAGGTGCGATTCGGGCGTGGAACGGCAAGTCGGCCACATGGGAGCGAAACTCCCTGCGCAAGTTCTGCGCGCGAATGGGGATCGACATGACGGCGCCCTGGGGCGAGCTGCCCAAGGCGCATCAGGACGCGGTGATCGAGGGCGAGGGCTCGTGGTACCGGGGCAAGTATCCGGGCGTGCGATTCTGGTTCAAGTGGCTCGAGTCGCGCGCCTACAAGATGCATGTCCGCGTGTTCTTGTCGCGCTATCGGTCCTACGATCCATGCCCTTCGTGCGGCGGAAAGCGCCTGAACGCCGAGGCGCTGTCCTACCAGGTCGACGGTCTGGACCTGGCTTCGTGGCACAATCTCGAGCTGCGCCAGCTGCGAGATCGCCTCGAGCGCCTTCGGACCTCGAACGCCCAAGGCGAGATCGTGCGGCGTGAGCTGTCGACGCGCCTCGGCTTCCTGTGCGACGTGGGCCTTGGCTACCTGACACTCGATCGGCAAGCCAGGACGTTGTCCGGCGGTGAGGCGCAGCGGGTGTCGCTGACGGCCGCGTTGGGCGCGTCGCTGACCGGCGCGCTGGTGGTGCTCGACGAGCCGACCGTGGGGTTGCATCCGACAGACGTTCCGCCGCTGGTCTCGGCGATGAGATCTCTCTCCGATCGGGGCAACTCGGTGTTGGTGGTGGAGCACGATCCGATGGTGATCCGCGGGACCGACCGCGTGCTCGAGCTGGGCCCCGGGGCGGGGGACAAGGGCGGAGAGTTGCTGTTCTCGGGCACGCCTGACGAGCTGCAGGACAGGCTCGATCTGCCGACGGGACGAGCGCTCGCCCAGGAGCACGCGCCGGAGCCGGCGCCACGAAGGCTGCAGCCCAAGCAATGGCTGCGCGTGCGTGGCGCTCGCGAGAACAACCTGCGCGACGTCGACGTGCGCATCCCGCTCGGCGTGGTGTGCGCGTTGACCGGCCCGAGCGGCTCGGGCAAGAGCACGCTCGCCGACGACGTGCTCTACCGCGCGCTTGCCGGACGGTTCGGCGAGTCCGACATCGATCCACCGGGGGACCACGACGGCATCGACGGTGTCGAGCAGTTGGCCGGCGTCGTGCTGGTCGACCAGGCACCGCTGGGGCGCACGTCGCGCGGCAATCCCGCCACGTACACCAAGGCGTGGGATCGCATGCGCGTGCTGTTTTCCTCGGAGCGCGCGGCGGTCGACGCGGGGTTTGGCCCGTCGCACTTCTCGTTCAACGTCGACGCCGGCAGGTGCGATGCGTGCGCGGGCGAAGGCTACGAGACGGTGGAGATTCAGATTATGGCGGACGTTTCGCTGCTGTGTCCGGTGTGCCGGGGCAAGCGGTTCAAGGCCGACGTGCTCGCGATCCGGCACGACGGCAAGAGCGTGGCCGACGTGCTGCAGATGACGGTGGACGAGGTGCTGCACTGGCTTCGCGACGACCCGGCGATTGTGCGCTCTCTCGGCCCGCTGACCCGGCTCGGTCTCGGCTACCTGCAGCTCGGCCAGCCCTTGTCCACGTTGTCGGGTGGTGAAGCGCAACGGCTCAAGCTTGCCCGGGCCCTGCGCGCCACGGTCGACCGGCAGCTGTTCGTGCTCGACGAGCCGAGCGCCGGGCTGCACCCGTCCGACGTGGCGAACGTGATTTCGGCGATGCATCACCTGGTGGATCGAGGTGCGAGCGTGCTCGTGGTGGATCACGATCTGCAAGTGATCCGGGCGGCGGACTGGGTCGTCGACCTGGGCCCGGGCGCCGGGCGCGAGGGCGGGCAGGTCGTTGCGCAGGGCACTCCGGAGCAGATCGCGCGGGGCGAGGGGCGCACGGCCAAGGCGCTGCGCGGCTCCAACGGGGTGCGGCACCCACCCGCGGCCCGCGCGCCCTCGGCCGGCGTCGACGGCCCGATTCGGGTCCGAAACGCCCATGAGCACAACCTGCGCGACGTGTCCTGCGAGCTGCCGCGCAATCGTCTGGTCGTGGTCACCGGCCCCAGCGGCTCGGGCAAGAGCACGCTGGTGTTCGACGTGGTCTTCGCGGAGGGACAACGCCGCTTCCTCGAGACGCTCACGCCCTATGCCCGCCAATTCCTGCCTACGATGCCGCGTCCCGACGTGGACGCCATCGACGGATTGCCGCCCTCGATCGCGCTCGAGCAGCGTCGAAGCCGATCCGGAGGCAACTCCACCGTAGCGACTGTCACCGAGGTCGCGCACTATCTCCGCCTGCTCTTCGCCAAGGTGGGAAAGCCGTATTGCCCCAAGTGCGACATCGAGATTACGGCCTACACGGCAGACGGCGTGTTGGACAAGATTCGCGCCCTCAAGGGCCGCGGCACGCTGTTCGCCCCCGCCGTGCAGGCGCGCAAGGGGGTCTATCTCGATCTGTTCACGGCCGCTGCGCGTGCAGGAATCCCTCGCGCGCGGGTCGACGGCGAGCTGGTCGAGACCGACCACCCTCCGCGTCTGCGCAAGACCAAGGAGCACGACATCGACCTGCTGATCTGGGAAGGCGTGTTGTCCAAGCTCCCGCGCGAGAACCTCGACAAGGCACTCGAGTGGGCACGAGGCACGGTTCGCGTGGTGCCCGACCGCCGGAACGAGCTGATCCTGTCCACGGCGCGGGCCTGCCCCAAATGCGGGCTCGGCGTGCCCGAGCTCGACCCTCGCTGGTTCTCGTTCAACACCAAGCAGGGCAGGTGCCATTCCTGCGAGGGGACCGGCCTGCAGGACGCCGACTCCACCGAGCCCTGCCGCCTGTGCGGCGGCTCGCGCCTGGCGCCCATTCCCAGGGCCGTCCGGCTGCATGGCACTCGCTATCACGAAGTCGTCGGCCAGCCCGTGCTCGCTGCCCAGAAGCTCGTTCGCGCGTGGAGCTTCGAGGGCGACGACGCGCTGCTCGCCCAAGGCGCCCTGGGCGAGCTCCAGCGGCGCATCGACTTTCTGGCGGACGTCGGGCTGGGGTACCTGGGCCTGGACCGGGACGCGGCCACGCTCTCGGGGGGCGAGATGCAGCGATTGAGGCTCTCCGCGCAGCTGGGTGCAGGGCTCACCGGCGCGCTGTACGTGCTCGATGAGCCCACGATCGGCCTGCACCCGCGCGACACCTCGCGCCTGCTGCGCAACCTGCGCGCCCTGGTCGACACCGGCTCCACCGTGGTCGTCGTCGAGCACGACGCCGAGACGATCCGGGCAGCGGACTACATCGTCGACCTGGGGCCGGGCGGCGGCCACCACGGCGGACGCATCGTGAGCCAGGGACCGGCGAAGACGGTGCTCGCGTCGGAGGAGTCTCCCACCGGGCGGGCCATGCGCTCCCACGAGGTGCTCAGGAGCCCCGACCGCGGTCCTGCCATCGAGTTCATCGAAGTGCGAGGCGCCCGCGCGCACAACCTCAAGGACGTCGACGTCAGATTCCCGGTCGGCAGGCTTTGCGTGGTCGCGGGTGTTTCGGGCTCCGGCAAGAGCACGCTCGTACAAAAGATCCTGTTCCCGTCGGTGCGCAAGGCCTTGAAGCTTGCCACGGATGCGCCGCTCGCCCACGACGCCATCGTCGGCGCTGGCGCGGTATCGCGCGCCACGGCGGTGGACCAGCTGCCCATCGGGCGAACACCGCGCTCGGTTCCGGCCACGTTCCTCAACATCTGGGACGACGTACGGCGGCTGTTCGCGGCGACGCCCGAGGCGAAGGTTCGCGGCTTTTCCGCGGCGCGCTTCTCCTTCAACAGCAACGCCGGCGGCCGATGTCCGGTGTGCAACGGCCAGGGCGTCACGTCGCACGAGATGTCGTTCCTGCCGGACGTGATCGCACCTTGCGAGGCGTGTGGCGGCTCGCGCTTCGAGCCCTCGACGCTGGAGGTGACCTGGAAGGGGCTGTCGATCGGAGACGTGCTGCGCTTGAATGCCGATGAGGCCGTGGAGGTGTTCGAGGCCCACCCGAACATCGCCTCTCCCTTGCGCACGCTCTCGGAGCTGGGCGTGGGCTACATCCAGCTGGGGCAGGGGTCGCACACGCTCTCCGGCGGCGAGGCGCAGCGGCTCAAGCTCGCGCTGGAGCTGACCGCGACAGCGCACCACAAGCCGACCCTGTACGTGCTCGACGAGCCCACGACGGGCTTGCACCTGTCCGATACGGTGAGGCTGGTGCGCGTGCTGCACCGGCTGGTCGATCGGGGCGACACGCTCGTGGTCATCGAGCACCACCCGGACGTGATCGCGGCCGCCGACCACGTGATCGAGCTGGGGCCGGAAGGCGGCGCGGGCGGAGGACGCGTGATTGCCGAGGGCACACCCGAGCAGATCATCGAGAAAACCACCGCGACCGGCCGCGCGATCGAGCCGTTGTTGCGCCTCGCCTCGCCCCGCCCACGCCGCTAGGGTCGCTGGCACAGGTCGTCGAGCCGCGCGATCGCGTCCGCGACCTTGCCGCTCATGGGCTGCGAGCCCGCGCGCAAGCGGTCGACATAGGCGCGCAACAGCTCCACGTCGTGCCCTTGGAATCCTCGCCACATGGTCGCCAGTCGGCTCACGATGGGGGACGGAATCGGTGTGCCCGTGAGCCAGTAGGTCTCAATCACGTAGTGGAGCCACTGGGCCTTGCCGGTCGCATCGGCGAGAGTCAGCGCATGGCGGCAGGCAGTTGCGACCAGGTCCGGCGGTGGAGGTGACCCCTTGCGGATGGCATCCAGGGTCTGCGAGAGCACCGGCCCCAACACCTTCTCGGCCTGCGCCGGGTTGCCGTTGTCGATCGCGCGCTGCGCCACGCCCGCCAGAAGATCGACCACGTCCTTCTGCCCCGTCGTGCTCGCGTCCGTCGGCGCCGCCTGCGCCGGGTGGACCGCTCGAAGATCGTTCACCGTCACCGCTCGATGACGCGACGGACGGGCAGGCACTGCCGCGCGCAGCTCCAGCTCGGTGCGAGCAACGATGATGACGTCCCCCGGGGTCAGCAGGCGTCGTCCGGTCAGCGGCGTTCCGTTGACGAACGTTCCGTTGACGCTTCCCAGGTCCTCGACGGCGCACGTCATGGGGCTGCAGGTCAGCCGGGCATGTCTTCGGGAGGCCTCGCGATCGTCGACCACGATGTCGCACTCAGGAGCGCGACCGATCACGTATTCCCGGTTGCGAAGCTCGAGCTGGCGCCCACTGACGTGCAGGAAGAGGGACATGTCGTGCCTATGCGTTGGATCATCGCGGCGCCTCCCGTGCTGCGTGGGTTGACGGCGCTCGACCATGAACCTCGAATTGTGCCAGAGTCGCGAGCGTTCGCCTAGCTCTGTCAGGAACCCGAATCGTGGGGCAGGCTGCCGCGAGGCGCGCGAAGGTACACGAAGGGGGTCTGGTAAAGCAGATTCGACACGCGCGAGGTGTAGACGTCCGCGTAGCGTTCCACCTGTCTCGCCAGGTGACTCTTGTCGTTGCCCGAGCGCATCAGCAGACCCCAGCGCTCGCTGAGCAGCTCGACCGCACCGCGCGCCAAGGGCGCGATCTCGTTGTCGAGCTCGAGCAGACGGGCGCGCAGCTTGCCGATCCGATCACGCATGCGGCCCGGCGATTCCGACGGCCGCGGGCCGTAGCCGGCCTCCCGGCGCTGCAGCTGGACCCGCAGCTGCGAGAGCGTATGTTCGAGCAGCTCCTTTTCCTGCATCAGCCGCGTCAGCTCGCGCTGCTTGGGGGCGAATGCCTCGAGCGCGGCCAGCTCCTCCTCCAGCTCGCGGATCACCAGCGCCGTGCGCCACCGCTGCCTGCTCTTGGAGACGTGCACGTCGGCGAAGATGTGGTCACCGACATACAGGAACTCCTCTCCGGCGAATCCAAGCTGCTCCTCGAGGAGCGTCGCGTTGCCCCCCAGGTAGATGCCGGGCTGCTTGAGCGGCAACGCCGCCGGGCGCAGCAGCCCGTCGTCGTCGACCACCTCGAAGATCGGGGCGCGCCCCCTGAAGAACTCGGGCTTGCGGGCCGACACGATGATCATGTCGAACAACTCACGCCACCCCATGCTGCCGGGCAGGAACCGATCGAAAGCCCAGGCCATCATCGCCTGCGTGTAGCCCCACTCGGAGTTGGTGATCAGCAGCAGACGCTTGCCGGCGTGCTTCAGGTCCAACAGCGCCAACGGCAGCTCCGGATCGAGCTCCACGAAGCGCTCCGGCGCCCGGATGATTTCCTCCTTGAGCTGCCCCTCCATGTGCGTCGCATCCAGATGCACCCGTATCTTACGCAGGATGTCCGCGTATCCCGCTACGCCCTCGAGCTGCCTGGCGTCGTGCAGGTCCACCAGCTGCAGGAACATGCACGCCTCCGACAGCGAGAAGAACGTGTTCATGAAGCTCCAGCGCGTGTCGTGCAGGTCCACGATGATTCCCCCGTAGACCCGGCGCTGCTCCTCGAAGTCGAGCATGCGCGTGCCGTGGCAGGCGCGACGAACGAAGCCGAACCGATCGGCCTTGACCAGGTTGCCCAGCTCGCGGTCGAGCACCAGCCCGCGGGCGACCAGGGCGGTGTCGAACTGCAGCTTCTGGACCGGCCAGCCTTCCTGGTCGAGGCGGACGCGAACATGCTCGTAAGCGCGACCCTCCCACTCGGCCGTCCGGTAGTGGATGAGCGTGTAGTCCATGTCGCAGCCCACCGCGCGAATCGACCGCATGTTGAGCGTCCGATTGCAGAACACGCGGCGTGCCGCCGGCGGCAGCTCGATGAGCGGTAGTTGGGATTCCTGTCTTTTGTTACGAGGCAATCGGGTCATGGCTGATCCTGGAGGTGCGCTGGCCGCGACGGCACGGCGGCGACGTCGAATCATCGATGCAGGCTGGCCGGGCTGGCGCCGACCGCGGGCGAGAGGCGGGACTTGCGTCGAGCTGCGCTGCCGGGGAACCGGACCGGCGGCTTGCGGTCAGATGTGCTTCCAGCCCTGCTCCTCGGCCTCCACGATCTGGGCGATGAGCTGGGCCTTGGTCTCTTCCGCGGTGTCGTTGGCGACCTGGCAGGTGCCCGCGTTCTCGTGGCCGCCCCCGCCGTATTGCAGGCAGAACTCGCCGATGTCCAGCTTGCTGGTCCTGTTGAAGATCGACTTGCCCAGGGCGAACACCGTGTTCTGCTTCTCTCGCCCCCACATGACGTGCATCGACATGTTGCACTTCGGATAGAGGGCATAAATGATGAATCGGTTCGCGGCGTAGATGACATCCTCCCCGCGCAGGTCCAGCACTACCAGGTTGCCGTGAACCGTCGAGCAGCGCTTGATCTGCTCGCGGGACTTGTCGTCGTGGGAGAAATACAGCTCCACGCGCTCCTGCACGTCCGGCAGCTGCAGAATCTCGTCGATCGTGTGGCCTTTGCAGTACGCGATGAGGTCCATCATCAGCGCGTAGTTCGACACGCGGAACTCCCGGAACCGCCCCAGCCCCGTCCGCGGGTCCATGATGAAGCTCAGCAGCTCCCAGCCCTGCGGATCCAGCACGTCGTCCATGGTGAACGCTGCCGAGTCCGCCTTGTCCACCGCCGCCAGCATCTCCTGCGGGATGTTGGGGAAACGCTCCTTGCCGCCGAAGTAGCCGTACACCACCCGCGCCGTGGACGGGGAATCGGCTTCGATGATGTGGTTCGGCCCCGACGCCTCCACGCGGGAGTGCTCGCTCGAGTGGTGGTCGAACGACAGATGGACCGTCGGCACGTACGGCAAGTTGGTCGTGATGTCGTTCTCGGTCAGGTCGACCTTGCCGTCTTGTACATCCTTGGGGTGCACGAACTTGATCTCGTCGATCATGTCGAGCTCGCGCAGCAGCACCGCGGCCATCAGCCCGTCCATGTCGCTTCGCGTCACCAGCCTGTACTTGTTCGCCATGATCTCTCCTCGGATCCCGCAGGTCTGTGTGTTGCCCGGCATCCTATCCGCAGCCGCGCACACGGTCCAGCGCAGCGTGGGCGCCCGGCCAAGCGTCTGCTCCAGCTAGACCCCATCCGAAAAGCCTTCCGGAAAACTAGCAGCTAGGAACAAGCAACATTGCGCCAGGAAGCGGTCTCGTCGGACCGCATGGTTGGGAGAGGAGGATGCATGTAGCAGCAGAAACC
>JAJZQG010000252.1 GCA_021847645.1 Myxococcales bacterium
TGCCTCGATGAGCAGGTCTTGCCGTTTCTCTGCCGCGAGGCGGCCGACCATCATGATGGAGAACGTCGGCTTGTGGCGAACGCGCAGCGCCAGGGGATAATCCCGCGCGTCGGGCGGCACGCCGTTGGAGACGACCTCGACGTGCGCGTCGAGACCGTAGGAGCGGAGCTTGCGCGCCGCGAAGTGCGAAGGGCACAGGACGACATCTGCGCGATTGTAGATGCGGTCTACCCAGAATCGATACACGGCGCGGTTGAGCCAAGGCCAGCGGACACCCACGCTCAGCAAGGCGTTCTCGGGCTGCACGTGGAATCCCGCGACGACCGGACGCCCGGCCTTTCGTGCTTCACCCAGCGCCACCATCGACAGCCAGAACGGGAATTGGAGGTGGACGACGTCCACATGGGCGAAGAGCTTGGCGAGCGCGTCGCGACGTGGGCGAGCCATGACGAACCGCTGCTCGCGCATCACGCGCAAGGGAAACTGGAACGCGGGCATGCGAACGTAGCCCGGTCCGTCGACGTCCGCGCTCACGACCACCACGTCATGATGCTCGCGAAGCCTTGCTACGAAAGAGCGCGCCGCGACCACGCCGCCGCCCGCAACGTTCGACTGGAAGGTATCGCAGACGAACGCGATGCGAAGGCGCGGGATAGGATCGCGCAGACGCTCGATGCTACGCAGGCCCGAAAGCTCGTCGGCCGGCCGCCGCACGGGTTCAGCGAATGAAGCGCTCATTGCATTCCTCACCCCCAAGAACATGTGCGCGAAGCGCCCGGCGTCCAGGGGGCAGCCTGACGATCGTCGTCCACGTGCGCGGACGTCCTGCGCGTCCTAGAGTAGGGGCGTGGGCCACGCACAACTCAGGAGGACGGATTGAGCGCTGCGCGTGCCGGTCTACGGGAACCGGTGCAGGTGCGCACGCGCGAGCGGGGCCTGCGGGAGCGGCTGGGTATCCCGCCGGATGCCCCGCACGTGCTCATCTTTGCCGAGACGAGCCACTGGGATCCGAACTGGCTGCACACTTCGGTCGAGTACTTCGACCTGCGCGTGCGCGACACGCTCGACGCGGTGCTTCGGGTGCTCGAGGCGGAGCCGTCGCGGGTGTTTTCCGTGGAGAGCATCTTCTTCCTGCGCATGTATTGGGACCGCGTGCCCGAGCGGAGGGACGAGCTCCGAGAACGGATCAACACCGGACGCATCCGTCTGACCGGCACGGGGATCACCACGCCAGATACCACGTTGCCGATCGAAGAAGCGATTGTGCGCGACTACCTGTCGGGGCGGCAGTGGCTGCGCAGAGGGGGCATGACCGCCGACCCGACGCTGGCCTACCTGCCCGACAACTTCGGCAACTCTCCTGCCCTGCCGGCGATCCTTCGCGCGATGGGCGTGCGCTACGCGGCGATGTCGCGGATCGACGGCATGCACTTTCCGGGCGACGACTTTCGCACCGAGGGGTATTACCCGCGCCCGGGATCGAGCGCGCGGGCTCTGAGCGAGTTGGGCACGCTCGACTTCGTATGGCGGGGTCCCGATGGCTCGGAGGTGCTGTGCCATTGGAACGCTTTCACCTACTTCCAGGGAGACATGCTCGCGTGGCGCGGAATCATCCGATGGATGAACCGGGTCTTCGGCTGGCGTGATCGGACGGCGGGGCATGTGGCCTCCAAGATTGCTGGCTATGCCCGCCAGCTGAAGCGGGTGTCGCGCACGCCGTATCTGTTCTGTCCGATCGGGTGCGACTTCAACGATCCCATCCCTGATCTGACCGGCCTGCTCGACCGCTACAACCAGCACACCTTCCCCAAGACAGGAGTGTTCGCCGTCAACGCCAGCTTGGAGGACTATCTCGATCTGGTCGCGGAGCATCGAGCTCGCCTGCCCGTGGTGGAGCTGGACCCGAACCCCTACTGGATGGGGTTCTACGCTTCACGACCCCAGCTCAAGCAGCGTTGCCGGCGGCTCACCGCCACGCTGCTGTCCACGGAAAAGCTCTTGTCCGCCAGCAACACGGAGATCGCGGGGGTGCCGGCGCTCATGAGCCAGGCGTGGGATCGGGTGGTCCTCAGCAACCACCACGACTTCATCACAGGCACTGCGCCCGGCCGCGTGTACCTGCTCGAGCAGGAAGCCTGGCTGCGCGAGGCCGAGCAGATGGCCGCCTCTGCCCTGCAATCGGCGACCTCCGCCTGGCCTCAACACGCCGAGAAGAGAGACGACGCACCGCCGGAGCTCTCGGTGCAAGACGGGCGGATCGAGGTTCGAACGCGCTGGTATCGAGCCGTGATCGACGAGGCTGTCGGCGGTTGTATCACTGAATGGACGGTGCCGGGATCGTCGCGCAACCTGGTGCGAGCTCCCTCGAACGACCTGGTGGTGCACCGCGACTCCGGCGGACTCTGGCGCATGGGCCACGAGTACCGCGGCGGCAGCTTCAAGGCCCTGGACCGGGTGAGCCGTCACCGCGCGGCCGTGCACGTCGAACAGGACGCAGGGGTGCTCATCGTCTCCGTCGAAGCTCTGCTCGACAAGCAGCCCACGGTGCGAACCATGCTGTTTGCGTCCGATTCCCCGGTCGTGCGCATGCGCGTGCTGGGCACAGCGGGACGGCGACGCACCGTGACGTGCCGCTTCCATCCAGCGGTCCGCCCCAATGGTCTGGCGATGGACGTCCCAGGCGGCGTGGTGTCGCGCGCGTTCAGCAAGGGGCACGCGCCAACGTTCTGGGCGGCGACCAGCTTCGTGCACGTGCTCGACCGGGATGACGGGCGTGGGATGGCGGCGTTTCTTGGCGGACCGGGGTGCGTGACCGCGGGCGGGGACGGTGCCATCGAGTGGGTCACTCTGCGCAACGCGCCGCGAGAAATGGCGTGGAGGATCATCCCGGTGCCAGCTCACCCCGCCTGGGGCGCAAACGACGAACAGCACGGCATGGACTACGCGGTCTGGTTCACGGCGAGCGGCGACTGGCGAGAGAACGGCTTGCCTATGGCGGCGGAAGAAGCGTTGATGCCTCCAGGGTGCGCGTCGCGGCACGTGCGCGACGCTGCCCGCCAGCTGATCGCCACGTCACCGGATGTGCTGCTGCGCGCGATCAAGCCAGCCGAGGACGGTCGGGGACGGATCGTGCGGCTGCTCGCCTACTCGCGTGAACCGCTGCACTTCACGATCGTCGAGCCTTCGATCAGTCGAGTGGTGCTGTGCGATGCCCTGGAGCGCGATCTGTGCGAGTTGCCCGTCGAGGGCCGCTCGTGCACGGTAACCGGTGCGGGGGCGATCGTGAGCCTGCGGTTGCTGTAGCGTGCGCGGTCCGGGATGGGACGTGGACCGTGGTCGAGCCGATCGCGTACGGCTTGGGGACCGAATCGCAGATGGTGTGCATCTCGCCAACGACGATGGCCCTGGCGGTCCCTCCGGCTCATGCCGTCCTGGCCCGGCGCGATCATCTTGCGGCTCGACTCCAGGCCGATTTCGATCGTCACCGCCAGCGCCTCCACTGGCCGAGTCCGGTCGCCTCTCATGGGGAGTGGTGCGGCGGCTTGAACGCCTCGACCAGGCCGTCCATCCGCGTATCGGGGTGAATGAGCCGTGCGTCCACGAAGCCGGCCTCCGCGAGAGCCGACTGAATCTCCGCGAAGGTATACGAGTTGCCGCCGTTTCGAGCGACGAGCATGTTGACGGCGAACATCGCCCCGGCCTTGGGCGAGGTGCGATCGTCGCTTAGGACGTGGTCCCGGATCACGATGCGTCCGCCTGGGTCGAGGGCTGCGAACGCCTTGCGAAAGAGCGCCACGTTCTGGGCGGGGGAGTTCTGGTGGATGATCGCCGAGACGAACACGAGGTCATGACCGGCCGGCAGCGAGTCTGCATAGAAGTCGCCCGGGACGAGGTTGACGCGGTCGAGCAGCCCTGCGGCGTCGAGGCGTTGGCGCGCCATCTCGATCACGGGCGGCCGGTCGAACAAGGTCGCGCGCAGCTCGGGGGACGCGGCCAGGAAGGCCATCGTGTAGGTGCCGGAAGCGCCGCCGACGTCGAGCAGCTTGCGGGCGGGACCGGGGTCGACCAACGCCACGGTGCCGGCCGTTCGTGGCTCGGCGATGACGTGCATGGCTCCGATGAACGCGCGTAGCGCTTCCTGCTTGTCGGTTTGCACGGGCGGTGGGCCGGCGACCACGTTGGTCAGCTCGCCCCAGCGCGTCCACAGATTGGCCGAATGCAAGACCATCGGCAGGACCGACCCGGGCCGACCGCGCGCCAGCAGCTCGGACGCCGAGGGTTCGGATTGATAGGCCCTGTCGCGTTTGACCAGGAGTCCCATCGCGGCGAGCGCGTCGAGCAGCACGGTCAGCGCGGGAACGTTCGCGTGAAGGCGTGTTGCGATGTCGGCGGCCGGCAGCGGAGCCGGGGCGAGCAAGGTGAAGAGGTCGAGCTCTGCGGCCGTGAGCAGCAGCCGGCATTCCTGGAAGGCGCGGGCGAGGGTGAGAAGCTGCTCCTGGGACCAGGCGGGGCGGGGGACGTTGGCGTTCGTGGGCTCTTCCATCTCGACGACTCCGTTCGCTACGGTGAGCCGAACATGGGACCACACGACGGGTCTGGCAATAGCATCGTGGCGCGGACCGTGTCCATGGGGGCCGGCCTTGCCGTCGCAGACTCCGCACGGGGCAACGTTGGGGGGTGAGGCTGTCGCGGGGCCGGGAGATGTGAAAGCATGAGAGGCGAAACGACCGGGGAGCAATCCTGACAGGGTGCCGTAGAAGGTTTGGAGACGACGGAGATCCGCCTGAGTTCCTTACATCGAAGGGAGGAATGGCCGTGAGACATGCCGTGCTTTTTCTCGCAGCGCTTGGGTTGGGGATGCTGGCGGCGAGTGACGCCTCGGCGCTCCAGATCGAATGGGGCAAGCGGTACAACCCGGGAGGCGTGACGAGCACGGCGCCCCTGCAAGGATGGGTCGATCTGCACACGCACCCGATGGCGCACCTCGGGTTTGGCGGCAAGCTCATCCACGGGGCGCCCGACGTCAACACGATGATGCCCGCGGGGATGGTGCGGATGGGGTCGGGCTGCAACCCGGGCGCGTGGTTGTCCACCAGCATCACCGACGCACTCGGATCCTGCGCCGCGACTCACGGCGGTTGGGACGCCCTGTCGAACACCTGCGGGAACATGCTGCGGTCCGCCATCCTGGGGGCGACCGAGAAGAGCTACCACAATGCCCACGGTCCTGGGGTGACCGGCTCACCGGCGTTCCTCGACTGGCCGCGGTACAACGACATTACCCATCAATCGATGTGGATCGACTGGGTCGAGCGGGCCTACAAAGGCGGCCAGCGCGTCCTTGTGGCCCTCGCCGTCAACAGCGTGACCATGGCCAAGGGCCTGCAGGCCACCGGCGCCTTCGACGACCGCTCCGCCGCCGACCTGCAGATCGGCGAGATGAAGCGGCTGGTCGCCCGTCATCCGTGGATGCAAATCGCGTATTCCGCCTCGGACCTGCGGCGCATCGTCCACGAGGACAAGCTCGCCATCATCCTCGGCGTCGAACTCGACGATCTCGGCAATTTCCTCGCTACCTTCCGGGCCAATAGGCCCTCCGTGACCGACGCCGCCATCGAGAGCGAAGTAGCGCGTCTGTACCAGAGCGGTGTTCGGTACGTCTTTCCGGTGCACGTGATCGACAATGCGTTCGGCGGCACGGCGACCTATGAAAACAACTTCAACACCGCGAACCGCTACCACTTCGGCCGCTGGTGGGAGCTCGAATGCGCGGACTCGCGAGACCCGGTTCTGCCGTTGGCGACGGGCGATTCGCAGGTCACGTGGCGCCACCAGCCGCAACGGGACTTCGAGAACCTCATCGTTCAAGCCGGCGGGCTGGGCATTGACCTCACCGAGGTCGTCCCGGTGCCGAATTGCGCCGCGGGCGTGGGGCACCAGAACAGCCGCGGCCTGCAGCGCCGGGGCAAGGTCCTTCTCCGGGCTCTGGCGCGGCGGGGGATGCTCATCGACGTCGACCACGGCTCGCGGCACACCGTCGACGGGATTCTGACGGCGGTCGAGCCCTGGGGCTACCCGGTCCTGTCCGGCCACAATGGCTTTGCCCTCGTTCCATACTCCGGCGCCCGGACGGAGAGCGAGCGAACGGCGAGTCAGTATGCGCGCATCGGCAAGCTGGACGGCATGGGCGGCGTGGGCTGGGGCGCGGGAAGCACGAGCAGCTACGCAGCCGACCTGCAGCGCGTCCGTGACGCCATGAACGGCAGAGGCGGCGTGACGTTGGGCAGCGATGCCAACGGCATGGTTTCCTTCCCGGGGCCTCCCGGTGCCGGCAACGCAGCCGTCATCTACGACGCTTCCTTCCCCAGGGCCCAAACCCTTGCGCGCGCCTGGGACTACAACATGACCGGCGTGGCCCACTACGGGCTCGTGCCCGACTTTCTGCGCGCGGTCGAAACGAAGGGCGGCGCCACCCAGGTGACCTTGCTGCTGTCCGGTGCCGAAGCCCTCGCCGTCACCTGGGCACGGGCAGAGGCCAAGCGCGCCGGCGTGCCGACGACGACCCCCAAAGCGGCTTTGGGCGAAGACTGTGACGGCGCCGAGGACTGCCAATCGAACCGCTGCGATCGCGGGCCGAATGCCACGCGGACCAACCGCTGCATCTCGAACGACGCCTCCGGCCCATCCGGCACGTACTGCACTACGAACAAGCAATGCAGAACCGGCGTTTGCCGCCTCGGCGTTTTCAAGATTGGACCGGCTGCCACGCGCTACGGGCGGTGCTCGTGAGGTCACGCCGGGCGCGTGCTTGCAGCGATGTCCCGGCCCTGACGACCGGCCTTGACCCCCACCGGCACGACGCCCGCGCCGTCAATCTGCGTAGGGCGCCGGTCCGATGTAGCGGCCGTCCTTGAACCCCAAGAAGTGCGAGCCCTGCGTCAGGTCCACGTGGAAGTGGTCGTCGTGATCTGCGTTGTAGTTTGGCGTCAAAATGATGTTCCAGTAGTGGGCGTCGAACCACCGGTGCGCCGCCGCGTACAGGAACTTCCCCGCATCGGTCTGCGGTGCCGCCGTGTCGTGCTCCCAATCGTCGAGCACCGTCCACAGGTGGCCGTCGTCGAAATCGAATCCCGCGATGTCGATGGCCGCGCCAAACGAGTGCTGGGACAGTTCGGTCGTCCCGGCGATCACCCGGCAGTTGTAGGTGCCCATGTGACGGAACCCCACCACTCCCAAGGGCGCCACGTCGTCGATGGTGGACACCACGGCGCCAGCCATCGGGCAGGAGGCCAGCACGCGCGCCGTGGCCGTTCCCGCCGAGGTTCGCAGCTGCACGCCGTGCACGGGTGACTTGAGATAGAGCGGATCCTGCACGTGGCACACCAGCTGAGGCATGCCGTCCGGGCTCTCGTCGGCCATCACCGTCGGCTCGAAGCCCACCCCGCGCGCGGCCAGGTCGTAGTAACACTGGCTCAGCTCGCTCGTGCGGTTGGGCAGACAGGCGAACTTGACCACCGTGGAATCGAAGGGACGCTCGATCTTGACGCAGCCGTAGCCGGCGCGACAGCCGCTGTCGGGGTAGTACCCGAAGTCGCATCGTGACAAGCACAGCCCGTCGAACGACGAGCCCGCTTCGGGCAGGTCCGCCGCCTTGCCGCAGAACGTCACCGGCTGGCCGGACTGGTCCGGGCACGTATCGGTGCAGGCCTGCGTGCACAGCCCGTTGGGGAAGCCGTCGGTCAGGCACGTCGCACCGTCGAACGGGCAATCCGCCGCAGTGGTGCACCCGCTGCCGATATAACCCGACAGCTCGGCCCCAGCTTCCGGTGCTTGCTGGTCCGCTCCGGCATCCGGCGTGTTGGGCGCGTCCGTCGCGGTAGTCCCGTCGTCGGCCGCCTCGCTCGCCGCGTCGAACGACGGCGCCGGCTCCGAGGCTGCGTCGCCCGGGTCGCCCGCGTCCCCAAGCTGGGAGTTGCCGCCGGAGGGCACGGCGTCGGAGCCGCCTCCACCGCAGGCGGCGAGGGTCGTGAGTCCGAGGATCACGGGAGCGGTACGAAAAGCCTTCATGGGATGGGGGGCGATGGTACGAGGGTGTCTTGGCTCACGCAAGCCTTGTGGTTGGGGGAAGCGAGGATATGGACGAACGAGCAGACCGATCAAAGAGCCGAGCGCAGCACCTCGACGATATCCTGCTCGGTCATGGGCGGGCGGCCGGGCAAACGGCCTTGCTGGTCATGGGCGATGCGTAGCGCGTCCCGAGCGTATTGCTGCAGCTTGTCGTCACCGATCTCGAGCTGCGACAGACGGGTCGGGCAGCCGATGGACCGCAGGAATGCCTCGAAGCGGTCGATGCCCTCGCGCGCGCAGGAGGCCTCCTCGCCGGGCCGGCACGCCACGCCGAACACGCGTTCGGCGAACTGCGCAAAACGCGCGGGCCGGCTCTTGGCCGCGAAGCGCATCCACGCCGGGTTGACGACCGCGAGGCCCGCGCCGTGCGCGACGTCGTGGTGCGCCGACAGGGTGTGCTCGATCGTGTGCACCGGGAAGCCGGCGTTGGTGGCGATCTGGACCCAGCCGTTGAGCGCCACGACCGACGCCCCCTGCACCTGCGCGCGCGCCTCGACGTCCCGGCCGTTGGCGACTGCCTTGGGGCCCCACTCGATAGCGGTGAGGATCGTGCCCTCCGCCCATCGGTCCTGCAGCGGAGTTCCATCGACGCCGTTCAAGTAGCCCTCAGTTACGTGGGTGATCAGATCGCACACGCCATAGGCGGTCTGGTCTGGCGGCACCGTCATCGTCAATTCGGGATCGACCAGGGCGACGCGCGGGTACAGGCAATCGGCACGGACGAAGGACTTGATCGTCGTCTTCTCGTCCGTGATGACCGCGCCGCTGTTCATCTCCGAGCCGGTCGCCGCCAAGGTCGGCACGGTGACGATGGGCAGCGCGCGGGTGGGCGGCCGCGGCTTCTCCTGGCCGTGGAAGATCATGTCCCACGGGTCGCCCTCGTAGAAGACAGCGGCTGCCATCACCTTCGAGGCGTCCATGGTGCTGCCGCCGCCCAGCGCGACGATCACGTCGCAGCCGTTGTCCCGGGCGATCCGTGCGCCGCGCACGACGGTGGACAGCCGCGGGTTCGGCTCCACGCCCGCGCATTCGGCCACCGAGACGCCAGCTTCCTTCAAGCTCGCCACGGCACGGTCGAACACGCCGGTGCGCTTGACGCTGCCCCCGCCCGTGACCAGCAAGGCACGCTTGCCTTGCGCGCGAACGGTCTCGCCCAAACGGGCGAGTGAGCCTGCGCCGAAGACGAGGCGCGTGGGGTTTTGGAATTCGAACTTCATCCGATTTCCTCCTATGCTGCTGTTCAACTCCGGGTCGAGGTGCTGCTGGTCAACGAGGTCTGCTCACCCGTCCTTGCGATCGCCGCCACCCGCACAGGCAGCCATCCCGACCCCGACGATCATCGTCGTGGCCGGCCCTCTGGTGCTGGTTGGGGGGGCCGGAGCGCGCCGGGTTGCTGCCAGGCACGGCAGAATGCGTGGCCGTGTGGTGAATGAACCAAGAACACGGGATGTATAGAGTAGAACCGCGGAAGGGCAAGGTGTCGCGGGTCGAAATCAGCAACGATCCGACCTCGACGGCCGTCGTGGACCACTGCACACGACGCGACGGCCGACCACGCCGCCGGGCCTTGACACCGGGCACCCGCAAGCCCGAGATGGGACGGGCGGCGCTCTCTTGCTCCTGGCGTGGGGAGCCACGCACCAACATGCGCCCTGCAAGAAAGGGAAGAAACATGAGATATCGACTCCTCGGCAAGACGGGTCTGTACGTATCGGAGCTGTGCCTGGGCACCATGACCTTCGGCGGGAAGGGGTTCTGGGAGGTCGTGGGCAAGCTCGGTGCCTCCGAGGTCGAAGGCATCCTCGGCACCGCCCTCGAGGCCGGCGTGAACTTCGTGGACACGGCGAACGTGTACTCCGAAGGCGAATCGGAGAAGCTCGTGGGCGCCGCGCTCGCCAGCCTCAAACGCGATCGTGACAAGGTCATCGTGGCGACGAAAGTCCGCGGTCGTACCGGCCCCGGCCCCAACGACGCCGGCCTGTCTCGCGGCCATATCCTGTCGGCCATCGACGCGAGCCTCAGGCGCCTGAAGCTCGACTACGTCGATTTGTACCAGATTCACGGGGTCGACGCCGACACGCCGATCGAAGAGACCGTGCGCGCGCTCGATGATGTCGTGCGGGCGGGCAAGGTCCGGTACGTGGGATTCAGCAACCTGCCGGCGTGGCTTGCCATGAAGGCCCTGGTCCATGCCGACCACCACGGGCTCGCGCGCTTCGTGAGCGCGCAGATGTACTACTCGGTCGTGGGCCGCGACATCGAGCGGGAGGTCGTGCCCCTCGCGCAGGATCAGGGCATTGCCATCCTGCCGTGGAGCCCCCTGGCCGGCGGGCTGCTCTCGGACAAGTTCGCCACCGAGGAGGCGAAGCCCGAAGGCGCGCGACGCAGCCAGTTCGACTTCCCGCCCGTGGATCGCCATCGCTTGAGGACCGTCATGGGCGTGCTGCGCCCGATGGCGTCCGAGACGGGCATGTCGATATCGCGCCTGGCTCTCGCCTGGACCCTGACCCGCCCGTTCGTCACCAGCGTGATCATCGGCGCCAAGAGCCGCGCCCAGCTCACCGACAACCTCGCCGCGTCCGAAGTGCGCCTGACACCCGAGCAGATCCAGCGGCTCGACGAGGCCAGCGCGCTGCCCCCGGAATACCCCGGCTGGATGCTCGAGCACCAGCACCGCGACAGGCGTCCGCAGGGGGGCTGAGCGCGCGCAGCGTGATCACGAAAGCGGCGCCGCAGGCGAGCTTCTTCAGTGCGGGGAGCTGGTCTTGCAGTTGGAGTCGCAGGTGGGCGTGCTGTCGCACTGCTCGCCGAACTGGGAGTCGACCCGGCCGTCTCCGCAGTAGGGAGCGAAGGTGCAGGCGGTGGTGCAGATGCCTGGGCCGTAGGCGGTCGCCGTGGACACGTTGAATCCGTCGTTGTCGCAGCTCTCCGGGCCGTTCTTGATGCCGTCGCCGCAGTAGGCCGCCAGCGTGCAGTTCGGGTTGCACGTGCCGTAGGCGCCCGTGTTCTTGCCGTCGTCGCACGCCTCGCCCGGGTCCTTCACGCCGTTGCCGCACTTCCACTGGCAATGCGTGTCGCACTTGCTGGCCTGCGTGCCGTTGTTGGCGCCGTCGTCGCACTGCTCTCCCGCATTGACCACGCCGTTGCCGCAGGTCTGCAGCGGAATGAACGACTTGCAGTCCGTCGAGCACGAGCCGGGCTGGCCGCTGTTCACCCCGTCGTCGCACGTCTCGCCGAATACGCCGTCGACCTGGTGGTCACCGCAATAGGGAGCCGCCTTGCACTGGTTGGTGCACTGGTTCTGGCCGTAGGCCGTGGCGCTGTTGGCCGAGCCCAGGTCGCAGCTCTCCGGCGGATTCTGCACCACCGAGTCGCCGCAATAGCCCGCCAGCGTGCACCCAGGATTGCACGTGCCGTAGGTGCCGTCGTTCTTGCCGTCGTCGCACTGCTCGGTGCCGTTCTTCACGCCGTCGCCGCAGCGCGGTCCCAGCGTGCAGTCCGGATTGCAGCCGTCGTAGCCGCCCGTGTTGCTGGCGGCGCCGTTGTCGCACTGCTCGTTGGGATCCTTGACGCCGTCACCGCACTTGAGCTGGCAGTCCGAGCGGCACGGGTCGTTGCTCGCGCCGTTGCTTGCGCCGTCGTCGCACGCCTCGCCGCTGGACGCCTGCACCACGCCGTCGCCGCAGCGCGGGCCGAGCGTGCAGCCGCTGGTACAGTGTCCGTAGCCGCTGCCGTTGGCCGTGCCCTCATCGCATTGCTCGCCGTTGGATACGACGGAGTCGCCGCAGTACGGGGCAAACACGCAACCCGGTCCGCACACCT
>JAJZQG010000024.1 GCA_021847645.1 Myxococcales bacterium
CTGTTAGGTCATAACCCGCCACGTACCCACGGCGACCACGGTTGCCCGCAGCCGCCAGGACCATCCCTACCGTCCCCAGTCCTTCCGCTCGTCTGTCAAACACCATTGCCGACGCTCATGCGCACTCGCGTCGGCACTTCATTCACATTGCGATTCCCATGCCACGATCTGTGCCCCCACATCCCCGCAAATTCCCGCGCCTCGACGCAACCTCGAGGTGGCGGCCGCCACTTTTGCGGCGGATCCGCCACCCCTTGCCGGCCGGTTGAACAGCCACTGAGCTCGACCCCGGCCACCGCCGGGAATCTGCATCCCACCCGGCTCTCGCGAACCCCGATCGCCGCGCCTGCCCGGCGCGAGGTCTTCCTGCGCTCCCCAGGGCATGCGCATTCCCCCCGCCCGTGAGCGGGGAGCAGACAACACCCGAGGAACCCGGGCCAGACGGCTCGGAGCCGACGCTACTGGGCTGTCCGGATTTCGGTGTACGGCGTGCTCGGGCGCGTGCTGGGGGCGATGATCAGGTCGTCATCGCAGAAGATGATCGTGCAGTGGCTCTTGCCCGCGGCGTTGAGGCGTGCGCACAGCTCCGCAAGCTCTTCGTCGCTATCCACGACGTCACCCTCGACGGGCTGCCCTGAGTGGCCGTCGTAGCGGCAGTTGTCCAGCGCCACCCAGCGACCGCGATAGTCGCTTGCCTCGACGTCCTCACATGGCCATTCCGGCTGACTGCGTCCCATACGGAAAAAAACCTCTCTCCCCGCCGTACGCTCACTCTGCCAAGGGAATAAGACCGGTCGTCTTGGAGACCGTCACAAGCCCGACGATTAACACCGCCTCGGTGGCGCCGTCAAGTCCACGCCGCAGGTGTCGGGTCGGGTGTTCAGTGATTGGCTACTTGCACTGAGCCGCTTCCTGCTGCGAGCTGCCTGCCGCACCGATCGACGCGGCAGCGCTGGCGATGCGCTTGGCGGCTGCGCAGTCGCCCCGGAAACGAGCCTGTTTGGCCGCAGGTCCAGCGTTGGACTGGATGGTCGCTTTGGCGACACCGACCGACGAGCCGCCGTTCTGGCAGGCTCGGTAGAGCCCCACGGCTGCCTCGATGGCTCCGGACCGCGCCAGGTTCGCGGACTTCTGGCAAGCCTCTTCCCCTGTCGGCCCCTTGGCCTCCGGCGGCTTGGCCGTCGTCGCCGTCTTTGCCGTCGCAGTCTTGCCAGGCTCCGCCTGGGCATCCGCATCGACGGCTGTCGTGGTGGGCGCAGCCGTGTCCGAGCCGCCCGCGAGCGGATTGAGCACGGTCACGCCGGTCGAGGAACCCAAGGGAGCGGTCAGCACCGGGGCGTCGTCGGTGCTCGAGCTCTTGGTGAGCGCTCTGGCCACGAGCACGACGCCCACGATGGCGCCCACACCGACCAACGCGCCGATGCCGATGATGATGCCCTTGTTGCCTCCGCCGGAGGCCCGCGCGGGCGGCGGTTGGATCGGAGCGCCGTAGGGAGCCGCAGCGGGCGCGGCCATCGGGGGCGCCATGGGCGCCATGGGCTGCTGTGGGGCATACGCCTGGGCGGCCGCGGCTTGCTGGAACAGCTCCGGGGGCGGAGCCTCCATCTGCGCGGTGCCCGTGCCCGGCGCCGACGGCGTCGCGACCGGCATCGGGGCGCCCGCGGCTGCTCCGCTCAACTCTTCGAAGAACGCCATGGCCGTGGGCTGACGCTCGTCGCGGTTCTTGGCGAGCGCGCGCATGATAGTGCGCTTCATGTGCTCGGGGATCATGGCCGCTCGCGGCGCGGTGACCTCGAACGGGTAGGGGCTTGCGGTCAGGTGCTTGGTCGCCCACTCCCACGGCGTGTCGGCCTCGAACGGCAGCTTGCCCGTGAGCATCTCGTAGGCCATCACGCCCAGCGAGTAGATATCGCTGCGCGCGTCGAGCTCCTTGCCGGTGAACTGCTCGGGGCTCATGTACGGCGGCGTTCCAAGGACCGTGCCCTGCTGGGTGAGCTTCTCTTCTCTCTTGCGGTCGGCGCTCTCGCTGCGGGCCGCGATCCCGAAGTCCAGCACCTTGACGAAGTCCTCTTCGCCCGCCCGCGTGGTGAGCACCACGTTCTCCGGCTTCAGATCGCGGTGCACGATTCCCTTCTTGTGCGCCTCGTTGAGCGAGCCGCAGACCTGCCGCAGGATGTTCTCCGTGCGGGCAGGGGGCATGGGCCCGTCGCTCTCCAGGACCGCCGCCACCGACTTGCCCTCGAGAAACTCCATCGCGATGAACAGCGTGCCGTCCGCGGTCTGCCCGAAGTCGTAGAACTTGATGGTGTTCGAGTGCTCGAGCTCCACGACCGTGCCGCATTCGCGGTTGAACCGCGCAACGATCTGCGGGTCCTGCGACAGGTGCGGGTGCAGCGTCTTGATGGCCACCTTGCGCGTGGTCGTGCCCATCTGCTGCTCGCCTTCGTAGACACGGCCCATGCCGCCCTCGCCGAGCAGCTTCATCACGCGGAAGGTGTTTTTGATGACCTGGCCGATGAGCGGGTCATTCTCATCCTTGCTGGCGACCGGCAGAAGCGCGCCACACTTGGCGCAGAACCGAGCATTGTCGACGTTGGGTGTCTGGCAGACGTTGCATTCCATGGCATCCGGCCTTCGAGATCGGAGACGCTCGACCCGCGGCTCCCGGCAGAGGGGAGCTCGCACGGCGCTACAATGCTTGATCGTCGACGTCCTGTCGACTAGGTTTCAGCGCCCTTCAATCAGGAGTGTTGCATCATGTACCTGGCGCTTTCGAAAAAGTCCCGCCGAACCGACCGATCCCGTTCTGCCCGCTACCGCGCCAAGCTCAAGTCCAAGGAGCGCGCCCGCAAGAACCGCGTCTATCAGGTGGGCAAGTAGCCTCGCCCCGTCCCGAGGACCGCGCCCCGGCCAGGAGCTGTCCATGCGCCGCGTTTCTTTCGCAACCACCGGCTGGATGGACGCACCCGCCGCGGCGTTCGGTGTCCGTTGGCGGGGCTTCATCAAGATTCCCGCCGTGGTCGCCGTTTGCGAGCGGGACGACGGCTCGATCTGGTTGGTGGATGCCGGCTGGAGCAGCGAGACCTGCGCCCAGCCCCGGACTATCGGCCAGCTCTGGAGCCGCACGCTGGGAGTGCGCGTGCGCCCCGGAGACGACGTCGCCTCCCAGATGCGCGCCGCGGGGCTCGATCCCTCGCGCGTCACTGCCATCGTCGCCACCCACTTGCACCTCGACCACGTCGGCGGCGTGTCCGACTTCCCTAACGCCGAGCTGATCGCCACGCATGACGAGGTCACGCTTGCGTACCGCTCGCATTGGCTGCGTGGCTATCGCCGCGAGGACCTGGAGCGCGTCGAGCGTCTGCGCCTGGTTCGTCCCCGCTACGCTCCGGTGCTGGGCTTTGCCCGCTGCGCTGCGCTGGACGACGAGATCACGCTGCTTGCAGGGGAAGGTCACACGCTCGGTCATGCCTGCGTGCTGCTGAGGGATCGGGACGGGCTGTGGATCCACGCGGGAGACGCTGCCTATCATCGCAACGACTTGGACCGCGGACGACCCGGGCCCTTTGCCCGCATCATGGCTCACGATCTGCGCGGCCTTCGGGCCACGCACCGTCGCCTGCGCGACAGCGAGCGCGACGCTTCCCGCCCCCGGGTCGTGCTGTCCCACGACGCCGAGGGGTTTACGCGACTGCCGCGCCTCGGCCGGCCCCGAACCGGCAGCTAGCCCTTGACGACCGGCTTGAGCACGGCCTTGCCGTCCTTGATGACGACATCGAAGTCGATCTGACGACCCTTGTGCGTGGCCTGGAGCTTCTCGACCGTCGCTCGCAACGACCGCGAGAGGCCGTCTTCCGTGATTCCCGAGGTGGACTCGCGACACTCGCGCTTGGCCTGCACATAGCGCGAGTAGATCTCGCGCATGCGCGCATCGGAAAGGGCCTGGTCGCTGCGCGCGGCGGGGCGCACGCTGGTCATGGGGGGCGCTGGCGGCTGGGGGCGCTGTGGGGGCGAAGCGGCCGTGCCTGGTGAAGCCGCCGGGGCCTTTCTTGTCAAACCAAGTCCGGAGGACGAAGTGGACGCAGCCGGCGGGGCGGGCGGCCGCGGCGACGGGGAAGCCGGCGGCCGACGAACCGGAAGCGGTTGGCTGGAGGGGCGCGGCGGCGTGGCGGGCGCGGGAGACGGCAATGCCGACCGCTGGTGCGGGCGCGTCTCGTCCGTGTCGTCGGGGCCTCCGAAGATGTCGTCGATGTTGCCGAAGGAATGGGCCGAGCTGCGGGCGGCGGCTTGCTGGGGTCGTGACTCTGTCGTGGCGAGCCCGAGGATGTCTTCAAGGTTGTCGAGCGCATCGAGCGAAACCACGTGAACCGGAGCCTTCTTGCGTGGAAGCGCCCCGGGCGCCTGGGGCGGTGCGTCTCCCATGTCGACGTCGACGTCGATGTCCATGGAGTCCGACTGCTCCTGTGCGCTCGCTTGCTCCTGCGATTCTTCGAGCTCGCGCTGCAGCTGCTTGCCCAGGCGCTTCTTCGCCTGGATGGTGAGCGCTTCGGTTCCGAACTTCTTTGCCGCGCGACGCAGATCGCGCTTGTAGGTGCCGTTCTCGATTTCGCGGCAGATCCGCATCCAGTACTGCTGATAGGTGTTGTAGCGCTGCACCACCGTGTTGAACTTGAACCGCATGCCGGTGTTGCGGATCTGCTCGCGCCGCAGAACCCATACCCGGCGGTCGACGTCCTTGCGCAGCACCCCGGGCTCGATCTTCTCGATGCCCATGAAGTACTGGTCATACAGAGCGCGCAGCCGTTCGACGCGCTGCTCGAGCTCGTCAATCAGGCCCTCGATCTCCTCGGCTTCCAACGACGTCCTGCTCCTATCGCAACGGATTATCTCGCGTCAGAGCGGTGTGATCTTCACGTTGTCGAAGCATACAGGCACTTCCCAATCATTGAAGCCGAAGTGATCGTGCCCCGGTCCGCTCAGCGGCTGCGGATCCTCGAGCCGGTGCATCAGGTTGCCGTCCACCCACCAGCTGATGGTCTTGCCGTCCGCGCGCTCCACGCGAAATCCATACGTTCTGCCCGGTATCACCGGTCGATCCTGTTCGCGCGTCGACGACGGATCGACGCGGATCTGCAGGCGATCGGGAGCGTGCTCGTTGACCCGGGCCAGCACGTGGAACTGGTTCTTCCAGCCGCCGAAGATGGTGAGGTAGCTCGTGGCGTTCGTATAGGACACCGAGGTGGCGCCGCTGCGGCCGTCGCCCCAATACTCGGCCTTGATGTCGCCGTCGGGCGACTCGCTCATGGCGTCGAATTCGATTCGGGCGTTGAGGGGCAGCGTTCGCTCCAGCCACACGCCGCGATTGCGTGCCCCTTGGCCGCAAAGACGCCCGTTCTTGATGCTCCAGCCAGGGCCGGCGGCGAACCAGTCCGGTCCCAGCTCGGCCCGATCGAAATGGTCTTCGAACACCGAGGTGATGGGCGGACCGGCGCTCGGCGCGACGGTGGGCAGCGGCGCCTGCACACGTGGCATCTGCGGCGGCGAGGAGGGCTTGGGCCCGGTGTTCATGGGACGAGCCGCGACGGCCGTCACCCCTCCATCCGCCGAGGGCGATGGCTCACTCGGCACACAACCGGCAGACATCAGGACCGTCAGCGCAAGCAGCGCTGCATCGGTGAGCAGGACGCGATCGCTCATCACGCGGGCATGGTAGCACAGGGGACGGACCCAACCGATGGGCTCGCCGAGGGGACGCAGGGGTTGCGCAACGCAGCAGCCGTGGCCATCCTGGCGGCATGAGCGAGGAACGAAAGCCTAGCGACGATCTGAAAGAAGGCCTGGGCCTCATCTTCCGGGCTGCCCGCACGGCCGCCAAGCAGGTCGACGTCGCCAAGATCGACAAGAGTCTCGACCGCGCCGTGACCGAGGTGGGACGTGTCGTCTCGCGGGTGGGGCGTGTGGTGGCCGATGAGGTCAACCGCATGGCGTCGTCGCCGCCGCCGTGGTCGCACAGCGCGCCGGCGAAAGGCGAGCCTCCCAAGGCGGACGAGGGCGAAGGCGAAGTCGCCGCGAGCAGCCCGAAGGCTTCGGACACGTCCGCACCGCCGGACGCGGATGCCTCGACACCCGGCGCCAGGGAGCCCAAGTCGCCGGGAAACGCAGGCTGAGCCCGACGACGCGATCGGTCGCATCGGACGCAGGCGTTCGCAGTTGGAGCGGCGGTCCCGCACCGCCCGATGGTCAGCGTGGCTATGCCGCGTTCTTGCGGCGGGGCGCCCACGGGGTCGTGCGGTTCCGGCCCGATCTCTTGGATACGTACAGCGCTTCGTCCGCGGCCTTGAACAGCGTCTCCCAGTCCTGTCCCGCTTCGGGATAGGTGGCGACGCCGATCGAGCAGGTCACGCCGACCGAACCGTTGGGGATCGGGAAGGTCGCACGCATCAGCTCCTCGCGAATGCGTTCGGCGAGCAGCACCGCGCCCTCCCGGTCGGTCTCCTCGCACAGCAGCACGAACTCCTCGCCGCCGAATCGCGCGACCACGTCGGTCGTGCGCTTGGTCTTGCGCAGGATCGCTCCCAGCCCTTTGAGAACGACGTCCCCGGTGTCGTGCCCGTGCGTGTCATTGACCTTCTTGAAGTGATCGAGGTCGACGATCATCACGCTCAGCTTGCGGGAGAAGCGGCGTGCCGCGGCCAGCTTGGTGTCGGCCATGTCCAGCAGCGCACGCTTGTTGTACAGCCCGGTCAGGCCGTCGCTCGTGGCGAGCTCCTCGAGGCGCTTGACCATGCGCGCGTTGGCCAGGGACACCGCCACGTGGCTGGCCAGCACCTCGAGGGTGGGGCGCACGGCGTCGCCGAACGCGTTGTTGCGACGGGCGCCGAGCACCAGCGTGCCGAGCGGACGCTCGTGAACCAGCAGGGGCAACACGAGGATCGACGGCATCGACGGGGGAACGATGCGCGCGGTGAACACGATCTGCCTGCTGCGGTCGAACTGCCCCTTGTACGGGAGCGGGTGCCCGTTCTGCACGACCATCGACACGAGCCCGGCGTTGTGACGGAACCTGGCACCGACCAGCGCGTCCGCAGCATCGCCGCTCACCGCACGGATCTCGTGGGTTTGCTTGGCCTCGTCGTAGACCGTCACGGCGGCGAAGTCGAAGGACGCGATCTCCCGTGCGCTGCGCACGCTGGCCTCGACGACGTCGCGCTCGCTCAAGGCGGCGCCGAGGGCGCGCGCGGCGCGATAGAGCTTGCCCTGCTCGACCTTGGCGCGCTCGAGCTGCACGAAGACACGTTCGTTCTGGATGGCGCGCAGCACGTAGCGTGTCGCGGCCACGAGCATCTCCTGCTCGCTGTCGGTGAAGGCAACGTCCTGCCTTCGGTCGGCGACCAGCACGCCGCGCAGGTGCTCGCCTTCCAGGACGGGCACGGCCGCCACGCTCTTCACGGGGCAGCCGTGCGCGTAGTACGGCAGCGCGTACGACGGCTTGAGGCCGGAGAGCGCCACGATGCCGTGGTCGGCTGCCACGGCCCCGAAGATGCCGTCGCCCAGCGTAAAAGGACCTTCGCTCAGCTCTTCGCTATCGGTCGTCAGCTCGCTGATGCGAAGGTGCGTGCCCGTGTCGGTGGACCACAGCAGCATGGCGGTGTGTAGCCCGAGCGAGCGGCGCAGCAGCTCCAGGGCGAACAGCACCGCCTGGTGGATCTCCTCCACGCTCGATCGGACCAGACGTCCCGCGTCGTCGTCCGCGCAGCTGGCCGACGCGTCGGACGACGCTGTGTCCGCGACCCGCGCGGGCGCGCCCAGCAGGCGGTAGGATCGGGCCGCGACGTGCATGCGTTCGATCTCGGCCTTGACGCGTCCACGTGAGTGCGAACGGATGCGGGCGACTTCGGCGCGGATCACGAGCACGCCGATCACGGCGAACAAGGCGCCGAACGCGCCGTGCGTCGCCAGGTGCCACACGGTCGACTCTCCGTAGGCCACGAATCGAAGCGCGGCCTCTACCGCGATCGCGAAGCCGATGATCGCCGCAGCCGCCACCGAATGCGCGAGCACGGCGGCCACCACGAACGTCACGTACATCAACGGGTAGGTGGGACCGTCCAGGGAACCGTCGATGTTGACCACCGCGGCCAGCGCACCGACCACGATCAGGGCGCCGAGTTCCACGTCCTTGCGGGCGACCCCGGGAGCCTCTGCGTGGTACCGCAGGCGCGCGCGCAGCACCGCGCCGATGCAGATCGCGTACAGCACGGCGATGGGGTAGCGCCAAGAGGGGGCGAAGCCGACGGTGACATCGGCCACGAGCACGCAGGCGAACGCCAGGGCCGCGAGCATGCCCAGGGAATTGCGGAGTCCTATCCTCGATGCGAGAACGATTCGGACGAGCGTGTCCATCGAACCTCGATGGTCGTGCATATCAGGGCATGATCGGGTGGGCCTACTTTGTGGTGGGGTCGGATCGACCGTGTGCCGGGGCGAGGTGGTTCGGCCGCAAGCCCGGGCCTTGCTTGCCGGTTGACGCACGCACCCGTTTGCGGGGAGAGTGCCGGCAGGATCGTGCAGCCCAACACAGTACAGAGGATGTCGCCGTGGGATCGACCAACCGCTTGAAGCAAGGCCTCGCCATCCTGCGTGCGATCGCGCGGAGCGATGCGGTCAGAGACGTGCGGGAACGTCTGCGTGAGGGCGCGATCGCTGTCGCCGAGAGCGACCGTTTGCCAAGGCTCGTGTCGGCAGGCGCGGGCATCATGGCTGCGCTGCTCGACGAGCCGGCGGAGGTCGATGGCCGCCCGGACGCGGGCAGGGCGGGCGTCGACTCGTGGGCAGTGGGGGAGGCCGAGGAGCGAGAGCCCACCCCGGCGGACGCGTCGGACAGCGGGCTGGATGAAGACTTGCGCGACGATCTCGAGTCCGGCGACTTCGAGCCCGACGAAGCGGCCTCGCTGCGCGATCTGCAAGACGCCGAGGGCATCGAGGACCAGTTGCTGGGCGTGACGGACACGGAGCGCGACGACGAGGATGACGGCGAAGCGCGCTTGCTGCGCTTCGATGCGCCGGAAGCGGACGCTGAGCTGCCGTCGTCGCCAGAGCAGGAGCCTGACGCGCAAGGGCAGCGAGCGCAGGGAAACAAGCCGCGCAAGACAGCCAAGGCCGAAGCGGGTTCCGCGCGGGGCAAGGCGTCCAAGTCCAAGACCCCCGCCCGCAAGAAAGCCAAGGCGAGCAAGGGCGCGTCGACCAAGCCCGCGGCCAAGCGTCCGCGCGAGCGAAGAGCCCCGCGGACGGCCGCCGAGGACAGCTCTGTGCAGGGCGGGGCGGTGCCGGCCAGAAGGGTCCAGCGAAAAAAGTAGAAGACAAGTCGACCAAGAGAGGCTATGCTGCGCCTCCCCTTGGACGGACAGGCTCTGTTTCGAGGTTCCCCGATGGGGCTGTAGCTCATTTGGGAGAGCGTCTGACTGGCAGTCAGAAGGTAGTGAGTTCGATTCTCATCAGCTCCACGAGATGACGGGCGGCGATAAGCCGCTCGTCGCATTTTGTACGCCTGACGCCACTGCCGCCCGGCAGGCCGGGCTGACCTTGAGAGCCGCGCGCCAGGGACAAAAAGCGCAGCGCCCGGTGGCGAGGGGGCATGGCCATCGGGCGCTGGGAAGAAAACAGCACTCGCGACGGGGGGGACGTCTACGGGCGCTGGTGAGAGTGCCTACGTCGGGCACCGGATCGAGACGGCCGCATCCGACGTGGTGAGCACCGAGATTGCAGGCTCTGCGCCAAAGGGGCGGCGACGCGATTTCGACGCGTTGGCAGCACCGGGCCGGCCGACGTGTGCGCGCATGAACAACGCTGACGACGAGTGCGAAAGCAAGAGCGCTTCCGGGAGGCCTGCGTCGGTCAGGGGGTTCCCCAATTCCCGGGAACGAGCGCGAAGTACAGGGCCACCACGATCGCCAGCATCACGATGCTCGTGATGAAGTAGGTCGTGCGCGGGGAACCCGAGGTGCTCCAGCCGTCCGAGTAGAACTTGCCGTTGGACCGCTGCCGGAGCTTGCGCTGTACCTCGGGAAGCACGGCCGGCACGTGAGCCTTGTCCGTTTCCACACGCATCGCCCGCTTGAGCAGCGCGCGCACGTCGTCGTCGTCGAGGTGCGATCCCGACGGCTCCGCGTCCGGCCTGTCCGGCGGATCCTTGTCGGCGTCGCTCATCCGATCTTCTCCCCAAGGGCGCGCTCGATGGCGGCCTTCAGCTGCGTTCGCGCCCGGTGAATCCTGCTCTTGACCGTGCCGTCGGGCAGCCCGGTGATCTGGGCGATCTCCTCGTAGCTCAAGTCCTCCACGTCGCGCAGGATGAGCGCTTCCCGGAACTCGGGCTCGAGCGAGTCGATGGCCTGCTGCACCACGCGCTCGACCTGCATGCCCACCAGCAGATCGTCGGGTCGCGCGATGGATCCTGCCGTGGTTCCCTTGGCCGTGCTCATGGGGGCACGATCGCCCAACGCCTCGATGTCGTCCTGCTTGTTGGCGTGGCGACGGCTCAGGTACTTGCTTCGGTTTTTGCAGAGGTTGACGGCGATGCGATAGATCCAGGTCGACAGACGCGCATCGCCGCGGAACTGGTCGATGGCCTTGAAGATCTGGACAAAGACCTCCTGGGCCAGGTCCTCGGCCTCCTCGCGATTGCCCAGCATGCGAAAGACAAGGCCGAAGACGCGACGCTCGTAGGCGCGGACGAGTTGGTTGAACGCGCGCTCGTCACGCGCGCGCAGGCGCTCGACGAAGGCGGTCTGCTCGAGCTCGTCGAAGTCACTCACGGCCGCGGGCTCCACCGCGCTGCACGAGCGCAGCCGGTCGGCCTGTGGCCCGCCGCCGTCGCTCGTGGGACGAAACCCCGCGCATGGGTTGGCATCCCCCCGAAGCTACCCAATTTGGCGTGCGCTGTCGCCTGTCTCGGCGCCGCCACGGGCAGCCGGTTCGGTCGGGCACGTCACGACGGCGTGGACGGCGGGTGGCTCTCTCGTCGCTCGCGCAGGCGCCGCGGCAGACTCACCAAGGACTCGATGATGCCGATGGCGATGTAGAAGCCCAAGAGCCAGACCAGCACGAACGCGGGCTTGAACTTGGAGGCCACGAGGAGGCTCGAGCCGACGGCGAAGACCACGAGCAAGGCCGTGCGCACGTTGAGCTTCAGGTCCTTGAACGAGCGGAACCGGATGTTGGAGACCATCAACAGGGCGAGTGCGAGCGTGACGCCGCACATGGCCCACGAGTAGCTGGGGTGGGACAGATTGGCCTGCGCGGCGTGGTTCGCCATGACGATCGAAATGAGGATGCCTGCAGCGCCGGGGATCGGAAGGCCCAAGATGTACTTGCCCGGCTTCTTGGGTCGGCCGCTCTCGGCCATGGTCAGCACGTTGAAGCGCGCGAGGCGCACGGCTCCCGCGGCCACGAACAGGAACGCGACGATGAGGCCGGCCGTGGGCTGGTGCTTGAGCGACCATAGATAGACCAGCAGCGCGGGCGCCACGCCGAACGACACGATGTCGGCCAGCGAGTCGATCTGAAGGCCGAACGCCGTCTGGGTCTTGGTCATGCGAGCGACGCGGCCGTCGAGCATGTCGAAAAACATCGCGAAGATGATGAGCAGCGCTGCGCGGTAGAAGTCGTCCGCGCCGTCGCTCGTGGCCGCGATCTTGATCGCATAGAAGCCGCAGAACACGCTCGACAGCGTGATGAGCGACGGCACCACGAACAGCGTCTTTCGAAGGTTCAATCGCCGCGGTTGCCTGGAATCCATGCGCATCGACTACCCCACAGCGGGACCCACCAGAAATACCGGAGACCCGTGCGGGACGTCCAGTAAATCGACGAGGCACGCCGATCGCCGTACAACACTGACACGCTGCCCGGCCCGTCGCTAGGCAGCTTCGAGCTGCCGCATTCAAGGCCGAAATGCGCGCAACATGGCGATCGATTCTGCCGGTAGGGTGACGTGGGGTGGAGGGGGGCGATGTGCCGGATGCGCACCCGTCCGCGCGATCTCGTGCCTCCCAGCCCGGAGCCCGCGCTACACGCCGCTCGTGAGCTTGGCGAGCGCCTCGAGCGTCGACTTCAAGTCGCTCCGCTCCTCGGGCCGCTGGCCGAGAAACGCGTCGATCGCGCCAAGCCGCGCGATGGCCGTGTCGACCAGGCGATCGCTTCCCTTGGCGTACGCGCCCATGGCGACGAGGTCGCGCTTGGACTCGTACGCGCCCAACAGCTGCCGAAGCTTGATCGCCTGCGTTCTGTGGGGCTCCCCCACGATGCCGCTCATCACCCGCGACAGGGAGCCCAGCACGTCGATCGCCGGATAGCGCCCGCGCGACGCGATCGCGCGATCGAGCACCACGTGACCGTCGACGATGCCGCGGACCTCGTCGGCGATGGGCTCGTCCATGTCGCCGCCCTCGACCAGCACGGTGTAGATGGCCGTGATGGAGCCACGGGAGCTCTGCCCGGAACGCTCGAGGAGCCTGGGTAGCATGGCGAAGACGCTCGGCGGATAGCCGCGCCGGGTCGGAGGCTCACCCGCCGCGAGGCCCACCTCGCGTTGAGCGCGCGCGAAGCGCGTGACCGAATCGACCAAGAGCAGGACCTTGCGGCCAGCGTCGCGAAAGTGCTCGGCGATACACGTGGCCACCTGGGCCGCGCGCAGACGTTCGAGCGCGGGCGCGTCGCTGGTGGCCACCACCACCACGCTCTTGCGCAGCCCCTGCTCCCCGAGGCTCTCGCGCAAGAACTCGCCGACCTCGCGTCCGCGCTCGCCCACCAGGGCCACCACGACCACGTCGGCCTCCGCGCCGCGGGCGATCGCGCCGAGCAAGGTCGACTTGCCGACCCCGGAGCCCGCGAACAGGCCCACGCGCTGCCCCTCGCCCAGGCTCAGCAGCGCGTCGATGGCTCGCAAGCCCGTGGGAATCTGACGCGTGATGGGGCTGCGCGTGAGCGCGGGCGGCGGCGCGGCGTCCACCGCGCGAAGCCGTGCTGCACCCAGCGCAGGTCCCCGGTCGATGGGCTCTCCCAACCCGCCCAACACCCGGCCCAGCAGCTCGTCGGATACCGGCACTTCGAGCGGACGCCCCGTGGCCTGGACCTCATCATCGACACCCACACCCGCCGCGTCGCCCAGCGGCATCACGATCGCCTCGCCGGCGTCGATGCCCACGACTTCTCCGAGCAGCGGTGAGCCGCGGCGCAGCACGCGCACTACATCTCCGACCCGAGCGCCCGGCAGCCGGACGCGGACCGCCATGCCGATCACCGACTCGACGCGCCCCGTGGGAAGCACGGCAGGAGTCTGAGCGAGTCGGTCCCGTAGTCCGTCGAGTTTCACCGGCACAAGCTAGCCCGTCCTGCCGCGGATTGGCCAGCCGCAGCCGGATCGTGCGATGCTCACCCCGTGGACAAGGCGTTTGTGATGGCCGCGCTCGCGGCATTGGTTCTGCCCGCCTGCCGGGCATCGGTGAACGTCAACGCAAAGGCTTCGGCGGATGATCAGTCCGAGGACGCAACCCAGGAGCCGACCGAGGCGGAGTCCGCACCCGCCGCGCCGCTCGCGCCCCCGCCCGTCGCGCAGAGCACCGCATACTTTGGCGTGGCCAGGTCGTTGACACTCAAGCCCGGTGGACGGCAGCCCGCCTGTGCGTGCGTCGACGCGGTCGTGGGTTCCGCGGGTGACCCGGCGTTCGATTGGCACGGCACCGCCCCGGCCGTGGGTCCGGACGCCTTGGTGGTGGCGATCGGAAGCGAAGGCATGCCCTGCGAGACCCAGGGACGCGGGCCTTCGATCGCAGCGATCGACAGGTCGGGCAACGACGTGGTCATCGTGCTCGAGGAGTTCAACCAGACCAGGCCGCTCGCGTTGGGAGCGATCATCCCGAACCCCGGTGCCGACGGGCATGTGTATCTGCGGGCGAGAGGCAAGAGCCCCTACGGGCGTCCGCTCGCCGGCTCGGCCGGCACCCGCGGTGGTCTGTGCCCCATTGGCACGGGGACCGGCACTTCGACGGCACCACCCCCCGCCGACGACAGCTCGTCGAGCGTCGAGCCGGGGGAGCCACTGCAGAACACGGCGGCGCTCCTCGGATCGCGCCAAGGGCACCGAGGCGCATCGGCGCCATGACACACGCCCCGACGTCGGCTGCGGCTGTTCCGAGGAAACCGGCCCGTCGCCTCCAGGCCCAGCCGCCACGATCGGCTCGCGCGCTGCATGGCTCTGCATGAAAGTCCCCTTCATCGATATCAAGCCGCAGGCAGCCCTGGTGCGCGCGCCCGTTCTCGAGCGATGGGCACAGACGGCTGAAAGCGCCGCGTTTCTAGGCGGCCCGGCGATCGACCAGCTGGAGCACGCGCTCGCCTCCTGCCTGGGCGTCGAGCACGTCGTGACCTGCGGCAGTGGCTCGGCCGCGCTGCTGCTCGGCCTCCAGGCCCTCGGCGTCGGCGCCGGAGCCAAGGTTGCCCTGCCTAATCTCACGTTCTGGGCCACCTACGAGGCAGTCGTCAGGCTGGGAGCGACTCCCGTGCTCATCGACGTCGACCAGGACGACCTGCAGATGGATCTGGACGAATTGGACCTGGCGACGCGACGAATAGGCATCGACGCCGTGATCCTGGTGCACCTGATGGGGTGGGCCACGCCGCGTCTGGAGGAATTCAGGCGGTTCTGTGCGAATCGGGGAATCGCGCTGCTCGAAGACGGGGCACAGTCGTTCGGCGTGGAGGTCGACGGCCAACCGGTCTACCGCGGCGCGCAGGTCAGCACGTTGTCTTTCTTTCCGGCGAAGGTCATCGGCGGGTGCATGGACGGCGGAGCGGTGGCAACCGACGACCCCGAGCGCGCGGAGCTGCTTCGAAAGCTCCGCAATCACGGGCGTTCATCGCACTACGGCTATGACCACATCGGCTGGAACTCGCGCATGAGCGTTCTGCAAGCCAGCTGGTTGCTCGAGATGCTCGAGCACAGGGAGATGATCGTGGCACAACGACGTTTCATGCACGACCGGACCCTGGAGCTGCTGGAGCGGCACGGGCAGCGGGTGCGCCGTCACGGTCCGCCCCGCGGCGTACGCGGCAATGGGTATCTGTCCGTGTGCGAGCTGACCCGGCATTCGCCCGAGGCGGTCGCGAACAAAATGGCAGAGTACGGCGTGTCCACCGGCAAGGTCTACCCGTCGACCATGGACGCCCAAGCCCCGGCCGCGGGGGCCCTGCGCGTATCGGACTTGTCGCGGGGACGGGAGTTCTGCCAGCGGGTCATCAACCTGCCGCTGTACTACGGGATGACCGACCAGGAGCACGCGTGGGCTCACGAGGCATTCTCCGCGGCTTTGGCGGCCGATGGATGAACCGCTGTGGGCGGCCGGCCGCGGGGTTCATCCGCTTTGCGACGAACCAGAGTAGCGAGGCAGCCGAGCGGGGTCGATGGCGGACAGGCGCGGATTGGACCGGTCCTTCGCGTTGGCGATCGGACTTTCGACCGGCCATGTGATTGCGAGGTCCGGGTCGTCGAAGGCCACGCCCAGCTCGCATTCCGGGTGAAATGGCTCCGTGCAGAGGTACACGCACAGCGCGCTGTCGCTGACCGTGCAGAAGCCGTGCGCGAATCCGGGAGGAATGTACAGCTGACGACGGTTGCTTGCGCTGAGCCTGGTGCCTACCCAGCGCCCGAACGTGGGAGAGCCGACGCGCAGGTCCACCGCGACGTCGAGCACCTCGCCGTCGAGTGCGGAGACGAGCTTGCCCTGGCCATGGGGGTGCTGCAGGTGCAGCCCGCGGATGACGCCGCGAAGGGAACGCGACACGTTGCTCTGCACGAACGATCCGGGCATGCCCGCATCGGAATACCGTTGCGCGTGCCAGCTCTCGAAGAAGAAGCCCCGCGCATCATCGAAGACGCGAGGCTCGATCAGCAGGACTTCGGGGATGGATTGGGGAATGACGCGCACGAGCAGCTAGCCTCCACGGTGGACCAGATCCACCAGATAGCGGCCGTAGGCGGTCTTCTCGAGGGGCGCGGCGAGGCCAAGCACGTCGTCCGCGGTGATCCAGCGTTTGAGGAATGCGATTTCCTCGGGACATGCGACCATCAGGCCCTGACGGGCCTGGACCGTCTGGATGAAGTTGGCTGCCTGCATGAGGGTGTCGTAGGTCCCGGTGTCGAGCCATGCGACACCGCGGCCAAGCAGCTCGAGGCGCAATTTTCCCTGCGCCAGGTACAAGCGATTGAGATCGGTGACCTCGAGCTCGCCGCGCCCCGAGGGACGCAGCGTCGCCGCCAGATCGGCCACCTGGTCGTCGTAGAAGTAGAGACCCGTTACGGCGTAGTTGCTCCTGGGCGAGACCGGCTTCTCCTCGATGCCCACCAGCTGGCCTGCCGCGTCGAACTCCGCAACACCGTAGTCCTGCGGATGGGCTACGCGGTAGCCGAACACGGTGGCTCCCTGCTCGCGCCGAGCGGTCTGCATCAGCAGGCCCTGCAGACCGTGACCATAAAAGATGTTGTCCCCGAGCACGAGCGCCGACGGCCCGCCCGCGACGAAGGCTCGTCCGATGATGAACGCCTGGGCCAGACCCCCGGGCTCAGGCTGCACGGCATACGAGAAGCTCATGCCCCATTGCGAGCCGTCGCCCAACAGCCGCTGGAACTGGCTCTGCTCGCGGGGCGCCGTGATGACCAGCACCTCTCGCACGTCCGCCAGCATCAGCGTCGTGAGCGGGTAGTAGATCATCGGCTTGTCGTAGACCGGCATGAGCTGCTTGCTGACCGCCAGGGTCAGCGGATGAAGCCTCGTCCCGGTACCGCCCGCGAGAATGATCCCTTTTCTGGTCATGGGCCCCCCTTGGCGGGCGGGGCTAGCGTGCCCCGTAGTTCTGCTCGATCCACGTGCGGTATTCGCCGGAGCGCACCTCGTCGCTCCACGCCTTGTTGGCGAGATACCAGCGTACGGTCTTGCGCAACCCGGTCTCGAACGACTCCTTGGGAACCCAACCCAGCTCCGTGCGAATCTTGGTGGCATCTATCGCATAGCGCAGGTCATGCCCCGGCCGGTCCGTCACGTACGTGATCAGCCGCTCGAGCTCCGCCCGCTCCGCGCCCGTCTCCTCGGCCACGATCCGGATGAGCTGGTGGATGACGTCGATGTTCCTCAGCTCGTTTCCCCCGCCGATGTTGTAGGTCTCGCCCGGGCGGCCGTTCTCGATCACCGCCCAGATGGCCTCGCAATGGTCGGTCACGTACAGCCAGCTGCGCACGTTCTCGCCCTTGCCGTAGACCGGCAGCGGCTTGCGCTCCAGCAGGTTGGCGATCATCAACGGGATCAGCTTCTCCGGGAATTGGAAGGGACCATAGTTGTTGGAGCAATTCGTGATCTTCGCCCGCAGCCCGAAGGTGCGAATCCACGCTCGCACCAGGTGATCGCTGGCGGCTTTCGATGCGGAGTAGGGGCTCGACGGGTCGTAGGGGGTCTGCTCGGTGAAGTAGCCCGTGGGGCCCAGGGAGCCGAAGACCTCGTCGGTGCTGACATGGTGGAACAATCCGTGGCCCGGGGACCAGGTGGCGCGGCAGGCTTCCAGCAGGTTGTAGGTGCCTTCCACATTGGCCCGAAGAAACGCGCGAGGGCCCTTGATGCTGCGGTCGACATGACTCTCCGCCGCGAAGTGCACCACCAGCTCGGGACCGTACTTGTCGAACAGCGCCATCACCGCGTCGGCGTCGGCGATGTCCGCCCGTTCGAAAACGTAGTTGGGGCGTCCTTCGATGGCCACCAGGTTCTTCAGGTTCGCGGCGTAGGTCAGTGCGTCTACGTTGATGAACGTGTGGTCCGTCCGCCTGGGGACCGACAGGAGCAGGAAGTTGGAGCCGATGAAGCCGGCGCCGCCGGTGACCAGGATGTTCATGCGACGTCTCCGGGGAAGAGCTCGTTGATAGGTCAGCCGGGCAGGTCCCGCAATCCCGTTGCGATCCTGCGTGGCAGCCGACGCGCAAGGGGCACAGGCTCAGCCGGCCAACGCCCGTGCCAGGCTCTCGCGCCAGGGTGGCAGGCGGATGCCGAGCACGCGGTGCGCCTTCGAACAATCCAGCGCAGCCGTGGCCGGACGGGTCGCCGGCAGCGGGTAGGCAGAGGTCGGGATTGGCACGATGCGCTGCACCTTGTGGGAACGCTTGTCGGGGTCCAGGGCCACCGCAGCGCACGCCAGCTCGTATCGGCTGCACGAGCCGCCTCCGGCCACATGGTAGAGCCCGGCCAACGGGGCCAGCGCTTCGTGCGGGTGGTGTCGCGCTTCGTACAGGACGAGCCCGGTGGCCTCGGCCAGATCGCGGCAGAACGTGGGGTTGCCGATCTGATCCTGCACGATGCGCAGCTCCTCGCGCTCGCGCGCGAGCCGCAGCACCGACGACACGAACGATCGAGCCCGCGTCCCATACACCCAGGCCGTACGCAGGATCAGGGCGGGCGCCCCTCGATCCAACAACGCGCGCTCGCCCTCGAGCTTGGTGCGGCCGTACACGCTCAACGGGTTGGGCGTATCGTCTTCCGTGTAGGGACGGGACTGGGTGCCGTCGAACACGAAGTCGGTCGAGTAGTGGACGAGGGGACAGCGCATCGAGACCGCCAGCTCCCCGAGCACGCCCACCGCGTCCGCGTTGACCTTGCGCGCGCGCTCCGGCTCCCGCTCCGCACCGTCCACATCCGTATAGGCCGCCGCGTTGACGATCACATCGGGCGCCGCCGAGCGCAGCGCATCCCGCAGGGCCGTCGCGTCGGTCATGTCGTAGCCCGCCTCGGTCGCGCGAATCACCTCGGCGAAGCAGCCGAGGACGCCGCACAGCTCGTGGCCCAGCTGCCCGTCGGAACCCAGGATGTAAACACGCACAGACGGCGCCTACAGCCGATGGTGCCGGGATGAAAGAGCGATCCGGCCGCGCCTACGACGCGCGCCTTCCCGCGTCCTTTTCCTGCTTGGCGAGCGCGACGTCCGCGTCGACCATCATGCGGACCAGCTCGGGGAACGAGACGGTGGGCTTCCAACCGAAGACCTTGCGCGCCTTGGAAGGGTCGCCGAGCAACAGGTCGACCTCCGCAGGGCGGATCTGCCTGGGATCCACGCGCACGTACTTCTCCCAGTCGAGCCCCACATGGTCGAACGCCAGCTGGAGGAACTCCCGCACGCTGTGCGTCTCACCCGTCGCGAGCACGTAGTCGTCCGGGGAATCGAGCTGGAGCATCTGCCACATGCCCCGAACGTAGTCGCCCGCAAAGCCCCAGTCGCGCTGGGCGTCGACGTTGCCCAGGGGCAGGCCGTCCTGCAGGCCCGCGACGATGCGTCCCACGGCGCGTGTGATCTTGCGGGTGACGAAGTTCTCGCCGCGCCGCGGGCTCTCGTGGTTGAACAGGATGCCGTTGCAGGCGAACAGGCCGTAGGCCTCGCGATAGTTCTGCGTGAGATAGAAGCCGTACGCCTTAGCGACCGCATAGGGGCTGCGAGGATGAAAGCGCGTGGTTTCCCGCTGCGGGACTTCCTCGACCTTGCCGTACAGCTCCGAGGACGACGCCTGGTAGAAGCGCGTCTTGACGCCGGATACGCGGATGGCCTCGAGCAGGCGGCAGACGCCGGAGGCGGTGATGTCGCACGTGTACTCGGGCATCTCGAAGCTCACGCGCACATGGCTCTGCGCCGCCAGGTTGTAGACCTCGTCCGGCTCGACTTCGCGGATGACGCGCAGCAGCGACATCGAGTCGACCAGGTCGCCGTAGTGCAGGTGGATGCGATCGCGGATGTGGTCCACGCGCTGCGTGTTGAAGGTGCTGGCCCGCCGCACCAGGCCGTGGACCTCGTAGCCCTTGTCGAGCAGAAGCTCGGCGAGATAGGAGCCGTCCTGGCCCGTAATGCCCGTGATCAAAGCGCGTCGCATGAAATGCCTCAGTGGACTTGGGTTGCGTCGGCACGAAGTTGGCCGAGGTCGTGGTCGAGGATGGTCTTGACGAGCTGTCGGAAGCCTACGCCCGGGGCCCATCCGAGGGAGCGCAATCGGGAGTTGTCCCCCACGAGCGACGGGATATCCGCCGGACGCAGCAGGGCCGGATCGGTGCGCAGCACCACGGCCGGGTCGAGCCCGAGCAGCTCGCAGGCGGTGGTGGCGATGTCCGCAATCGAGTGGCCCACGCCGGAGGCGCAGACGTACTCCGCGGCGGGCGCATCGAGGGCAAGACGCACGATGGCGGAGGCCAGGTCGCTGGCGTGGGAAAAGTCGCGCACGACGCTGGTGTCACCGAGCGCCAGATGGTCCGTGCGTCCCAAGCTCACGGCGGCCAGGCCTCGCGTGATCTTGCGGAACACGAAGTGGGGAGCACGCCGCTCGGATTCCCCCAGGAACAGGATCGCGTTGGACATGGGCGCGCCGTAGGCTTCGCGCCCCAGCTTGACGAACATGTGCGCGGCGGCCTTCGAAATGCCGTACGGCGTCAGCGGCGCAATCGGCGTCTGCTCGTCTTGAATCGGCGTCGGTGCACGACCGAAGATTTCGGCGGAGCTGGCGTGCACAAGGCGCGTCTTGCCATGCCGCAGCTGGTGGACCAGGGCCGCCGTTACATCGGTGTTGGTCGTGAACGCGGCGACAGGGTCCTGCCACGACTGGGCGACCGAGGAGATCCCCGCCAGGTGGATGACGGCGTCGAGCTGGCCGCACTCATCCAGAAGCTGCGCAGCGGTCGTGGGGGTCAGCGCGGTCTGGCAGCGGCGCACCCCTTGCGGCAAGGCATCGCTGGCTGGCCAGCAAACCCCCAGCACGTCATGCCCGGCGCCGACCAGCTGCTCGGCGGCGTAGCTGCCGATTTGCCCGGTCACGCCGGTGATGAGTACGCGCGCCATGATGCGGCCCTGACTACCCCAAGGGGCACGAGTTGGCAAACAGAGAGCAGCGAACCAACCACCGGAGCGCGAATCCACGACCGCCGATGGTCGCGGCCCCCGCGCTCGCGCCCCGGCCGTGTGCGCGTCTCTGCGACCCAACGCGGCTCAACGCGAGGCGATGTCCGCCAGGGCCTTGAGGTAGCTTTGGACGTACGTCAACGCCATCTCGTTCCGATCGAAGCACCGCGCTCGAGCCTTGCACAGCTCGCCGTTGCGGCTGCGCTCAGCCGGATCGGTCGCGAACCGCACGAGAGCGTCCGCGGCAGCGGTCGGATCGTCCGGATCGACCACGATTCCCGCAGAGCCGGCGACCTCGTCGGAGCCGCTTCCGCGCGCAACGATGACCGGGCACCCCAGAATCATGGCCTCGACGACAGGCAAGCCGAAGCCCTCGAGCCTGGAGAGGAAGAGCTGCGCAGCAGCGCGCCGGTAGAGCGCCATCAAGGTGGCGTCGGGCACAAAGCCGAGGAAGCGAACGCGATCGGCCACACCGAGCCGGGCGGCCTGGGCCCGGAGCGATGCCAGGCGCTTGGGTGGGATCAAGCCCGCCCACGCCAGCTCGATGTCGATCCGCTCGCTGGCCAGGGCGACGGCGTTGAACATGCCTTGCACGTTCTTGCGGTAGTCGGAGTATCCCACGTAAATCGCAAAGGGGCGGCCGCTCAGCCCCAGCGGAGCCAGCACGTCGTCGTCGTCTTGCCCGCTCGTTTGGGCCCAGCGCTCCAGATCGATCCCGGTGACGGCGACGTCGATGCGCGAGCGGGGGATGCGGAGGACCTCCTGGAGGTCTTGGCGCGTTCGTTCGGAGATGGCGACGATGCGTTGCGCGCGCGCGTAGCGGCGCCAGTCGGTCAACCAGCGCACGGGATACAAGACGCGCAGGTCGAGGTACTGGGCCGGGAAGCGCAGCGGGATCAAGTCATAGCAGGTCACGATGCGAGGCACGGAGAGCGCGACCTGCATGCCGATGGCCTCCGTCACGTGCAGCAGGCTCGCGCCTGCATCGCGGGCCGCGGGCCCCAGGTGCCAGCGACGCACCTGACGGCTGCGCAGCGTGCCACGACGTTCCAGGGCCCACTGGGCGGCTGTCGCGAGGTCGTCGCTGAACGCAGGGCCCCCGTTTCCGGACAAGCTGGTCACGGCCCTGATTCGCAGCTGCCGGGACCACTGGTCGCGCGTCGCCTCCAGCCCGTGCATGAGCTCGAACACGTACCGGCCAATGCCTCGAAAGCCGCTGCCCCCGAGCAGGGGAGTCGCGTCGAGCAACACCAGCGGAGGGGAGCCTGTCGGGGCCTGCGAGCGAAACCAAAGCATCTGGATCTCACTGCGAATCGGAAGTCGGAACCAGCAGGGGCGACACCGGAGCAGCGCACCGCCCGCACTGGCCAGAGCATGCCGAAGAGCTCGCACGCGGTCCAGCGATCGAATGCACGGGGGCACGCGGGCTGCCCTCCCACACCGACATCGGTCCCGGGCCGCTCAGCTCTGCGCTCCCCGGCCGCGCTCGCCCGGCTCCTGCCCGATACGGGTCGCCAACCGCTCGCAAGCGTCGGGACGCATCGACGCATAGCCATGCGCGCGCACCCAGTTGACGTGCATGCCGCGACACGTGGCTGTCATCGGGCATGAGCTGCACCGAAGGCTCTTGGTCATGAAGCCGTGTCGAACGTACACGCCGATGAACCGCTGCGCGTCCAGCTGCCCGTGCTCGTCGAATGACTCCATGTCCAGGGCCTCCACGTGCGGCTGCGGCACGATGCCGGACAAGCACGGCGCGATGTCCTCCGTTCGCACCGCGAAGGGCAAGGACGCGAACAACGAACGCAGGTCCACGTCGAAGTCGAGGCACGCGGACAGCAGGTCCCTGGCGGGCTGGGTGAGCACGAGCCGATGCGCGTGGTCGCCCATCGTTTGCACGATCGGTGCCGTGTGCACGTCGAGCTCTACCACCAGGTCGAATGTCCCCGGCAGGGCCAGGGCGGCCTCGATCGCTGCCGGCGAGCCGAGCACGATGCACTCGACGGCGACCCCCCGGATGGTGCCGTCGCTCGCCAGGACGCCGCGCAAGGAACCGACATCGTCCAGGCGCAAGCGCAGGCGGGTGGCTTGCACACGGCCGAGCAGCTGCACGATCAGGTTGGCAGAGGGCGCGTGGAGCTCGAGCAAGTCCGAAGGCGGCAACGCGCTGCGGTCGCCCAGCGGCAGACGGGCGCGCACGTGCTCGACCTGCGGCAGACGTGCCATGGCGAACGTGCGATCGAGGGAGTCGCATGTGCCTCGGAGATAGCACCGCGCGCAGCGATCGGGCTCGCGGCAGTCGAGGGGAGCGCCTCCCGACAAGTACTCGCGAAACTCCTGCGCCCGACCGCGGATCTCGTCGTGCAGCTTGTAGGGATCCTGGATGAGGGCCTCGAAGCCCTCCGCATGAGCAGGAGGAAAGCGATTGAGCCACAAGTGGATGCCGGGGCGCATGGAGAACTCGAGCGCGGCTCGCAGCGCTTCCATGTGTTGCGCCGGGTCGTAGAACAGGTGCCGGTTGTCCGGCTCCCAGGCGCCGCCGAACGGAATGATGTGGAGCAGGTCGAACTCGTGGACGCCCCAACCCACGAATGTCTCGAGCATCGCGGGCAGGTGATCCACGTTCAGCGCGTTGATGACCACGTCGATGTTGACCACCAGGCGACCGGAGCGAAGGGCGGTGCGCACTCCTCGCGATGCCTGCTCGAAGGCGCCCGGCACACCGACCAGACGGTCGTGCAGCTCAGGGGTATGTCCGTGCATCGAGACGGTGATCTCGTCGAGACCGGCGGAGATCGCGCGAGCGACGAACTTGGGGTAGGCGAACATGCGGCCGTTGCTGACGCACTGAACCCAGCGGTAGCCGCAGCTCTTTCCGAAAGCGACGAGGTCCGCGAAGTCGGGGTGCGTGGTGGCTTCGCCGCCGGACAGGATGAGCCGATCGGCGCCGCGCGTCCTTCCGTCGAGGATCTCGCGGCGGACATCCGCCGACGGCCGTCGCTCGGATCGGCCCGAGCCTCGGTCGAGGCAGAACAGGCACCGGTTGTTGCAGGCGTAGGTCAGGCGGACCCAGGCGCGCTGCTCGTGGGCCGCGGCTTCCCGAGCGGACGCCGCGTCGGCGGGCCGGACGTCGTCGGCCAGATCGAGGCGCAGCGCGCGGGCCGCGGGCACCGAGCCGGCCGCACCTGCCGACTCCTCGCGCGTGTCGTGCGCGCCGTCGCTGCTCGCCGTCGCTGTCGTGTCCGGATCGCGCAGCACGGGCTTCAACTCCGAATCCCCTCTCCGATCGGCATATCCGACATAGATGCCGGGGCAGCTACGACGCAACAGGCACCCGTCGCAACGCCGCGGCTTGGTGAGCAGCGTGTCGTCGACAGGCTCGAGCCGCTCATCCTCGGGCTCGGACATCCAGAGGATGTCGTGCGAGCGCAGGTCGCTCAGCAGATCGTCGAGGCCCGGCAGCAGGCACAGCGGCAAGCCCTCGAAGCCGAATCGCGAGCGCGGCGGGCGCGGCTGGGCTGCCAGCCCGTGGCGAATAGCATTGGCGACGGCGTCGGCCGCCTGCACGAGCGTGGGCACGACCTGATCGAACCGATCCCAGGCCGCGCCCTTGGGCTGCGGCATGGTGAACTTGTGCGACAGCGACGGCATCGGCGCGAGCAGGTCGACGATGTTGCGCAGGTCGCCGAGGTTGGCGGGCGTGACGACCGTGTTGACCGACAGCGTCGCCACGCGGCCGTGCAGGTTGCGGATGCCGGCGAGGGTCTGGTCGAACGCCGGTGCGCCCACCAACGGATCGTGGATGGCGGGCGCCGAGCCGTGCAACGACACGTAGGCGTAGTCCAGCCCCCGCGCCACGAGCGCATCGACCAACGACAGGTCGGCCAGACGCCGTCCGTTGGTGACCAGGCCGAGCCGCAGGCCGGCATCGCGGACCATGTCGGCAAGACCCAACAGCTCGGCGCGGACGGTGGGCTCGCCGCCGGACAACACGACGGTGTGCGCGCCGACCTCGCGAGCCGCGGCGATCTTGTCGGCAATCCTGCCGATCGGATCGGCGCCATGCGTCCTGTCGGACGCATGACAGAACGTGCAGTCGTTGTTGCACGCTCTTCCCTGCTTGATGAGAACTCGCACGCGCTGCTCAGCAAGGATCTAGCGTCGAGCGGCGACCGGAACAACCTTCGATCGGTCGGTTCGCCACCTCGAGCATCGCGAGCGGTTGCCCAGCCCTCGCCCGAGACGTCCGCGTCAGGTCCAATGGCCGGCGCGAAAGGCCGCCGGGTCGATCGGTCGGATCTTGGGTGCCAGCGCCTCGCGAAAGACTTCTTCGTCGTCCACGCCCACGTCGGCGTCGCCGAACCCCTCGGCCACCTCCATCGCGGCGGCCAGGATGAGCAAGAACTGAACGAAACTGGAAGCCGCCAGGTTCGGATCCCACCGATCGGTGCCGCTCATCGCGGTGTACACCGGGCAATCGCCCTCGGCGTCGAGCTTCGCCGTATCCAGGAAGTACGGATCGCCCAACAGGCTGCTGCGCCCGATGACGACCCAGGACTTGCGCCAAGCGTCGTCCTTGCGCGGATTCAGGTTGTCGTCCAGCGAGAAGCCCACCTGCTCGCGCACGATGTCCTCGGCACGAAACAGTTGGATGCGCTCGACCGGCGTGGCCGTGTGCACGTTGACCGGATTGGCACCGAGCAGGAACGACTTGTACCGCCCCGGAAGGCGCACATGCTTCTTGACGTCGTCGAGCAGGTCCTTGCTGGCGACGCCAAAGACCACGGGGATCGAACGCTTCTCAAAGACGGCCTTCAGTCTTGTAACAGCCTCGACCAGATCGCTGTCCACCTTCGAACCCTCTCACCAATGGGGTGCCTGCAGGCGAGGCGGTAGCCTATACCAAACCGGGCAGGTCGCGTAGCCCTGACCGACATCGAATCGGTGTTCCGGTGAAGGCGCGACGGGCTCGGTGGCCTCGCACGGCGGCGCGAGCCGTGCGCCGGGCTCGGTTTCGAGCGCCGCGCGCAGAGCAGGAGCGCCGGTGTGCTAGCCTGGGGCCACCATGGCCATCGAAACCGCTTACGCAACCAGCCGCTTCCGCGCTCCAGAGATCGACCACCAGTACGGACCGAACGTCCACCTCATCGACGATCCGGTCGCCTGGACGCTGCTCGCCAGGGCGTGCGCGCGGGAAACCGGCATGCCCGAGGTCGGGCGTCTCATTCGAACCCTCTACGAAGATCTGGCCCGCCGGGTGATCGCCGCCGAGTTCCCCCGGGAAGCGCTGCGCGTGCCCACCCGCATGATCGGCTCCCACCCCGAGGCCGTCGTGCATACGGCCGGCATCGCCTGGCGCACCAAGGTGGTCACCGTGGGCATCGCGCGCGCCGGCACCATGCCCTCGCAGGTCGTCTACGAGCTGCTCAACGAGGTTCTCGACCCGGCGCTCGTGCGGCAAGACCACCTGTTCATGAGCCGAGAGGTCAACGCGCGGGGCGAAGTGATCGGTGCTCGCTGGCACGACGCCAAGATCGGCCGCGATGTCGACGGTCGCATCGTGATGTTCCCCGATCCGATGGGCGCGACGGGATCATCGATGGCAAGCGCGATGGACCACTACAAGACGCGGCTGGAGGGCAAGCCGGAGCGGTGCATCGCGATGCACCTGATCGTGACTCCCGAGTACCTGCGACGCATGCGCGACGGCCATCCGGACGCGGTCGTGTACGCGCTGCGGCTCGACCGGGGGCTGTCGGCGTCGGACGTGTTGGCGACGGTTCCAGGCGCGCGATGGGACGAGGAACGCGGTCTGAACGAGCACCAGTACATCGTGCCGGGCGCGGGCGGCGTGGGCGAGCTGCTGAACAACGCGTGGGTTTGACGGGCTACGGAGCCCATTCGCGGCTGGCGTTTTCCAACGACTGCACCAGTTCGATGGCGCCCGAGCGATGCGCGATCTCGATGGCCTCCCGCAAGTAGCGCATGGCGTCGGCCGCTCGCTGACGTTGCCGAGACACTCGCGCAAGCGAGAACAGAACCTTGGCCCGATCCTCACCCGTCGGAGCCGCCAGGTCGAGGGCCTCGCGCAGCACGCCGTCCGCATCCGTCACGTCGCCGGCGCGCGCCAACGCGTCGCCCAGCTTGCGGCTGAAAATCAGCACCGCTCGCATCGGGTCGTCGAGCTCGCCGCGGAAGATCTCGCGACGCGCCAGCTCCAGACCGCGACGAAACGCCAGCACACCGCCGTCGATGTCGTCGCGCGCGAGGGCGCCATCGCCGATCTGGTCGAGCAGGATGAGGGCCTCGAAGGCATCCTGCGAGCCGAGCGCGTGCTTGGCGCGGGCCTCCAACGGCAAGGCCAGCGCCGCCGTGAGCCGTCCCGCGGCTGCGTGCAGCTCGCGACGAACCCCAGCCGGAGTCGTGCCCTCGACAATCTCGCGGATCAACGGGTGCGCCAGCCGGAAGCCCACGTCGTTTCCCGTCACCAGCGCGGCATCACTCAAGGTCCTGAGGTTGGCCTCGACCTCGCAATCGGCTCCGACGAGCGACTCGATGCTGCGCGGTGTCAGCTCACAGCCGACCAGCGCCAGCGCTTGGAGTACGCGACGCGTGCCGGCGTTGAGACGGGCGATGCGCAGGGCGAGCAGGTCGGGCAGGCTCGGCGGCGGCGCAGTGCCGCCTTCCTGGGCAAAGCGGATGAGCTGCTCGACGTACATCGGCGGTACACCGCGATCGCTCATCGCGCGAAACGTCGGCCCACTCGTCGGTCCCTGGATCAACGTCGCGGCCGTCTCGGGAGTGAGGCCCTGCAAGATCCGCGAGGGAACGTTGCCCGGCCAGTGCGCGTCGAACCCCGGCAGGTGCGCCGTGATCATCAAGACGGGAAGGTTGGGCAAGTCCCCCACCACGTCGGCAAACGCATTGCGGCTGGCCCCGTCCAGGCGGTGCAGATCATCGATGGACACGACGATGCGCTTGCCCGCAACCCTGGCAGCCGCTCTGCCCAGCGCCCAGCGCAGCAAGGCCGCGGCGCGCCTTCGCGCTTCCCCTTGCACCACGCTGGAGGCCAGTACGGGCGCCCCGAACACCTGCTCGAGGTTGCGAGCCGTCTCCCCTTGCACCGACCCCCAATCCCCCGGAGCCCTCTGAGCGAGCTGACGGACCGCCGACCGTAGCGAGTAGTACGCCGCTTCGGCCCACCACGGATCCGGACCGACCTCCACCACCATGTCGCCGTCGGCGCGAACGAGTCCCAGGAACTCGGTCAACAGCCGCGTCTTGCCCATCCCGGGGGCCGCGACCAGCTTGGCCGATTGAGGCCCGGCGGAGGTGTCCGCGAGACGATCGAGCAACCACGCGACGTCGTCGTCGCGCGCGACCAAGGGCAAAGTGCCCTCCGCCGACAGGAAGCGACGTGTCGTGGGCAGCGCGCTGTCGGGCGCGTTCGTGGGCTGCGGAATCGACGGCGCCGGCTTGGAGGTACCGACGCGTGCCCCGCACTCGCCGCAGAAACGCTGACCGTGAGGCACCTCAGTTCCGCACTGCGCACAGCGCACGACGGCGTCGTCGGACGACGCTCGGGAGGGGCGCAGGGACGCCGCATCGAGCTGAGCCTTGACTGCGGACAGGGCCGCGCTGAAAGCGTCGGCGTCCTGGTAGCGGTCGTTGGCGTTCTTGGCGAGAGCTTTGAGGGTGACCGCAGCCAGGGACGCCGGCACAGCGCGCTCGGGGGCGACGGTGCGCGGGTCCGGGGCCGGCACGGTGAGGTGCATGAGCACCACCTGCGTGGGCGAATCGGCCTCGAACGGCAGCCGTCCCGTGAGCAGCTGGAACAGGATCACGCCAACGGCGTACAGGTCGCTCCTGGCGTCGAGCGGATCGCCGCGGCCCTGCTCGGGAGACATGTAGTCGGGCGTGCCGCAGACGATGCCGGTCGCCGTGATGTTGGGACGGCCCGAGTCGGTCAAGAGCTTGGCGAGACCGAAGTCGACGACCTTCACGAAATCGCCGCCCGATCGCATCGGCTCGATCACGATGTTCTCGGGCTTGAGATCGCGATGGATGATGCCAAGGTGATGAGCCTCGGACAGCGCCGCCAGCACCTGGCGCAGGATCTCGGCGATCCGCCCGAACGACAGAGCACCGTCTTCGTAGACCACGCGCGCGACGTCGCGGCCGCGCAAGTACTCCATCACCAGGTACAACAGGCCCGTGTCGGTCTTGCCGAAGTCGATGATCGACACCGAGTTGGGATGGTTCAGCAAGCTCGCCGTGCGAGCCTCGGTGATGAAGCGGGCAGCTGCACTCTCATCTCCCAACAACGACGGGTGGATGATCTTGACCGCGACGGTTCGGCCCAGCGCCGTCTGCTCTGCCCGATACACGCGGCCCATGCCCCCCACCCCGATGAGCTCGATGATGACGTAGCCCCCTGGCAGGGATGTTCCGATCAGCGGGTCTTCCTCGTTCTTGGTGACGGCGCTGATCGGGAATCCGCATGTCGGGCAGAACCGATGCGACGAATCGCAGGTCTGGGAACATTGCGGACAAGTGCGCATTTCGAAGAATGGACGCTACCACGAACTCGGGGGAGGTGGTTGGGTTCTCGAACGCGGGGGGCAGCAGGCGCGCCGCGCCCAGGGCTTCGGCCCCTGGATTGCAAGGAATGACGCATTCTGCGCCGTCTTGGGCTACGCTAGCTCCGAATGGAACCCACTCGACTGCGTCTGGGAGAACTGCTGGTCGACGCCCGGATCATCACCCCCGAGCAGCTCGCGGAAGTGCTCGAGGTCCAGAAAGAGGACGGGCGCCGACTGGGGATTCTGTTGGTCGAACGTGGCCTGGTCAATGAGACCCAACTCACCCAGATCCTGTCCCAGCAGCTGTCCGTGCCGTGGGTTTCGCTGTACCACGTCGACTTCTCGAAGCGCCTGCTGAGCATGGTGCCCCGTGACGTCGCATCCAAGTACTGCCTGGTGCCCATCTACGTGCGGCATGTGCGCGGCCAGGGCGACACGCTGTACGTGGCCATGTACGATCCGACCAATGTCGAAGCGCTCCGCATCTGCGCCGCGTGGTCCGGTCTTCCCACCCGCGCCATGATCGCGTCGCCCTCGGACATCCGCAACGCCATCGACGTGTACTACGGCCCCGCGCCCGAAGGGGAATCCGCGGAGCAGCAGCCCCCCGAAGCCGAGCAAGCCCCCGCCGCCCAAGCGCCGCAACCACCCGAACAGCCACAATCCCTCGCGCCCTCGCCTGTCTCGCAGCCCGAACCCGCGTACGAGCCCTCCGCCGCCGTCCCGCCGGACCAGGTTTCCGCCCAGGAGCCTGCCGCGCCTGCCGACCAGGTCATGCCCACCGAGCCCGAGCAGCCTGCCGCGCGAATCGAAGAGCCGCTCGCCGAAGCGCCGCAGCCTGCGTCCGTCGAGGCGCCTGCCGGCCAATTCGAACAGGCCGAGGAGCCGCCGCCCGCCGAGCCCGCGGTTCCCGAGCCTGAGCCCGGCGAACGAGATCGCAGGTACGACGACTCGGTGAGCATCGAGGTGGGCAACGAGGTTGCGCTCGAAGAACTCTTGCGCAAGCGCACCGCGCCGGAGCCTGTCGCCGCGGCGCCTGAGCAGCCTTCGGACGCGCCGCGCACCAAGTCGGGCAAGATGCTCGCGCTCACCCTGCTCGACGGCACCACGCTTGCGCTGCCGGTGAGCCCACAAGCCAAGAAGCTGCGCCGGGAGTCTTTGATCAAGGCGCTCCGATCGCCCGAAGGCGAGGTGGCGCCCGCGCAGCCTCCCGCTCGACCCGCCGCGCAGCCGCCCCCGGCCGCGCAACCATCGACTCGCCCGCCTCCGCAGGAACTGCCACCATCGGTTGCCGGCCTGACCGGCCGGGACGTGGTCGCTGCCCTTCGAGCTGCGGCCCATGGGGTGGATCCCGGCGATATCCTGGGCAGCAGCGCGCGGTGGGAGTCCGTGGTGGCGGCCGTGCTGTCGCTGATGCTGCGCAAGGGCATCATCACCGACGAAGAGCTCGCCGAAGAGCTGAAGAAGATTTGACGGGAGAGCGCGACGGCGGAGGTGGGTCGGGCTGACCTGCCCGGCACGCGCTGGCTACTTGTAGGAGAAGAGCTTCGCGAGCTTCATCGCGAGCATCTGGTTGCCCTGCACCTTGAGCTTGCCCTGGAAGAACAGCTGCATGCCGGCGGTCTGGGGATTCTCGTGCAGCAGCTGGAAGTCGTCGGCCGACACTTCCATCGTCACGTCTGCCCCGCCCGGATTGCCCGCCGTACACGACGGACCCGAACTGCTGACGTCGATGAACCACTGGCCAGCACCGGTGATGTTGAGCTGGAACTTGGCATTGATCGTCTTCGCGTCATCGGCGTTGCGCTGCAGCGCGCCAGGGAGTTCGTCGTTGAAGAGCTTGATGATGTCGACTGCCATCGGCGGGCCTCCTTGCGTGGTCCTTTGGGTTGAACCGAAATGCACGAGCGTGGGCGTTGATTGAACGGCGATTCAGTCGAACACAGTTAGCCGCGAGCTCGTGCGTGCGTCAAGCACCACGGCGCACCGCGGCGCGAAAGGGCAGCTCCCGGTTGCGGCCGTGCACCTGTCAGGGCGCGGAAGCGTCGCCCGGGACCGACGAGCGATTGACACGTTGAGCGCGATCCAGGGCCCTTCGCAGAGGCAGCATGAACAGACGATCGATCGCGAGTCGCCGATCGTGCGCCGGCGGGGGCCCCAGCGGCATGTCGGATAAGCGCGCGTCACGCAGCAGGAAGCTGTCGGCGTCGGCCAACCGGCTCTGCTCGGCATCATGGATCGACACCCGCACGTCCGCCCCTACGAGGCTGACGAACACCACTTCGTCCTTGCCTTGGCGGATGGAGGTCGCTTGAAACGCGGCGCCCAGGCCGCGCGCGGCCTCGTGAAACACCCAACCGCGCCACTCGAACGGCTGGTCCAGCTGGAACGCCATGCCACGGGCGCGAAGTCGATCTCCCGTCCACACGATCTGCCCGCCCGCGGAATCCGACAGGAAACACCGATCGAGGGACAGCGTGTCCATGCCCACCAGCGCGTCGAGCAACCGAAGCCACGAGCTGTCCGAAAGTACCACGACGGTTCCGTCCGGAAGAACGGTCGACATCACCAGGTCGTCGCCCGACGCGGTGACCGAATGCGGCAGCAGATCGAGGATCCGGCGACGGTCCGGGCCGGAGGGCGAGACATCCGCACCGACGCACAAGATGTTTCCCGGCGCGGTGATGGCGAGCACGACCTTGTCGCGCGCCGCGGAGGCCAGGATGGTCACGCCAAAGGTTGGCCGCAGGGGCAACAGGCGTTGCAGGCGGTTTGTGCTGCGCGCAATCGATAGCCCGAGGTCGTCGACAATGAGGTTCGGGCCGGGGCGGTCGTTGGGGGCGTGGGCTCGGCTGCGCAGGAAACGCGCCAGCAACCCAGCCGCACCGAGCGCCACCACGAACACGCTGGCGCGCACGAGCAGGCTCGCCGGTCCGAGTACGACCAGGATGACCAAGCACGCGACGATCATCGACACGGCCAGCACGAGGCTGATGTCGCGGGAGGCAGTCGCGGCGCGGGTTCGTTCGCGCCCCGCGGTGCGGAGCGTGAGCCGCAACGGTCCGCCCTTGCCGTCAGCGTCTCGCATGGCCGTGCTCGTTCGCTCTCATTCTTCTCTTAGTCTAGCGCACGAGGACTTTCGTCTAGCCCCCTGCCCACAAGATCTCGCCGGAAGACCTCGCGGCTCGCCCGTTTCGGCACGGCCGCTTCGCGCTTGCCTGGATCGGGCCGCCAGCCCGGGTGGCGGCCGGCCCGGGAACCTCGACCGGCGCTACGGAGCACGACCGCTGGGCGCGGGGATTGGACGGCAGGACGGTCTCCGTCTATGGTGGGGTCACCCCGACGGTTCGGGCCAGGAGCTTGGAGGTGAGGCATGCGCATCACGCGTCCCATTCGTACGTTGCTTGTGTTGACGGTGGTGGCCGGCGTCGCGGCGGGCTGCGGCGGGTCGACGCAAGAGACTCCCGCTCCGGGCGGAGGGGCCATCGTGGACTCGGCACCTCCGGACGCAGAACCCGAGGCCGCGATCGAAGCTGGCCCGGATGCGGAGCCCGACGTCGCGCAACAGGACGCGCCGATCGACCAGTCGGTCGAGGACACGTCGGCTGTGGACGCGGACTTCCAGGAAGGGAGCCTGTTCGACCTGACGATGCCGGACGTGGCGCTCAACGATTCGGGAGCCACGGCGCAGACTTGCTACGACTGCGCCGCGGCGCAGTGCTCGAGCGACATGGCCAAGTGCGATCAGGATGTCCAATGCCACACCCTGGTGTTGTGCCTGTTCACGCAAGGATGCATCGACGGCAGCGGCATGGGCGGGTTGAATCTGCAATGCGCACAGGGCTGCTTGACCGCGTCCGGGATAGGGTTCGACCTCAACAACCCGGCCGTGCAGATCGCGCTAAAAGTGGCATCGTGCGTGAACAGCTCATGCCAGGCCGAGTGCGCCCTGCCGGACGGTGGCGTGATTCCGCCGATGGACGGCGGACCCTGAGGTGCGCTAGCAACTGATGTTGCGGCGGGCGCGGTGGGCCGCGACCCAAGGGGAGAGCTTCGCGGCTTCCTCGCAACCTTCTCGCGCGACTCGTCCTTCGGAGCGCTCGAGCCCGGCTGCGGCCAGGGCGATGGCGATGGCAAAGTCGTCGCGGTCGTCCTGGGCGATATCCGCGTAGCCGAGTAGCTGCGCCTTGTGTCGATCGATGAAGCCGGTGTCGTAGTGGCCCTCGCCGAATTCCGGGTGGGCCATGAGCTTGTCGTGGAACGCCAAGTTGGTGCGGATGCCGGTGACCACGTACTCGCTCAGGGCGCGGCGCATGCGCGCGACGGCCTGGGCGCGGGTGGGTGCCCAGACCGAGAGCTTGGAGATGAGAGGGTCATAGAAGCTGGAGACGGTGCAGCCGGGATAGGCGCCGCTGTCGTCGCGCACGCCCGGGCCGCCGGGCACGCGCATGTGGACGATCTTGCCGGGGCTGGGCAGGAAGTTGTTGGACGGGTCCTCGGCATAGACGCGGCATTCGATGGCAGCGCCGCGGCGCACGATGTCGTGCTGGGCGAACGGGAGCGGCTCGCCGGCGGCCACGCGGATCATCTCGCGCACGAGGTCGACGCCGGTGACCCACTCGGTGATGGGGTGCTCGACCTGCAGGCGGGTGTTCATCTCGAGGAAGTAGAAGGTCTTGTCGGGCGCGAGGAGGAACTCGAAGGTGCCTGCGGAGAAGTAGCCGACGGCCTTGGCGCCCTTGACCGCGATCTCGCCCATGCGTGCGGCGATCTCGGGGGGAAGTACGGGGCACGGCGTCTCTTCGACGACTTTCTGGTGACGTCGCTGGATGGAGCAGTCGCGCTCGAACAGGTGCACCACGTTGCCGTGCTGATCGCCCAGCACCTGGATCTCGACGTGGCGTGGCTGGACGATGGCCTTCTCGAGGTAGACGGTGTCGTCGCCGAAGGCCTTCTTGGACTCGCTTCGGGCGCGGTCCCAGGCAGCGGGCAGATCGTCGGGCTTGTGCACGAGTCGCATGCCCTTGCCGCCGCCGCCGGCGGAGGCCTTGATCATGACCGGGTAGCCGAGCTCCTTGGCGCGGCTCAAGGCCTCGTTCACGTCGCTGCACGTCGCGCCGGGCACGATGGGCACGCCGGCCTTGGTCATCAGGTCGCGCGCAGCGGTCTTCGATCCCATGGCGTGGATGGCCGAGGCGGGCGGACCGATGAACACGATGCCGGCGTCGGCGCACGCCTGCGCGAACGCGGCGTTCTCCGACAGGAAGCCATAGCCCGGATGCACGGCCTGGGCGCCAGTCTTCCTGGCGGCGTCCAGCACGCGATCGATGCGCAGGTAGCTGGCTGCGGCAGGCGCCTCGCCGATCGCGACCGCTTCGTCGGCCATGCGCACGTGCAGCGCGGCGCGGTCGACGTCGGAGTAGATGGCGACGGAGCGGATCCCCATTTCGCGCAGCGTGCGGATGACACGGCAGGCGATTTCGCCACGGTTGGCGACGAGAACCTTGGTGAACATGAGCGGGCTTGTAGCGCGACTCGCTTGCGCTGGAAACAGGGCCGTGCGTTGGGTATGGTCGCGGCATGCACCAGCATGCGAGGGGGCCGTGAGCAACGTCGGGCCCAGACCATTGATCCAGATGCCGCAAGGGGACGCGAGCAGCGAGCCGCTGACCGTCGCCGAGTTGGATCGCGTGCTGCGACGAGCCGTCGAAGGCGCCAGTGCGGGCGCATGGGTGCAGGGCGAGATCGGCGCGCTGAAGGTAGCGGCGAGCGGCCATGCCTACTTCGCGCTCAAGGACGAGCACGAGGACGCGGTGGTGGACGCGGTGGCGTACCGCGACACGGCGATGCGTTGCCGCAGATACCTGGCGGAGGGGGCGCGCGTGGTGGTGCGCGGCAAGGCCACCGTCTGGGCGCCCCGCGGCAAGCTGCAATTCGTCGTCGACACGGTGCGGCCCGCCGGACGCGGTGCGCTGCTCGAAGCCCTCGAGAGGCTCAAGCAGAAGCTGGCCGCCGAGGGCCTGTTCGATCTCGACCGCAAGAAGCCCGTTCCCTCCGACGCTCGCGTGGTCGGCGTCGTGACCAGCGCTTCGGGCGCTGTCATCCACGACATCGTGCGCGTGGCCTTCCGGCGCGGCGCCGCGCGCATCATCCTGTCGCCCACGGTCGTGCAGGGCGAGGAAGCTCCGGCATCGATCGTGGCTGCGATGGATCTGCTCGAGCGCGTTCGCGGTCTCGACGTGATCATCGTGGGCAGGGGAGGTGGCTCGTTCGAGGACCTGATGCCGTTCAACGACGAGCGCGTGGTGCGTCGCATCGCCGCGTGCCGCGTTCCTGTGGTCAGCGCAGTGGGTCACGAGGTGGACGTGACCCTGGCGGATCTGGCGGCCGACGCTCGCGCGTCGACACCGTCGCAAGCAGCGGAGCTGGTGGTGGCCGATCGGCAAGCGCAGCGCGACGGGTTCCTGCAGCTGGACGTGCGCTTGCGTCGAGCGATGCGCGCGCGCCTGATCGAGGACCGCGCGACCTTCGATCGGATGCTCCGTCGGCTCGGTGATCCGAGGATGATGATCGCGGAGCGCCAGCAGCGTGTCGATGAGCTGTCCTCGAGGCTCGAGAGCTGCACCCGCGCGGCCGTGGGGCGTCGCAGCGTGGCGCTCGACCGGCTCGAGCGCAGGCTCCTGTCGAACCATCCGCGTGCGGTGCTGGTTCGCACGCAGGGCAGCCTCGATGCGCTCGCCGCGCGGATGGCGTCCGCGGTGCGCGCGCGTCTGGCGTGGGAGCAATCGCGGTTGCGCGATCAGAGCGGGCGCCTGCAAGCGCTCTCGCCGTTGTCGGTGCTGTCGCGCGGCTACGCGGTGGCGACGTCGGAAGACGGTCGCGCGCTGGTGGACAGCAACGACGTGCAGCTCGGGGCGCGGGTGCTGGTCCGGCTGCGTCGCGGCGGCCTGGTGACGGTCGTGCAGAGCAGGGGAGCCGGCACGGGGGAGCCGGGGTCGGGATAGTCGGGACGGTCGCCCGTCGGGGCGCATATTAGCAATCTTGAGGACACCGGAGTCGACGCCTTCTCACGCGCCGCGTCACGTCGAGCGGAGCACGAGGGCAGCGCGAGGATCGGCCGATCCTTCGTCTCCGGATCTGCTATAGGGAGCGGCGCCCTTTCTCCGGAGGGGCGCTGGTCGCAAGGGGTTTTCCGCCATCGGTCCTCTTCTCGCGAGGGCTCCGGAAGTTGTGCAAATGAATGACTGGAACCGCCGGGTCTGCCTGGAGCCGGTGACATGAGTGACCTCGTCTGGCCGAGCGTGCGGGTGGCTGGTGATCTGGACCGCGCACGTGTCGAGTGGATTCACGGCAACGGCGCCGGAGCCTACGCGTCCTCCACCGTGGCGCAGATGCACACGCGTCGCTATCACGGGCTGCTGGTAGCTGCCCTCGATCCACCCCGACGGCGTCACGTGGTGCTGTCGCACATCGATGCGACGCTGCACACGCCGGACAAGAATTCGGAGCTGTGGACGCACCAGTTCCCGAGCGTGCCACCCACCGGCGGTCATCGGTTTCTGACGCATTTCGCCCAGGATCCGCTGCCACGCTGGACGTTCGACGTGAACGGCGGACAGCTCGAGCAGACGTTGGCGCTGGTGCGCGGCCAGAACGCCGTGGTGGTGCGCTACGTGTGGAAGGGAGCCATGCCGGTGGCCGGGGAGTTCCGTCCCCTGCTCGCGATGCGGCCATTCCACGAGCTGGTGCGCGAGCACGGCGCGATGATCCAGCGCGTGGAGCTTCGTCAGTACGAGGTCGCCGTGCGTCCGGTTCCCACGATGCCCAGGGTGATGTTCCGGCATCGCGGCATCTTCGTGGGCTCGCCGGACTGGTGGAGGCGCTTCGAGTACCTGGCCGAGCAGACGAGGGGACTGGCCTTTCAGGAAGACCTGTGGACCCCCGGCGTGTTCCGGCAGACGTTGCAGCCCGACACGCCGGTGTACTTCGTGTGCGCGGTCGACAAGCTGCCGGACAAGCCCGAAGACGAGCTCATCCACGAGGCCGCCGAAGCGATTCGCGAATGCGACCCCGGCTCGCATCGTCCATGGGCGGTGCGCTCCTTGTCGGTGGCCGCAGACCTGTTCCGCGCCGACCTGGCGCCCTCACCCGGCGTGATCGCGGGTTACCCATGGTTCGAGGTATGGGGCCGCCACACCCTGTCCGCGCTGCCCGGCTTGTACTTGATGACCGGGCGAGTCGACGCCGCGCGCCGCGTGGTCGAGACCCTGGTGCACCACATCAAGGACGGGCTCATCCCCAATCGGTTGCCCGATGACGGCCGTCCCGCCGAGTATCACTCGGTGGATGCGTCGTTGCTGTTGTTCCGCGTGGCGAAGCGGATGGCGCGGTTGATGGGGCCGGCGGACACGTTCGTGGGCAACGTGCTGCTGCCCGCGATGACCAAGGTGTTCGAGGCCTTCGAGCAGGGAACCATGGACCATATCCACGTCACGGCGGACGGGCTGCTCGCCGCGGGCTCCCCGGGAACGTCGCTGACCTGGATGGACGCGCGCGTCGACGGTGTGCCGGTCACGTCGCGGGCGGGCGTGCCGGTGGAGATCCAGGGGTTGTGGGCGCAGGCCTGCGACACGCTCGCGTGGGTGGCGGGCGAGCTGGGGCAGGCCGAGCTGGCGCAGCGCGCGGCCGTCCGCAGGGATCAGGCGCGCGAGGCGTTCCGCAAGCGCTTCTGGTGTCTGGCGACGAACTACCCGTACGATGTCATCTCGGAGGCTTCCGAGGGACCCGATGCGTGGGTGGATGCGCGCGTCCGACCCAACGCGGTGCTCGCGCTCGCGGCGGATCCGGACTGCTTCTCGCACGAGCAGGCGGTCGCGATCATTGCGCGGTGCGAGCGCGATCTGCTGACGCTGGCCGGCATCCGGACGTTGGCTCCGTACGAGCCGCAGTATCGCGGCCGCTACGCGGGCGGGATCCTCGAGCGGGATCGTGCGTACCATCAAGGGACGGTGTGGCCGTACCTGATGGGTGCGCTCGCCAGGGCGGTGAAGCGCGCGTATCCGGACGACGCGGGGAGGCTTGGAAGCATTCGCGCGGTGGCCGAGGGCATGATGGCCAACCATCTGGCGCTCGGGCAGGTGCCCGAGCTTGCGGACGGCGACGCGCCGAACCGGCCCGACGGGTGCATCGCGCACGCCGCGAGCGTGGCGGAGTTGCTGTGCGTGTTCGTGGAAGAGCTGGGAATGTAGCGCGCCGCGGGGCAGGCGACCGCGCACGCAACGCGCGTGGCGGACGGCGGATTTGCGCGCCGCGCGATCAGGTTCTGGCCTAGATGCGCACGCGCCAGTTGCCCTGGAAGCTCTTGCCCAGATCGTCGCACGTGGGGTCCGTGACGATGAGCTCGGGGCGTCCGCCGGTGGAGTACACGATGGTGTTCTGCCGGAACACGCGGCCGAAGGCCTTGGCCTCTTCGCGATCCATGTTGTGCACGAACCACACGGGCTCGCGCCACACGCCTTCCGGCTCGTCCTCGTAGCCGACGCACTGCTCGACGCGGTACACGCCGAGGATGAGCAGGTCGCGCAGCACCTGGTGGCGCGACTCGTTGACGCGCTTGGGCAGCAGCATGGATCTGGGGTTGTAGGCGGTGAGCAGCGCGAACGTGCGGGTCAGCGGCTCGGGGAGCGAAGCGGGGTCCACGCTCACGTCGCCGTCGAGCGAGGCAGCCACGAGGCCACTGGCACCGGGCAGTTCGTAGACGGTGGACAAGTAGGATCGGAGGAGATTGGCATCCATGGTGTCGTCAGTTCCCTGACCTATCCTCGACTGGGCCGTCAGGCCAGTCCATAGCGCAACGGAAGCCGCTCATGACGAGGCGGAAGTGGCCGGCGTGGTGGACGCGGTTGGAGCTGCGCAGGCCCCAAGCGCCGTAGTTGAACGCGCCGCCGCGCAGCACGTACTCGCACTCGTCCGGGATCGGGTTGGTGCCGGTGTAGCCCTGCATCTTGTTGCGTCGGAGCTCGTTCTGGGCGGCCAGAATCTCCTCGCAGGTCCCGGGAACGCCTCGATCGGCAGTAGGACGCTTGTACGCGTAGGGATCGTAGTGGTCGGCGACCCACTCCCAGACGTTTCCCGCCAGATCGAGGTGACCGTAGGGGCCCGCGCCCTTGGGGTGCGTGCCGACATCCTGCGTCACGCCGGTGTGGAACACGGCGAGGTCGGGCGTGGGCTTCTCGCTGCCCCATGGATATGTGCGACCATCCGAACCGCGCGCGGCGTGCTCCCACTCGGCTTCGGTCGGAAGGCGCCTGCCGAGCCAGTGGCAGTAGGTCTCGGCGTCGGAGTGCGAAACCCCGCTGATCGGTTGACGCGGATGGCGAAAATCCCGATCGTCGCCGAGCTTGTTGGCTCTCGCGGAGGTCGGGGAATGAGGCCGGCAGACGTTGGCTTCGACGCAGCGCGTGTAGGCCTCGTTGGTGACCTCGGTCTTGTCGAGCAGGAACGGCCGCACGGTGACCTGGTGTGCCGGCCGCTCGTCCATTTCGCCTTTGTCGTCGAGGCCCATGACGAACGTACCGCCGGGCACGCCGAGCATGTCGTCGGGGATGGGAGCACGAAGCGGTGCGGCGGAGGCGCTGGCTGTCGGCGACGCGGAAGCGGAGGCGGACGGTGGGGCGGCGAGTGGGGCGACGGCGGAAGACGCTGCGGGCGAAGTCAACGGCTGCGATGGGGCGAGGGGCGAGGAGGCTGGCGAAGCGCCAAGGCGGCTTCGGGTGTTGGCGTCGTGAGCACGAGCATTCTCGGCGCAAGCGATGGGCTGTGCGAGCAGCAGGGCGAGGGCAAGAGAGCGCACGGGAGAGACCATCGACCCAGGTCTAGATCGCGCGGGGCGGGAGGGAAAGTTTCCGCCGTGCGGGGCACGCCGCGCTTGACCGGCGTGCAACCCGTTCGTAGGGTCCTGGCATCGGACTCCATTGCAGATCGCGGAGCATCGCCCGTCGATGCCTGCGACCAGGAGAGAATCGCTCATGGGTATGTCGAAGAACATGCATGCCTTCACTGACCAGAACTTCGAGCAGGAGGTCCTGAAGGCCACCTTGCCGGTGCTCATCGACTTCACGGCGGTGTGGTGCGGGCCCTGCAAGCTGCTTTCCCCGATCGTCGAGAAGCTGGCGGACGAGCTGGTCGGACGCGTCAAGGTCGGCAAGCTCGACATCGACACGTCTCCGAACGTGACCGCGAAGTACGGCATTCGTGGCGTGCCGACCGTGATGGTATTCAAGAACGGCGAGCGGGTCGGCCAGCACGTGGGGCTGACGAACCGTGAGACGCTGCTGAAGCTCATCGACGGCCGCTGACAGCGGTGGCGGCGTCGGTCGATGCGCGGCCGACGTCTCGTCTGCGGGGCCGGGTCGGTCTCTCGCAAACACGGCATTTGTGGGGCCTGCGGCCCGCACCGCTCGCGACGATTGAACGGCGTTCGCGCGCGCGGTACTAGCCTCATATCGATGTACGACGGTGATTCCGCGCTGACGGCGCTGCGGGACAAGCTGGTGGGCTGGTCGCTCACGGGATCGGCCGGCGTGCGCTTTCATCTTCGCGAGCTTCTGGGCGAAGGCGGGCAGGGCTGGGTCTACAAGGCCAACTACGACGAGCCCGACGGCATGTGGGTCGTGGTCAAGATGCTTCGGCCCGACAGCGTCACGCAAGAGACCCTCGTGCGGTTTCGTCGGGAAGCCGAGGTGCTTCGGTTCATCGGGGCGCAGGGGGCGCCGTCGCCCAACGTGGTGCGGTTCTACGACCACGGGCTGACCACGATTCGCGTGTCGGACGCGATGGACGCGGATACGGTGGAGCTGCCCTTCACGGTGATGGAGTACGTCGACGGCCCGACGCTGGCCGACCTTCTGGACGGGCCGCCGCAGCATGCGCTTGCCGTGGGCCGTGCCCGCCGCATTCTTCGTCAGGTGGTCCGCGCGCTCGAGACGGTTCACGCGCACCGCGTGGTGCATCGCGATCTGAAGCCGTCGAACATCCTGATTGCGCGGCATGCCGGGCAGGAGGTGGCGAAGGTCACGGACTTCGGGCTGGTCAAGCTGGTGGACCTGAAGCTCACGCAGACCGCGGCCATCGCGGGGGCGACGCTGGGCTACGCGCCTCCCGAGCAATACGAGCACGGCAATGAGCGCGTGTCGGAACGGACCGATGTCTTCAGCCTCGGCGCGATCATCTACGAGACGATCGGCGGCCGCTGCGCGTTCCCCTACCAGGATGGTGAGAACCCGCTTCGCGTGATCACGCGGATCCTGACGGGCCCCAGGCCCTCGCTGCGCAGCGCTCTGCCCACGGTGGCGCCCGAGCTGCGCGACCAGCCCGATGTCATCGACATGCTCGACGCCGAGCTGGGAAGGGCCCTGCAGGCCGACCCGGCCCAACGTCATCCGTCGTGCCGCGCGTTGTGGGACGCGATCGAGCCTGCGCTGCGCATCGCCGAAGATCGCGCGCTGCCGGGCGCGGCGATGGCCTCGCCCGCTCGCGTGACCTCTGATCCCGCCGGGGCACGACCGGCTCGCAGCGTCGTTCTCCCAACGCCCGGCCCGTCGGTCGTCGTCGCGCGTACCTCCGTGCGCGCACCGTCCCCGTCTCGTCCCCAGCTTCGCGTGCTCACCGCCCCGGCGCGCGGCATGTCGCTCCGCGCTGCGCTGGTCGGCGCCGACGGCTCGATGATCGCGTTGGGCGCGGGAGGGCTGTACCGGTTTGCCGAGCGCGCGTGGTCCTGCCTGCCGCCGTTGCAGGGGCTGGACGATGCCGGCAGCCGCGGGATGATTCGCACGCCCGACGGCCGCATTCTGCTCTTTGGCGACCATGGCTTCGTCGCGACGTTGACGCACACCGGTCAGCTCGAGCCGTGGGCGCTGGGCGATCGCGACCTGCGCTTGTTGAGCGCGGGCATGGGCGACGCGGACACGGCGGTGCTGGTGGGCGAACGCATGTCGAGGCCCACCGGAGTCGTCGTGGTGGCGAGCCGTACCAGGGCCGACAGGGCGTGGATCGTCGATTGGCCGTCGCCGCTGCGCGCGGTCGCGGTCCTGACGGACGGCTCGTTCTTGGTGTGTGGAGACGCGGGTGCGTTGCTGGTGGTGCGGCCGCCGACGCACACGCCGGTGCAATGGGCGCGAACGGGACATCTGTTTGGTGCAGCGGCCTACGGCGCCGGCGGCGCAGCGGTCGTGGGCAGCGGCGGCCACGCGCTGGCCGTGTCGGATGCGTTGGACGTGACGCTCGAGCGTGTCGAAACCACCCGCGATCTGTACGCGGTGGCACCCGACACGAGCGGCGCGATGTGGGCGGCAGGTGCTGCCGGCCGCGTGTTGCACCACGATGGCGCGTCGTGGGTGCGCGTCTTGCCCGAGTACGAGATCGCCTCGCGATTCATCGCGCTCGGGGCTACTGCGCACGGCATGATCTTCCTGGCCGACGACGGCCTGGTGGCCGACCTCGCGCAGCCGGGATGAGCCCGTGGGAGTCGTCGTGAGGGATCCGGCTCCAGGCGATTCGACGCCGCGGATGTCGGGCGCTGCCGGTGGCCGAGCCGTTCGCGAAGGCCAGCACGCTCGGCGATCGACCTTTCAGCGAGTGGTGCTGGTGATCACGGCCGTGCTGCACATGGCAGGTGCCGTGGCATGGTGGTTCGCGGTGCATCGGGCAGGGATGCCGCATCCGAAGCTGATCGCGGCCGCTGCGGCCATGACGCTGGCGCTGGCATTCGGCCCGATTGTGCTCGAGACCTTTCCGGATCGGCCGCGGTCGCGCTGGCGGGTGCGGCTTGTCGAGCTGCCCTATCTGACGCACTGGTGCGCGTTGGTCCCGGCGCTTCTGGTGCTTCCGGTCGCCGGCGCCGTCTGGACGGTCCAGCAGGTGCTGCACTCGGTAGCGCCCATCTCGATTGGCGCATGGGCCTGGCGCGCGTACGGTGCTGGGCTGATCGCATCGTTCTGGGGGGTGTTCGCCAGGCGGCACATGGTGCGCGTGCGACACTTCACCGCGCGCATCGCCGGGCTGCACTCCGCTCTCGCCGGCTTCAAGATCGTCCAACTGTCGGACCTGCATATCGGTACGTACACCTCGTCGCAAGCGGCGCGGGGCTGGGTGCGCAGGGCCAACGCGCTCGGGGCCGACCTGGTCGTGGTCACGGGCGACCTGGTCTCGGGCGGGGCGGGATTCCACCGGGAGATCGCCGACGTGCTGGCGGAGCTTCGGGCGCCCGAGGGCGTGGCGGTCATCCCCGGAAACCACGAGTACTTCGGGGATGGCGAGACGCTGTTCGGGATGTTGACCGCGCGCGGCGTGCGCGTGTTGCGCAATCAGTCGTTCGTGGTGAGGCGCGGCGCAGCGAGGCTGAACGTCGTCGGGGTCGACGACGTGTGGACGCGTCGAGCGAACGTCGCGGGCGCGATGGCGAACACGGAGCGGGGCAGTCCGACGGTGCTGCTGGCGCACGACCCAGCGCTGTTTCCGCGAGCGGCCGAACGGGGTGCCGACCTGGTGCTGAGCGGGCATACGCACGGCGGGCAGATTGCGATTCCGTTCCTCGCCCGGTGGCTCAACTTGTCGGCATGGGCGCACCGATACCAGTTGGGGGTCTACCATGAAGGAGGCAGCACGTTAGTGGTCAGTGCGGGGCTGGGGACGACCGGGCCGCCGATTCGGCTGGGCGTCGCCCCGGAGCTGGTTGTCGTGGAATTGCGACCGGGCGGCTGATCGCTGCAAGGCGGGATATCCTGCCGTTGACCGTGCTACCGTGTCCCGTGCCGGCGGGCTTCATGCGGGGACCCAAGCGCTCGCGCGGTACTTGAGGAATTCGAGCTCGAAGTTGGGGGTGAACACGCCGCTGCCCAGGGCCGATTCGATCTCGTCCACGCTCCAGAACCGCAGCTCCTCGACCTCGGACTGCTGTCGGCGGAACGGGCCTTCGGCGACACAAGCGTAGGTGTGGACCAGCTCGCTCTCCACAGGGCTGCGCCAAACATAGCGGTACAGCTCCCGCAGCTGCGAGCGCCTCGGCCGAAGGCCGATCTCCTCGTCGAGCTCCCGCAACAAGGCGTCGTACACGGGCTCGCCGAACGCCACGTGGCCGCCCACGGACGTATCCCACTTGCCGGGTTGGATGTCCTTGTCGCGGCTGCGCAGCTGCAGCAGCAGCTGGCCGCGGGCGTTGGTCACGATGCAGTGCACGACCGGGTGCAACAGTGACGGGTTGCCGTGTACTTCACTGCGGAGCGCCGAGCCGATTACGCGGCCCGTCTCGTCGACCAGGGGAAACAGTTCGTCTGCCATGGGATGCGGGAGCTTTAGCCGGGTGGCCGTGTGGCATCAAGGCAAGGGGGGCGCGGGCTGGGGCCGTGCGAGGTCTCACGGAGCCGATTTCCCGCGTCTTTCCCTGTTGGTTCGCCCGCGCCACCATGGTATGCCGGGCGCTTCCCTCTGGACCGACAGGGCAGGTCGACCATGAACTTCGCCTACGAGAAACCCAGGACCTTCGATGCGCTCCTTGCGGTGCTCTCCGAGCACGGCTCCCGCGCTTGCCTGCTGGCGGGCGGCACGGATCTGCTCGTGCGCCTGCGTGCTCGCACGATGTCCACCGAGCTCGTCATCGACGTCAAGGGCGTCGAGGACTTGCACGTGGTGGACCACCGGAGCGACGGCTCGATCGTGCTGGGGGCGGCCGTGGTGGCCAATCGGATCGTGGACGACCAGCGATTCCGGCCGGCGCATCAAGGCTTGGCGCAGGCTGCCTCGCAGATTGCCACCTATGCGATCCGCAACCGCGCGACCTTGGCGGGCAACATCGCCAACGCCTCGCCTTGTGCCGATTCGGTCCCGCCCTTGTGCGTGATGGGGGCGGAGGTCGAGGTTGCCTCGGTGCGCGGCGTGCGCCGTCTTAAGCTCCCCGACTACATCAAAGGCGTTCGCAATACCGCCCGTCGTCCCGACGAGCTCATCTCGTTCGTGCGGATTCCGCCGCTGGGCAAGGGCACCCGGACCTTCTTTCGCAAGCACCAGCGCGTCCGCGGCCACGACCTGGCCCTGGCCAACGCGGCCTTGCTGCACGACCCCGAGAACCAGGGGCTTCGCTTGGCCATCGGCGCCTGCAGCCCGGCGCCGGTGGTGCTCGACCTACACGACCTGTTCGGTTTTCTCGACGCCGAGGAGGCGGCGAAGCGGGCGATGGCTGCCATCACCCCGATTACCGACGTGCGGGCCAGCGCCGAGTACCGCATCGACATGACGGGCGTGCTGGTTCGCAGGCTCTTTGCCGACCTGAAGGCCGCGTAAGGAAGACATCATGGACTACGACATTGAGCTGACGGTCAACGGTGTTTCCTACGAGGGGCGGACATCGGCTTCCACCACGCTCCTGCACTTTCTGCGGGATAGTCTGCACCTGACGGGCACCAAGGAAGGCTGCGGGATTGGCGAGTGCGGCGCCTGCACGGTGGTGCTCGACGGACGCATCGTCAATACGTGCTTGGTGCTGGCCGTGGAGGCCAACGGCGCGCGCGTCGAGACGATAGAGGGCGAGGCCAACGGCGAGCAGCTGAGCGATCTGCAGCAGGCCTTCGTGGATCATCACGCGCTGCAGTGCGGCTTCTGCACGCCCGGCATGGTCGTGGCAGCTCGCGACCTGCTCCGCCGCAAGCCCGCGCCCACCCACGAGGACATTGTCGAGGCCATCGCGGGCAACCTGTGCCGTTGTACCGGATACGAGACCGTCATCGCGGCGATCCAGTCCGTCGCCCAGTCGAGCAAGCAGGGCAGGTGACCCATGACCATTCCGTTCCATAGCGACAAGCACCAGTACGTCGGCGGCAATGGACCGAGGCTCGACGCGCTCGACAAGGTGACCGGAGCTGCGATGTACGTGCCGGACCTGGTCGTGCCCGGGATGCTGCACGCGCGCATGAAGGTCAGCCCCCACGCGCACGCCAGGGTTGTGCGGGTGGACACCTCCAAGGCCGAGGCCCTCAAGGGGGTGCGGGCGGTGCTGGTGGGCAGCGAGCTGGACTACACGCTAGGCCTGTACATGCGGGATCGGCCGATCCTGGCCCGGGAGGTGGTGCGCTACCAGGGCGAGCCGGTCGCGGCGGTGGCTGCCGAGTCCGAGGACATCGCCCTGCGCGCCTGCGAGCTCATCGAGGTCGCCTACGAGCCGCTGCCCGCCGTGCTCGACGTCGAGCAGGCGGTGGCCGGCGGCGCGCTGCTGGTGCACCCGGAGCTGCACACCTACCAGTACATGAAGGGAGTGTTCTGGCCGGAGCCGCACACCAACGTGGCGCACCACCAGAAGATCATCAAGGGCGACCTGCAGCAGGGGTTTGCCCAGGCCGACCGGGTTTTCGAGCACAGCTTCACCAACCCGCCGGTGGCCCATGCGCCGCTGGAGACGCATATCACGATCGCCCAGGCTCTGCCGGGCAAGCGCGCGCATATCATCTCCTCGGCCCAGTCGCCCTTTACGGTGCGCAACCTGTTCGCGGTGGCCTTCGGAATGCCGCATAACGCCGTGCGCGTGCAGATCCCCTACGTGGGAGGCGGGTTCGGCGGCAAGGCCGGCATCCACCTGGAGCCCCTGGCCTGGTGTCTGTCGCGCAAGGCCGGAGGCCGTCCCGTGCGTCTGCACGCCACGCGGGAAGAGGAGTTCAACACGATTCCGTCGCGCCAGGGGCTCAAGACCCGCGTCAAGACGGGAGTCAAGGCCGACGGCCGCATTACGGCGTTGCAGGTGCAGTTCCTGTGGGACGCCGGGGCGTATGCCGATTACGGCGTCAACATCGGGCGTGCGGCGGCCACGGCGGGCGCGGGACCCTACGAGGTTCCCAACTGCCGTGTCGACTCGCTGGTGGTCTATACGAACAAGATCTTCGGCACGGCGTTCCGGGGATTCGGCCACCTGGAGGTGCTCTGGGGCATCGAGCGCAACCTGGACATGATTTCCCACGAGCTGGGGATTGACCCCTACGAGATCCGCCAGAAGAACGTGCTTCGCGCCGGGGCCACCACGATCACGGGCGAGAAGGTCACGGCCAACCACGGTCGGCCCGACCTGTGCCTGGAGCGTGTCGCCGAGCAGATTGGCTATCGGGATCGTCCGGGGCCCGGGCCTCGCAAGCTCGAGGGCAAGCTGCGCGGCAAGGGAATCGCGCTGCTTCACAAGGCGCCCGCCATGCCCGTGTTCACCTCCTGCTCGGCAATCGTCAAGTTCAACGAGGACGCCAGCGTCAACGTCGTCATCAGCGGCGTGGACTACGGCCAGGGCACCTATACGTCATTGGCGAACATCGCCGCCCAGGAGCTGTCGATTCCCCTTCACAAGGTCAATGTCGTGTTCGACTGCGACACGGCCTCCCAGCCCTACGACTGGCAGACCGTCGCCAGCCGCTTCATGGTCATGGGCGGCAATGCCGTCGTGGAGGCCTGCCGCGACTGCGTCCAGCAGCTCAAGGATGTCGCCGCCCAGGTGCTGCGCGCCCCGGCGCACGAGCTCATTTGCGAGGACGAGTACGTCTACATCCGTCACACGCCCGACCAGCGGCTGAGCTACCGGGAGCTGGCGCTGGGCTATGTCTATCCGAACGGCAACAGCATCGGCGGGCCGATTCTGGGGCGCGGCAAGTACATCGCCCAGGGGCTGACCCACCTCGATCCGCAGACCGGCCAGGGCAAGGCGGCTCTGGACTGGACCTACGGCGCCCATGGCGTGGAGATCGAGATCGACACGGAGACCGGCGAGATCGAGGTGCTGCACATCGCCTCGGCCTTCGACGTGGGCAAGGTGATTCACGAGGGAATGTGTCGCACTCAGGTGCAGGGCGGCGTGCTTCAGGGCCTGGGCTCGACCTTCAGCGAGGGATTTCAGTTCGACGACCGGGGCGGGATGATGAATCCGTCGTTTGTCGACTACAAGATCCCCACGGCCCGGGATCTGCCACGCAAGATGACTGCCACGTTCGTGGAGACACCGCAGCTCGACGGGCCCTATGGGGCGCGGGGGGTGGGCGAGCACCCGATGATCTCGGTGCCCAGTGCCGTCGGCAATGCCGTCTACAATGCAACCGGCGTGGACATCCGGGATCTGCCCCTGTCGCCGGAGCGCGTATATCTGGCCATCAAGCGGGCAAAGGCCGCGCAGGAGTCCTGATCAGCAGGGCGCGTGATTCCCGCCCTTCGGGGCGGGAGGAAGGATCGCCGTGGACCGCATCGTCGTTCGCAAGGATGCATACTTCGATTCCGTATTCCTGATGTCGATCTCGGCCGAGCTCAAGGGCGTGCCCGGGGTCGAAGCCGGCCAGGCCGTGCTCGGCACGCCAGCCAACCTGGAGCTGTTGCGGGCCCAGGGCTTCGACCTGTCCGGCCGGGGCGAGCTGGGGCCCTCGGACATGATTGTCACGCTTCGGGCGGCCTCCGCGGCGGAGCTCGACGCGGCTGAAGCGAAGTTCGCCGAGCTGATGAGCCATCGCGCCAGCGCTACGCAGGAATCCGGCAAGGCCCGTCCCACCGGCCTGCAGGGCGCCCTGCGCCTCGAGCCGGACGCCAATCTGGCCGTGATCTCCGTACCGGGCGCCTATGCCGCATACGAGGCGCGCAAGGCCCTGCTCGCGGGGCTGCACGTGATGCTATTCAGCGACAACGTGCCGGTCGAGCAGGAGATATCGCTCAAGGACGAGGCGCTGCGGCGCAATCTGCTGCTCATGGGCCCGGACTGCGGCACGGCGATCATCAACGGGGCCATGCTCGGATTTGCCAACAAGGTGCGGCGCGGCGCGATCGGTGTGGTCGGCGCGTCGGGCACCGGAACCCAGGAGGTCACCTGTCTGATCGACCGCGCCGGGCAGGGCATCTCGCAGGCGATCGGCACAGGCGGCAGGGATCTGAGCGAGGAAGTTGGCGCGCGAACCACGCTGTTTGCGATCGACGCCCTGGCGGCGGACCCGGATACGCGGGTGATTGTGGTCATCTCGAAGCCGCCCGCGTCGGCTATCGCGGATAAGGTGCTGGGCCGTCTGGCCTCGGTCGGCAAGCCCTGTGTCGTGCACTTTGTCGGCTCGGCGAGCCGCGAGCAGACCGGCCGCGTCTACCGCACGACCGACCTGGAGTCCACGGCGCTGGCGGCGTGTGCGCTGGCGCAAGGCAAGGCGCCGTCGATCCAGGCGCCGCCGGCCCCGGACCCCGAGCTGCTGGCCCGAGAGCTGCGCGGCAAGGCGCCGTCCCAGAAGTACATTCGGGGTCTGTTCACCGGCGGCACGATGGCGGCCGAGGCCATGGCGTGGCTGGCGCCGCGCCTTGGCACCGTGCATTCCAATCTATCTCACGACGGCACCAGCCCGCGCCCCGGGCAACCCGGCCACATGGTCGTCGATCTGGGCGACGACGAATTCACGCGGGGGCGTCCGCACCCGATGATCGACCCGACCCCGCGAGCGGAATGGCTCGAGGCCGACACACGAGATCCGGGGGTGTCGGTGGTGCTGATGGACGTGGTGTTGGGCACGGGATCCCATGCGGACCCGGCGGGGCAGATGGTTGCGCCGATTCGCGCGGCCAAGAGGCGTGCGACCGAGCAGGGACGCAGCCTGTCGGTGGTGGCGTCGGTGACAGGTACCGCCGCCGACCGGCAAGGGCTTGCGGCCCAGATTGCCACGTTGGAGAGCGCGGGCGTGGTCGTGCTCCCGAGCAACATCCAGGCCATGCGCTTTGCGCATGCGCTGGTGGAGAGAAGCCATGGCTGAGACAAGTCCCTTGCCCCTGTTCCGCGACCAGCTCCGTGTCGTGAATCTCGGTTTGCCCTCGTTTGCCGACGACGTGCGGGCGCAGGGCGTGTCGGTGGTGGACCCGGCCTGGGCGCCGCCCGCGGCCGGCGATGCGCGTGCGGTGGCCGCGCTCCATGAGCTGCTGTCGTGGCCCGAGGCGGTGCGCGCGAGAATCCGGCAGGCTAACCAGGAGGCGGCACGACGGCTGGTGGCTGCTCAACCCTTCGCGGTGCGCGTGCGTCCCGCGCGGGAGGTGGTTCCGGGCATGCACTCCAAGCTCGTGCTGCACGCGGGGCCGCCCGTCACCTGGGAGCGCATGTGCGGCCCGATGCGCGGGGGCGTGATCGGCGCCCTGATGCTCGAGGGATTGGCCTCGACGCGCGAGCAGGCAGAGACGCTCGCGGCCTCGGGCGAGATCGAGTTCTCCCCGTGTCATCACCACGGCTCGGTGGGGCCGATGGCAGGCATCATGACGGCGTCGATGCCTGTATGGGTGTTGGAGAACCGGGCTTTCGGCAACAAGGCGTATTGCACGCTCAACGAGGGGCTGGGCAAGGTGCTTCGCTATGGGGCATTCTCGGAGGAGGTGCTGACGCGGCTACGCTGGATGCGCGACGAACTCGGGCCGGCGCTGGATCAGGCGCTGCTGGCGCGGGGGCCGCTGGATCTTCGGTCGATCGTGGCGCAGGCCCTGCAGATGGGCGACGAGGGGCACAACCGCAACCGGGCGGGCACATCGTTGGTGCTTCGAGCGCTGGGCCCGGCGTTGGTAGAATCGGAGCTGCCGCGGGAGGCGGTGGCGCGCATCTTGCGGTTCATGGACGGCAATGACCACTTCTTCCTGAACCTGACGATGCCCGCGTGCAAGAGCGCGGTGGACCCGATCTCCGATATCCCATTCAGCACGGTCATCTCGACCATGGCGCGCAACGGCACGGACTTCGGTGTGCGTCTGGCGTCGCTTCCGGGACGGTGGTTCACGGCCGAGGCGTCGCTGGTGGACGGGCTGTACCTTCCGGGCTTTTCGGCCGCGGACGCGGCGAGGGACATCGGGGATTCGGTCATTACCGAGACAGCGGGCATCGGCGGGTTCGCCATGGCGGCAGCGCCGGCGATCGTGCGGTTCGTGGGCGGGCGCGCGTCCGACGCGCTGCGGCTTACGTCTCAGATGTACGACATCACCATAGCGGAGCACGATGCGTACCAGATACCCGCGTTGGACTTCCGGGGGACACCGACGGGCATCGATGTGGTGCGGGTGGTAGAGACGGGGATTCTGCCGGTGGTCAACACGGGGATAGCGCACAAGGAGCCGGGCGTGGGGATGGTGGGAGCGGGGTTGGTCAAGCCGCCGGTGGCGTGTTTTCGGGACGCGCTGGTGGCGTACGTGGATGCGCATGGGCCGCGCGCGAGAATGGGCGGGTGAGACGGCGAATCGACAAACGCCCTAGAAAATGCGGGCTCCCGAATGCCCCCCGTGTTCGCGAGTGACAGGCGCCACGCCTGCCGACCGCCGCTCACCGCCCTAGCAACCTAGCTGGGACCGACCGCGCCGGCAATGGCAAATCATCCGAAGGGTGGCTGATTTCGTGCTCCGTGGAGGACGGAGTGGCCTCGGTGGACATCGAGGACCGGGGCGCAGTCAAGACCGCAGTTCGCCGGCGGTCACGCCCTCAGGAACCCTTGTGCGTCACGCCGGACACCGTGTCGCCGAAGCGCGTGTGCTTGCGTTTGGCCTTCTCCTCCATCAACGCGTCGTACTCCGCGTCGTCCACGAAGGCCACGATGCGCGAGATGCTCGACTCGCCGTCCACGAACCGCCAGGGGAAGCAGCCGATCGTGCAGCGCCGTCCGTTGAGCAGGTCGATGTCGCCGCCCAGGCACTCGGCGTGGATGATCCCGTGGTTGAACAGCTCAATGTGCATCAGCTGGTACTTGTCGTCCTCGAAGATCTCCTCGAGGCCCTGGCCGTACTTCTCGCGCATGTGCTGGTCGCACTCCTTGGCGAAGCGCGGCATCCAGCCTCGAATGGCGGTATTGAACGGGTGATCGGCGCTCCCGCAGTCCACGCCAATCCACCGAATTTTCCGACGTTTGCACCATTCTGCAAATTCGCGGTTCGGCCCCGGGTGCTTGACCATGTAGCGAATCTCGTCCGCCTCCGGCTGGTCCCAACCGTACTTGTGATACCCCGTGTTGATGATCAGGATGTCGCCGTCGTGGATGTCCGCGCGCGCCTCGACCATCTCCGAGGTGTACACGTCGTAGTCGCCCACCGCGTCGGACAGATCCACCACCACCCCGGGCCCGACCAGGAAGTCCAGCGGCAGGCTCGCGATGTCCCTGCCAGGTGTGTAGAAGTGGATCTCGCCGTCCAGGTGCGTTCCCACGTGGTTCGAGTGGGTCACCAGCTGGCCATTGGCGCCGTTGGGCGCCAGCCGCTTGAAGTACTTGACCTGCAGCGGCTCGTAGGTGGGCCACGGCGGGGTGCCGATGCCAAGGGGAATGGTGAGGTCGATGAGCTTCATGCGTTCTCTCCCGTGCTGTCGCTGTCGGGCCATCGGCCCGAGCTTGCACCTTCAGTCGCGCGTGCGCTTGCGGGCCGTGCCACCCGGCCCCGCTTCGCAAGGAACGAGGCGCGCAGCATCTTCCGGTCGTGATCTCGTGTCAAGGCGTTCTCTGTGCCGGCCGACCCACGAAACGAGTATGGACGCCCTCATGCTCTCTCACGCTTCCCACATCGCGCGTGACGTTGCGTCCGGCAAGCTCAGCGCCCTGGAGCCTCTCGGAGCTGCCCTGGGCAACATCGACGCGCGCAACGAACGCTTCGTGGCCCTGCGCACCGTCGATCGTGAGCGCGCACGCAACGACTCCCGCGCGGTCGACGAGCGCGTCCGACGAGGCGAGCGGCTCGCGCTGGCTGGCGTGCCGGTCGTCATCAAGGACAACATCGCGCAGCAGGCGCGCTCGAACGACGCGGGCAGGCGCGGTGGTATCGCCGCTGCCGAGCCCGAAGACGCCCTGCTGCTTCAGCGTCTCCGGCAAGCCGGAGCGATTGTCATCGGACGGGCCAACATGGACGAGCTGGCTTACGGCGTCACGGGCACCAACCCCCACACTGGCCAGGTCCGCAACCCGTGGAACGAGTCGAAACACCCGGGCGGATCGAGCGCAGGCTCTGCTGCGGCCGTCGCCGCGTCGATGGCCTCTCTGGCGGTGGGCACCGATACCGCCGGCTCGGTGCGCATCCCCGCGGCTTTGTGTGGGCTCGTCGGCTTGCGGCCCACGCCCGGCCTCGTGCCGTCCCACGGTGTCGCCCCGCTCGCTCCGTCCCTCGATTCTCCCGGCCCCATCGCACACAACGTCGACGACGTCGCACTCATGCTCTCGGTCCTGGCCGAAAGCCCGTCGCTGGCGTCCGCACCCTCGGACACGAGCATCGATCTGGCCTCGGTTCGCGCGCTTGCCTTGGACGGCGCGTTCGCCACCGTTCCAACCGCGGGCGTGCTCGACGTGGTCGCCAACGCGATCGGCGCCCTGGTGGGGCTGGGCGTGCAGGTGCACGACGGCCGAATCGCGGCGCTGGCCGACGGCCCGCGGGCATCGGGTCCGATCATCGGAGCCGAGGCGTCGTTTGTGTGGAAGACGCAGTTGGCCGAGCATCCCGAGGCCTTTGGACAAGCGGTGACGGGGCACTTGCAGAAGGGTGCGACGCTGACCGCCGTGCGCTACCTGCAAGCTCAGGCCGAGTGCCGCCGGGTTGCGTCGGCCATTCACGCCGCGTTCGACGAGGCGGATCTGCTCGTGCTGCCGACCACGGCCACGACGGCCTCGGATGCCGCCGAGCCTGGTCCGCAGCTCGTGTTTCTCGCGCTGACCGTGCCGTTCTCCCTTGCGGGCACGCCTGCGCTCACGCTGCCGGTCGGCTTGGTCGACGGCCTGCCGGTCGGGCTTCAGCTGGTAGGCCGCCCCGGCAGCGAAGCCCTGCTCTTGCGCGTGGCCCGGCAGCTCGAACAAACGATCGAGCCGCTCCGTCAAGGGAGCTGAATCTTGCGT
>JAJZQG010000253.1 GCA_021847645.1 Myxococcales bacterium
CTTCCTGCTCATGACTCGCCTCCGTGCTGGCCGTCGCCAGCTTCGGAGCGCCCGTCCCTCTCAGCTCATGCTGCCGCTTGCGGAATTTCCGGGCCGTTTTGCGGCAAGATGTTGAGGGTCATGACACCTACGCCATGGCCGTGCGCGTGTTCCAGGGCTTGGGGGCCTCGACCGGCCTGAGCGACGACTTCCCCTGGGGACTGTGGATCGGCTTCGACGTCATGACGGGCGTGGCGCTGGCGGCCGGCGGGTTCACCATCGCGGCGACGGTCTACGTGCTGCACCTGGAGGAGTTTCGCCCGATCCTGCGTCCCACGATCCTGACTGCGTTCCTGGGGTACGTGCTGGTGTGCGTGTCGCTCATCTGCGACCTGGGGCGGCCGGACCGCATCTACCACCCCATCTTCCTGTGGAACCACCACTCGGTGATGTTCGAGGTCGCCTGGTGCGTGATGCTCTACAACACGGTGCTGGCGCTGGAGTTCAGCCCCGCCGTGCTCGAGAGGCTCGGATGGAAGCGCGCGCTGCACGTGGTCCACCTGCTCACGCCCCTGCTGGTCATCGTGGGTGTCGTGCTTTCCACGCTCCACCAGTCGTCGTTGGGTACCGTGTTCGTGATCGTTCCCAGCAAGCTGCACGGGCTCTGGTACACGCCGTTGCTGCCGGTGCTCTTCTACTTGTCTGCGGTCGCGGTCGGGCTCGCGATGACCATCTTCGAGTCGTACCTGAGCAACCGGGCCTTCGGCGTGAGCCTGCACGCGCATCTGCTGCAGAAGCTGGGCAAGGCCCTGGCCGTGGTCCTGGGCGTGTATCTGGCCGCGCGGCTGGGCACTCTCGCGCTCGGTGGCAACCTGCACCTGATGGCCGAGCGCAGCACCGAGTCCGTGGCGTTTGCGTTGGAGCTCGGCCTGGGCGTGGTCGCGCCCATCGTGATGCTCTCCTCGCGCAGGATTCGGGAGCACCGCACGGGCTTGTTCTACGCTGCATTGCTGGTGGTGCTGGGCGTGGTCCTCAATCGCATGAACGTGGGCATCACCGGCATGCAGCGGCACGCGGCGGTCGCCTACATGCCGAGCTTCCTCGAAGCGGCGACGTCGCTGGCCTTTGTGGCATGCGGGATCGCGGTGTTCGGCTTGGTGGTGCGGCACTTCCCGATATTCAGTGCCACCGCGGCGGACGGCAAGGAAGTGCCGGCGCCCTGGAACCGCGTACCGGCGGTGGCGCGCGTGCCGCGCTACGCAACGTTGACCACGAGCAAGGGCGCGCTCGTGTTCGGCGCGCTCGGTGTGGTGCTCGCGGGGACCATCGGGGTCATGGCCCTGCTTCCGGACGAGCATGCGATGGCGGTTCCCCCCGCGCAGACCATCGCCCTGGCGCACCGCCAGATCCCGCCGGGCAGCACGGTCGATTTGCGGCTGCCCGACGACGAAGTCATCCGCACCTCCGATCGGTCGCCGGCGCCGGTGGTCTTCAGCCACGCCAGGCACGTAGGACGCAACCTGCAGCCGTGCACCAACTGTCATCCCAAGCCTGTCGGCATGGTGCGGATGGAGGCGGGAGCCCAGGAGTGCGCGAGCGCCACGATGGCGGCGTGCGCGTCCTGCCATGACGGCTCCTCGACGTTCGAAGTGGGGGCCGCGTGCCGCATCTGTCATCCGGTCGACGCGGTTCACCCGGGGCACGCGCTGAGCGGCCGCGACGCTTGCCCGTCGTGTCACGCGCATTGGAAGCCGGGCAGCATGACGCCCCGATGTCCCGGTACTCCCGTTGCGATGTGACCGCGGCGCCGTGTCCCGTCAGCCCGGTACGGCTTCGCCCCGAGGCTGAGTCGTAGACCCGTTCGGGGCCGTGAGCTGTGCCCGCCATCCCACCTGCGAGCGTCTGGTCGTGCGGGACGAGGTGCCCGCCGAAGCGGCGGCAGCCGGCATGGGGGATTCGACGTCCGGTCGCCGGTAGCGTGGCGCACGCGAAAGGTTCCGGAGCGTGGGCCCGGGCTGCCCGTGCGAGGAGGCACGCCAGGCACCACATTGGTTCGCAGCGCCATGGTGCTCGAGCCTGCCGCAAGTCGGCGTCGTCCGCGACGAATCGTGCCCGTCGTTGGGCTGTGCGTGATTGCGTGCCTCGCCCTGTGGAGCTGTCGCCAGCGCGAGGAACCGCCGGCCGTCGACGTTCCGGTCGAGTCGTCGTCACGTGCGCCCCGGACATCGTCGTCGCCGGTTGCCCTTGCCCAGTCCCCCGCCTCCACGCCGGCCTTGCCCGCGGATCGCCGTCATCCGCGTGCGGGTCTCGAAGTAACCTTCCTGGTCGCCGCGGACACGCATTTCGGATTCGGCCGGCCGGCGGATGTCGACCCGGCCGTCGATCGCAGCAGGCCGGTTGGCGTCGAGCGCGTGCACGATCTGATGGCTCGGCAGATGAAGGCCATGGCGGGCCGCCCGTGGCCGGCGGGGCTCGGCGGGCGTGTCGCGCCGCCTCGCGGCCTGGTTGTGGCCGGAGATCTCACCGAGGACGGGGCCCTGACGCAGTGGAATCGATTCCTGGCGTGGTACGGCGAGCGCGGCGACGATCGCAACCTGGGCATTCCGCTGTTCGAGATGACGGGCAATCATGATCGCATCCTGGGGGATTGGGTCGCGAACGAGGTTCGGCGACGCCACGGCGGCGAATTCTACTCGTGGGACTGGGACGACTTGCACATAGCGGTGCTGGGCGAGGCGCCGGACGAGCGGTCGCTGGCCTGGCTCGAGCAGGATCTTCTCCGCACGGGGCGGTGGATCCCCGTGGTTGTGATGCTCCACTACCCCCTGGCGGGTCCCTATTCGGTCGACGAGTGGCGGGGCGAGGGCGGCCTGTACGACCGATTCCGCAACATCCTGCGTGGCTATCGAATCGTGGGCATCTTTCACGGCCACTACCACGCAGCGGGCAGCTACGTGTGGAAAGGACTGGACGTGTATCACGTGGGGTCGGCCAAGTACGCGCACCGCTCCTTCGCGGTCGTGCGTGTGACCAGCCAGCGCATGACGGTGGCGTTGTGGAATACCGACGCCGGGACATGGTGGTGGTGGCACGACAAGTCCACTGATCGCGAGCAGGGCCGGGGCGTGCTCCGGGTCGTGCCCCTGCGTGGCATCGATCCGCCGCTCATCGCGCGGTGATCGAGCGCTCCGGAACCCTGCCTGGCAGCACGCGCTCGTCGTGCTACACCCGCTGGCCATGATTCGCAGGCCCTCGACTTCGCGGCAGCTCGCCTTGGCCTGGAACCTCGCCGTCACGCTGCTCGCCGCCTCGTGCGCGTGGACCGCGTCGCCCCCGCGTCCGACCGGCCCTGGCGGGACCGCCGTGGCAGCGGTCGCCTCAGCGGCGCCGCCGACCTCGACCGCGGCTGCAGCGAGCCCTGCGCCGCCTGCCGCCCCCGCGCCCATGGGGATCGCGAGCGACGAGGCTCCCGCGGCGTCGTCATCGGCTGCTCCGTCGAGCCTTCCCCCGGAGCCGTGGCCGTTCCAATCGCCGGTGCCGGGCCGCGAGGCGATCGCCGGCTCGCGGGCGACCCGATACGGGCGACTCACCAGCTCCCAATGCCGCGGCGAGGTGCGCAAGCGCGGGATTCCGGTTCTCTACGTGCGAGGGCCTGCCCGCGGGATTGCCACGCCGTTGCGTCTGACGGGTCCGCTGCACGGCGTGCGCTTCCTGGCTCCCGGCCAGAGCAGCGCCCACGGAATCCTCGATTGCCGCCTGGCCCTCGCGCTCGACGACTTCGCCGAAATCCTCGCTCACTACGATGTCGATGCCGTCCATGTTGACAACTACTATCGTGATCGCGCCCATCTGCCCGGCAGCCGGAAGCCCAGCCAACACGCCTACGGGCTGGCCATCGACCTCACCGCGCTGGAGCTGCACGACGGGCGAACCCTGAACGTGGAACGGGACTGGGACGGCGCGGTGGGCGACGCCCCGTGTGGCCCCGAAGCCCACCCGCGCGAGCCGACGGACGAGACGATTGTGCTGCGCAACATCGTGTGCGCGGTGGCGCGCGCCGGCGTGTTTCACTTCATGCTGACTCCCGACTTCAACGCGGCTCACCACAACCACTTGCACTTCGACGTAGAGAGAAAGCCGCCCGGAATGGGCGTGCGGTAGCGGCTGGGGGAGAGCGGGCGGCTACGTGAGGGTCGCGGCGATCTGCTCGGCTTCCCGCTCGACGGCTTGTGATTCGGCAGGAATCTCCATGTACCCCGCAATACGTCCGTCCAGGGAGAAGGCCTCGACGACGTAGAACAGTTGGTCGCCACGCACGCTCAGTAGCACGACCGTCGACGCATCCAGCCCCAGGCACCAGCGCACGGCCGCCGCGTGCCCCTCGCCACGCACCTCGAGCTTGCTGACCTCGTCGATGAGCAGCACCTTGGCGGCGCGGGCGTCCTGCCGCAGCCAGCCCAGGCCGGTGTCGAACGCCTCGTGCCGGAACGAGAACGAGCAAACGGCGCTCGTGCCCGGTTGGTCGATGGTGCCTGGGCGCGCCAGGGCCACGGTCTGCGACCGATCGGTGAGCCGAACCAGGTCGTAGCCCCGACGACCGAGCTCATCGGTGACGGTGCGCTGGAAGAAGCCGCCGACCGGGTGTCCGAGGGCGGCAATCCGCTCCGCGAGGCGCACGGTGGTGGTGGTCTTGCCCGCACCGCGGGGCCCGTAGACGAGAAACGCGCGGGCCACGGCTAGCGCCTATCCCCTGCGAGCCGGAGGACGGGGAATCGCAGCGTCCCGGGCTGATGCGGCGTCTGGTTCATTTCCCGATATCCTTGCAGCAGCGGAATCCAAGGTGGTAGTTGGCGTGGCTGTTCGGGTCCATCACGCGGCTGCCGTGCCAGTCCGGCGCACGCCATCGGCAGTCGTCCTCGTGAGCTTCGTAGCTGTCGAAGATGAACCAGCTGCCCTTCATTTCGGTCCAGCCGATCCCGCCCCGACTGCCCAGCTCCGAGGGCTTCATGGGGATGCTCATGTGCTCGGCGGCATTGCCATGTTGGTCATACACCCCAAACGGGCTGACGCATTCCGGAAACGCACCGGCTGGGAACGTGTTGGAGCCGCAAAGCTCGTATTCGCTCGCCACGCACTTGGGCGACTTGTGACCGGTCGTCGCGCACTTCTTGTGATCCTTGACGGGGCCGTAGGCCCACCGGATCCAGCCGTTCTTCACGTTCCGCGCATTGTGTGCTGCGGCCGCGTTCGCACGGTCCAGGTTCCAGGCATACTCGTCTTGCGCCGGGCGAAGATCCCCGTAGCATGCCCCCTCCCACTCGTGGGCGTCGCACAGCCGCTTGCCCAGCGCCTTGCAGATCTCCTGGGCCTGGAACGCCTGGACCCACGTCACCGGATACTCGCACGCGATGTCGGGGAACTCGAACTGGTCGATGCACACCCGCGCATCGTTCTCCGTCTCGCCCTTTTCCGTCGCATAGACCGCTACCATGTTGGGCGCACCGCAAAGCGAGCTGGCCGGCATCGTCTTGGACTTGGCCCGAATTTCCCGGCACTGCGCCCGCGTCATCGGGTGCTCCGTGACCTTCGGGTTGCCTTGCCCCAGCCTCGGCGCCTTCGAGAAGATCTTGCGAATCGCCTCGATTGCGTCGTCCGACACGCCCAATCGCTCCCGGAGCTTGCGCAGCAGCTCCGCCCGATCCTCCTCGAGCGTCGCCGGGATCGCGTCGTCCTGGGCCGTCCACGGTGGCTCGGGCGGCGGCTTGCGCATCTGTTCGGCCATCCGGGCGCCGTGCTCGCGCAGATCCTTGAGCACCGGCCCGATGGACTCGATTCGTACCGCCGCCTCGCTGCGTCGGCACGCCGGCAGCGCCAGCCAGGGCAGCGACAGGGCCGCCACCAACCCGACGCGCACCGCCGCGCTTCGCCGGCCAGCGGCCTGCAACCACGGCAACGCACTCGCCAAGCCAAGAGACTTCAACGACACGGGCAGCTGATAGCACGTCGCACGGTGATGGAAAAGAGATGCGCATGCAGCCGCAACGGCCGGTCACCACGGCGTGCGGCCGGGGGGCCTCTTCGCGGACCTGGGCGATCGGTGCGTTCGGCGTCAGCCTTCGCCCGATCGCGCGGGCGAGCAATCCGCGGTCGGGCACTCATCCGGCCGGCTGGCGCGGACGGGGTCGGCCGCGTCTCGACGACGGAGGGGCATGACGCTCAGGGAGAGCTTGCAGGCGGCGGCTGTTGGGGGGGAGCTTCGCGAGCGGGAAGCTCGTCCGGACCCTCGGGCGAACCGGGCGGCTCGGTGCGCGGCTCGTGCCGTCGGCGGCCGCCCATGGCTCCGGGGCCCGATCGGTCGAGCGCCTCGGCGAGACGGTGGCGCTGCTCGGGCGTGAGGTCTGCGGCCAGCTCCACGACCGCGCCGTGCATCGACTCCTGCACCAGCGCCGCCTTCGCGCGAAAGTCGGCCAGAGCGGCTGCTGCCTTCGCCGCATCGAACGGGTCGGCCTCGAGGGCGCGCGTGGCGCGCTCCCGCGCTTGAGCGGCGTCGTGCATTCGCGCCTTCAGCTCGACGTCGTGCTGCGCCCAGACCTTGTCGAACGTAGGTGCCGCATCCGGGCCCAGCACACGGCGCATTCGGAACATCGAGAAGGCGTTGGGCTGGAAGCCGGGCGCAGGGTGCCGCACCCATCGTGTCGCGAACACGCTGCCCAGAAACAGGTTCAGCGCCAAGGACGCTACCAGCATGAACGCGCAGAGCTTGCCGCGAGGAGCAGTCATGGCTCTTCTCCCGAATAGACGGAGCCGGCGAACACCAGCTCCGCGAACTCCTGCGTGCTGGCCGTGTCCGTCGCAGCAGTTTGGCTCGACTCGCTGGGCATCCAGGTGCCCACGGCAATGCCCAGCGCTGCCGCCACCACCAGCGCGACGGCAGGTCGCCAGCGCGGGCCGAACGGCCACAGCCAGTCCGCGATTCGGTCGAGCCGTTGCCCGAACGACGCCGCCCTGGCGGGCAAGGCGTCGACGATGCGCTGTCGAAGCGCAGCCGACGGCTCGATCGACTCGGCCGCGTCGAGCATCTGGTCGAGCTCGGCGGCTTGCCGGCGCAGCAGACGCGCCTGCTCGGAGCTTTGCAGCAGCGCCTCGACCGCCTCGCGCTCGGATTGCGGCCACGCATCCGGATTCGCGCCGTAGGCATCCAGGATCTGCTCGAGCCGATCCATGGTGATCTTCAGCGTTGGTTTCGGATTGCTCATCGGACCTTCTCCTGCCCGCATACCGAGCTCGTCATGGCTCGCTCTCCGACGACACGGCGCGCGAGTCGGCTATGTGCTTTCGCATGCTGCGCCGCGCTCGCGACAGCAGCGATTCGAGCGCGTCGACGTGCACGCCCATGACCTCGGCAGCCTCGCGGTTGTCCAGGCCCTGGTAATAGACGAGCGTGATCGCGGCTCGCTGGCGCTCGGGCAAGGCTTGCAGCGCGTCGGACACGGCGCGGGCCGTGTGAAGCCGCTCGAGCTGCGTCGGGACCGACGGCCTCGGGTCCTCGCCCTCGGGCATCTCGCCGACCTGCACCTCGCGCCGTGCGCGAAGCCGGTCGATACACAGGTTGTGGGCTACTCGGTGCAACCACGTGCCGACCTTCGCCCTGGGCTCCCAGCTCGGCGCCTGCCGCCAAAGCCGCAGAAACGCCTCTTGCGCCACGTCCTCCGCTTCCGCCGCGCTGCCCAACATCCGGAACGCAAAGCGCGTGATCGGACCTAGATACGCGTCCACGAGGCGCCGCCCTGCCCGCGCCTCGCCACGAGCCACCTGCTGCATCCACTCCCACTCGGAGTCGACTTCGTTCGGAGAGGACGGGGGGATCGTCATGGTCGTCGAAGTACCGTCCAGGAGCAGCTGCTCCCGAGTCACGCGCTTGGCGCCCGCGCCGAGCGATCCTAACCACTCGCTGTTGCAGAACCAAGACTTCGGGCTTGCGCATCGAGGCCCCGGCGGCACCCGGCCGGCGACCCCGACCTTCGCGCTTCGGGAACGGTGCGCCAGGCAGCCATCGGTCGATCCCTGGAACACCCCTGCAACAGCTTCTGCCCAACATCGCCAACCCGCCGCCGATGCGTCATCGACGCATCGGTCCCGGCCTGGCGGCACGCAGCTCGTCCAGCGTCACAACGCCGTCATGGTTCGCATCAGCCACGTCGAACCAGTGCTCCGGCATCGCCGAGAACTCCTGTGCCGAGATCGTGCCGTCGCCATCCTTGTCCATCATTGCCATCGGGCCCCGGCCCCGAGCACCCTGCGGGGCGCCGGGCCGCTCTGCCCGCTCTTGTCCCACGGGAAGCGCAGCCTTCCACTCCTCCAAAGTCAGCTTGCCGTCGTGATCGGTGTCGGCCTGGTCGAACATCGCGGTCATCCGTGGCGGCGCCTCGTCCTTCGAAATCTTGCCGTCGCCATCCCGATCGAGCTGCGCGAAGCGTTCGGCCATCCGCTCCCCGCCGTGCGCCGCGCGCATCGCGGCCAACTCCGCCTGATCGAGCTTGCCGTCGTGGTTCGTGTCGGCCTGGGCGAACATCTGCGCGCGCAGCGCCTCCATCTCCGCACGGGTCACCTTGCCATCGTGGTCCGCGTCGGCTCGCTGGAACATCGCCTCCATCATCGGGCCGCCACCGCCGCGCGCGCCCTCGAACCGGCCATGCCTGCCTTGGCCCTGCCCTCTCTGACCCCAGCCGGGTCGCTGCGCCTCCCACTCCTGCAGCGTCACCACACCGTCGCCGTTCGCGTCGGCATGCTGCCATCGTGCCGCCGCGTGCGAAACGAATTCATCCGCAGAGACCTTGCCGTCGCCGTTCGTGTCCAGCATCCCGAGGTCGGGACCCATTCGGTGCCTGCCGAACCCCGGCGACATCGCGCTCAGCTCCGAAGCGTCCAGCATGCCGTCGTGGTTGGTGTCGGCCTGCGCGAACTTCTCGGTGGCCGCGGCGCGAATCTCGTCCACCGTGACCTTGCCGTCCGCGTCCTTGTCAACCTGCTGGAAGCGCTGCGCCCGCATGGCGGCGAACTCGGGACGCTGCCCGCCGGAAGGGCCGGCGGCCAGTTGCGAGGTGTTGTCGCCGTTGGGCGACTCTGGACTGGGCGCAACGGCTTGAGTGCAAGCGGAGAGGGCCAAGGTCGCGCCGAGCACTGTGGCGATCGTGATCGAACGGGTCAGTTTCATCATGTACCTCGTGTCTGGTGGATCCGTAGGGATCCGGGGTTCGTGTCGTCTCGAGCACCAAACGAACGAGCCGGGCCGCTCCCGTCGCTGCGGCCGAAGAAAGCTTGCCGGGGCTAAAGGGGCCGTGGAGACAGCCCCAGCCGCCACGGACCGTCTTGCTCCCGAGGCAAGGCGCCCGGCTGCCGTACGGGGAGTGATCCCGACCAGAGAGCGACGGTCCGAGGACGTCAAACTGTTGGCGGACGTTCGCGTGACGGCGCTCAATCATCAGGCGCATCCGAGTTCGTGCCGGGCGCGGCCCGCAGGCACCGTTATTTCGGGACCACCGGCAGTTCTAGGGTGCGCCGAGCAAGGTTTGGCTGGCCAGGTTGCTGTGACCCCAAGTCATTCCAGACCCGCCTGTAGGTTTTCGGCGACTGCACCACAAGTGAGCACGCTGGCGCTCAACAGGCTGGACACCTCGCCCGGATCCGGGTCCAATCTGTTCTCGTCGTACCCCGGAAGGTCATCTCTTCTACCGACCCGACCAATCACCAGCCATAGGCCATCGAAGGCAGATACGAGATACGCCATGAGCGATTCGAAACCAACGAAGAAGTCGCCAACTCCCCTGCGGCTTGGGCACACGCTGGACTTCATGAGCGTGGTGTGGGCCACCAACCACGCGCTCGAAAAGACCTCCAAGCGGATGGAGTCCACGGTCGGGCTCACTGCGCCGCAGCGCATGGTCCTGCGCATCATCGGCCGATTCCCCGGCATTGCGCCCGCGCGCCTCGCCGAGATTCTGCGCGTGCACCCGGCCACCTTGTCCGTGGCCCTCAAGCGGCTCGAAGGCCGGGGATTGGTCGACCGGACACCCGATCCGGAGGACCGCCGCAGTGTGCGTCTGAGCCTATCGCCGGCGGGACGCTGGTACGACGTGCCCTCCGACACCACGGTCGAGGCCGCGATCGAAAGAGCGCTGTCGCGCGTGCCCAAGGCCCACGTCGACACCGCGCGCAAGGTGCTGCAGACGATCATCGAAGAGCTGGAGTCCCAGAGCACCGCTGCAGAGTAGAACGAAGCCTTCTCGGCTCGTCCCGTCCTTGTCCTGGAGCTCGGACCAGCGGGCATCCACCTCTGTCAGCAGCGCGACCGTCTGTGGCAAACGGAATCGTCGCGCGATCGCCGCCACCGGAGACAGGATGGCGGACGCGGGCTGCCTGGGCGGGAGCCCTGCGCTAGCGACGACGCGTTTCGTCGTCGCGGCGCGCTACATGTGTAGCCAGGTCGGGCACCAGACGCTCGAGCCGCGCTAGCACCGTCTTCTCCACGAGCTTCCAGAGCATCTCGCCATCTTCGACTTCCGCCAGGAACCCGAGCGGGATCTGGAAGCCGCCCTTGTCCGCCCGGCCTCCGCCGAAGGGGGTGCCGTCGCGGTCGGTGCCAAAGGCGGACTTGAGGAACACGGCTGGATCCACGCTCGGGCTGTTCGTTCGCAGCGAACCGTCAATCCGATCTCCCACGATGCCGAACAGCAGCACCGTGTCGATGTCCTCGCGGCGATGAATGTAGTCGGCGGCCACCGCTATCGAGTCGCGGTCTCCGGGCGCGACCTTTCCCACGCCCGCCATGGCGAAGTCGCGCACCACCACCAGGTTCGACAGCGCCCGCCACAACACCGTCATCGTGGCGGCGCTGACCGTCCGACGCCCCACCTGCCGCAAGATCTGCGCGTCGCAGAACGGACGCACGTGTGCGGCCGCCAGGAAGTCGGCCGTCGTGGCGAGGGCGAAGTCGTCGGTGTCGGTCTGGATGCCAAACAGCAGCGCCGTGGCGACACGGGAGTCGTCGGCGCCCGCTCCGCTCAATGGGGCCAGGCCGTTGTGCAGGTACTCGGCGTAGATCGAGCACGACGCGCCGATGCCGCTTCGGATGTCGGCGAATCGCGGTTCCAAGCGCATCGGGCCGCGGTGGTGGTCGACGATGGTGAGCAGCTCGAGCTGCGGGGGCAGCGTGATGCTCGGCTCCGGCGAGGAGCTGTCGACCAACGAAAGGTAGTGGAACGGCGCGAGAGTGGTCTCGTCGACCACCTGGAGCATGTTGATGCCCAGCAGCTTGCACAGGGCGCGATTCTCCCGGTGGGAGACGGGCAACACGTGACCGATGGTGGCGGGCACGCCCAGGCTCTCGCAGATGCGCTGGTGCGCCAGCGCGCTGCCGATGGCATCGGGGTCGGGATGACCGGTGAGCAGGATGATCAGCGGCTCGCCCTGCGCCGAGCGCAGGACCGTCTCCAGCTGTTGGTGGGGCGCTGTCTGGCCGGTCATGCGAACATGAGCGTAGCGCAAGGTTTCGGTATGCACGAGGGGGCTCGGCGGGGCTGCCGGCGTGGACGCCGTCGCAGGGCCCGTGCTACTACTTCTGGGGTCGGCTGTTGCGGACGGCGGTTGGGGGAAACGAGTTGTCATGGGGACTGCGGAAAGCAAGGCTGACGCAGCGATGCCTGGCGACGGGCGCTTGGCGGCGCTCGAGGCCGCGGTGCTGCGCGCGATTTCGAAAGCGTTTGGGTGCGGCTCCTTTTGAACGGGGCAGTAGTCACTTGATTCTGCGGAGCTTCGGCGTCGACGGGCTCCGGGTTGGAAGCGGATTCGGTGGTTGCTGGTCCGCGTAGAGGCACAGGTGATTGCGTTGC
>JAJZQG010000254.1 GCA_021847645.1 Myxococcales bacterium
CGCGCCGACCACGGCACGTAGCCATTCTCTGTTCGAATTCCGTGTTGCTAGTCGAGTGTTGCTAGTTCTCCGGGCAGGCAGGACCCGGAAAACTGCTAACAGCTATGCCGTTTGCCCCGGGGCCGCTCACGTCACCGGCTTGCAGTACACCCCCTTCACCACGCCCTGGTCGTTGCCGGCCTTGCACTCGGTCAGCGCGCCGTCGTCATTCGCACGCACGGTGATATCTTTCGCTGCGCCTTCGCTCGTCGGCGGATCCGCCCACACGCAGGACACCTGCTCGCACTCGCCCGGCTGGAGCGCCTTGCTCGTCTCCGTGTCGCACACCTTGGTCGCACCGTCGTAGAATCCCACCTTCACGCCCGCGCCCATGGCGTCCGCGCCCCGGTTGCACACGTCGACCTTCAGCGTCGCTCCTCCCGCGCCGCATGCTACCAGGCTCGACGCCCCGGCCGTGGGGTCCGCGGTCGACTGCCCGTTGGGCGTGCCCGGCACGTTCTGCCGGAAGTTGTTGAGCCCGGGCTGCTCCCAATTATTGAGCCAGTCCGACGTCTTGTACACCACGCCGTCCTCGCGAATGTGGGTGACGGCGTATGCGTGCTGGCTCCAGATCGTGCGAGACCGCACCCACTTGTCCGCCGCATCCGAATACACGCGAATGCCCGTGACTCCGTGCGGGTGGGCCGCCCGACACGTGTTCGCCCCGCCCACCGACGCCGGCGGCGGGCTGCACTTGTATCCCCACTCCAAGCAGTCCGCGTCCGTCGCCGCGACGCAGCACTGCGCCGTCGACGTACAACGGCAGAATCCGCCGTCGCAGGTCCCTGATACGCAGTCCGATCCGCTCTGGCAGCGCGTGCCCGCGAACTGCGCGTCCACGCCGTTGCTGTCGAGCCCGCCACACGCAATGCCCGACACGCCGTCCGAGCACGCCAGGTTCGACGGCACCACCAGGTCCGCACGGAAGTTGCCGTCCACGTCCGCCACCACCGGGTTCTCGAACCATGTGCACGACGACCGGTACTGGCTGAACAGGACGGTGCCGTCGGTTCCCTTGTACACGCGCACGAAGCACTCGTCGGCATAGACGACTTCGGCCTTGCCGTCGGCCTCGAAGTCGAAGACCGAGGAGCCCGTGATGTTCGACGAGTGGTCCTGGGTCTTGCGGGACCACAGGACGCCCACCGGGCAGGGGCCGGGCGTGCCCGAGATGTCGTCGCAGCGGTTCTGTCCCGTAGCCGCGCATTTCCCGCCGGTCCGGGGAGACGCGGTGCAGTCGATGTCGAATACGGTGTAGAAGTCCGCGCCGGCCACGCCGAGCTCGGGAAGCCCGTCTCCGTCGTAGTCGGCAATCGTCGGATTGCCACCTCCGCCGCCCGGGACAGCGGTCGTCGCCAAGGCCGGCGTTCCGTCGCGCGCAAGAATGGTCACCGTCTTCGCCCGAACGATCGCGATCTCCGGGTCGGTCGCCGGAATGCCCACGCCGTAGGCGCCAAAGTCGGCCACTGCCACATAACCAGGTCCCGTGAATGCCGGGTAGTATGTCTCCTGCGTCCACTGCCCGTTCGACCACTGCCAGATGTACTGGCCGTTGGTGAACTCGATCGCAGGGTCGTCGTCCAGGTTCGCCAGCACCGGGTTGATCCCCGGGGGCGCCGTGACGTAGTTCGGCGGCAGCCCGCTCAGCAGCACGCCCTCCGACGAGAACACGTACCCTTCGCGGATGATCTCCGGATGGCCGTCGTCGTCCAGGTCGTGAATCGACGGGCCGGCCCAGCTGCCCGGGTTGACGGTGGCCCAGTTGTAGAGGCTGTCCACGAACACCGAGCCGTCGGGGTTCTTCGCCTTCCACAGCAGCGACCAGGTGCCCTGCTTGAGGGTGAAGGCCAACAGGGTGCCATTTCCGCCGTAGGCCACGATCTCGGCAACCCCGTCGCCATCCAGGTCGCCGACCGCCACGGTCGCGGGCGAGTTGATCCAGTCCACCACGCCGTCGCCATCGAGGTCGACTCCGCCGAGCACCGCTTCGACCGAGCAGTCCTTGCCGCTGAGCACGCGGATGACGCCCTGGTTCTCGGTGTAGCCGCCGGGAACCGTGGCCGTGAAGGGCGCGATGATGCTGGGTGGGCCGGCCGAGGCCGGGTTGTGGAAGTTGACCACGACGGGCGTGGCCTGCACGTCCGTGTGGGCGGGGAACGGATCGCCCGCAGGAGCCTTGGAGAACTCACAGCGCACGCGCGGAGCGAACTGGCCCGGCGGGATCACGTAGACGCAGCTCGGGTCGTAGGTCTTGGACGGCGGCGTGCCCCAGGGCACGCACCCGACGCCTACCTCGCAGTAGCTGTCGTTGGAGCAGTCGTTGTCGGTCTGACAGTCGTTGTTGGTCACGCACAGACCGTGCGAGCAGATCTCGCCTTCGTCGCAGCCTCCCGGGCAGTCGTTGCTCACCTCGCCCTGGGACCCGTCGATCGGCACGAAGCCGTCGAGCGCGCCGTCGCTGGAGACATCGCTGCCGGCGTCTTGCGAGGAGCCACCGGGTGGGCCAGCGCTGGTATCGCCGCCTCCGCCGCAGCCGGCGAGCACGCAGCCGGACAGGGCTGAGAGCAGGGCGAACGCAGGGACGATCGTGTGGACCTTCGGCATCTCGGCTCCCTCCATCAACAAGAAAAAAGCAGGCGTTCGAGCGGTGGATTATCCTACCCGCTCGGCCCGGCCGGTGCACGGGCTCGATGGCGGCTTGACGAATGCCGCCACGTCCGATACGAGCCGCGAACATGGCAAGCCGAGGAAAACGCAGCGCTGCGTCCTCCGCTCCGGGGTCCCGGAAAGCCCGGAAGGACAGTACGCGCCACGTTCGTACCGGAGCCGCGGCGAGCACGACGCGGGGCACGTCCAAGCGCGCGGGCGCGGGTCATCAACAACGCGAGCCGCTGCCCACGCTGGACCTGACGCGGCCGCAGCACGTGCCCGATCTGGTGTACCTGGCGTGCTTCCGTCGACGCAAGTTCGCGCGCGGGCGCTTCGCCCGCTTCGTGTCCGAGCGCATCGGCTCGTCGAATGCCGCTGGCCGGTTCATCGCGCGCATCCCGGTCGAGACGCTCGCGGTGTTTCTCGCGCGCGAAGTCCGCCCAGTGTCCGATGATCGCGAGCCGCTCAACGAGTGCTTCGAGCTGCCCGATGGGGGCATGTTGGAGTTCGCGGGCGATCACATGGACGCGGCCGAGACGGTGCTGCGGCTGCTCGCGGTACACGACGAGAACCGGCTGGGGCACCTGGTGGAGCTGTTGGGCATGCACGATCGCGCATGGCTCCACACGCTCGCGCTGGAGGCTCGCGACGCGCGGCTCATCGAGTTGGGCTTCGGCGACATCGACGACGTGGACCGGCTGTTCGTGCCGTGGCACGCGCCGCTGCTCATTCGCAAGCTCGAGCGGGCGGCAGGCGTGCGTCTGGCGCCGGCGTCGGCGACACAGTCCATCGCGCCCGACGAGGTGCTGACGTTCGTGCACAACCTGCGGGAGCCGCAGCGCGCGCAGGCGCTCGAGCGGCTGCACTTCCTGATGATCTGCCAAGCGGTGCGGGACGCAGGCCGCAAGATTCGCCAGATGACGCCGGACAACATGAACCGATCGGCCATGCAGGCGCTGCGCGTGCTCGCCAAGGGGATAGCCGCGGCCGGAGGCAACCGGAACCTGCTCGCCGGTCCCGAGATCGGCACGGTCTATCGCTTGGGGCTGGCGGCTGCGCCATCACCAGCGCGCGAAGCGCGTCCCAGCGCTCACTTGACCACGCGCAAGTAGGGGGGCAGCTTCCGGCCCTTGGGCTTGGGTTGGTCGTCCGCGGCCGACGGCTCCTGGGCGGCGGGTTCGAGAACGCTGGGCTCCGGAGTCTCGGCCTTCGCCTCGGCAACCGGAGTCGGCTCGACCTCTGGCGCGCTCCCGTCGGGCTCCGGCGCCTTGACTACACGCACCGGCTTGGGCCTGGCCTTGGGCTTGGACGGCGGCGGCTGCGCCGGCGCTTGGGCGTAACGGAACTCGGAATCCGGAGGCACGTCGTCCGGCCACACCATCCCGCGCTGGTCCTGCCCAACGATCGCGAACACCGAAGCCCACGGCATGCGGCACCAATGCGGTGTGCGGCTGAACGACAAGGTGCACGTGATACCGTCGTCGTCGACTTCCAGATCGTGGATCGGCACGGGCATGTTCAGCCCGATCTCGAGCACCAGGTGGGACTGCCTGCGGAATTGCGGCGGCACCGACACGCGTTCGCGTCGCGGATCGAGGTGGATGAACACCGACGGGGACGCCTGCAGCAGCGCCACGGCGACGTCCTTCTTGGGGGGCAGGGGCGACGACATGATGGACGCGGGGCATAGCCCGACGTTGCCGTGAAGGGAACAGCCAGAAAGCGGTTCAGCCCTCGCCGGAACCCGTGGGCTGCGCGGAGCTGCCGCCGGCCGCCGGCCCGGCCTGAGCCTGGCGTCGCTGCTCGTGACGCTCCAGCAACTCCTCCACCTTCTCGCCGACCAGGCGCACGATCAGGTCGACCACGCGCTTCTCCTCGAAGCCGTCGTCGTGGCGGCGATCGCCGCCCTCGTGATGACCGTGCTCGTCGTGGTGATGCTCGTCGTGGTGATGCTCGTCGTGGTGATGCGCGTGGTGGTGATGCTCGTGGTACCGCTCGTGACAGCGGCAACCGCACCCGTCACGCCGCTCGTAGTCGTCCTGGTGCCAAGCCGAATGCCGCTCCAAGTACCGCTCGATGTCGTCGAGCCGGCGCACGATGTCGTCGAGTCTTCGTTCGTCCATGGTGGCCCTCCTGATGCGTCCCCCCAAGATACCATCGGAAAGCCCGATGCGTAGCCCGTGTGCTCCTGCGAGCCGGACGCGGGTCGCTCTTGTGCTACACACGATCCCGCCCGGAGCAGCATGGACGCCCCCCGCCTCGTCGCCGTGGACTACCAGGATGGCACGATCGCCGTGCGCGGCCTCGATGCGCCCCCGCCAGGCCAGCCGCCGGCAGGACGATTCGACGAGCGCGATCGGTCGCTGCGCTGGGAGGCCGTGTCCTACGCCGACGTGATCACCTGGCTGCATCGCGCGGGCGTGGCGTACGAGGACCGAGCGCGCCGCTACGAGACGCTCTCGCTCGGCCGCAAGGTGCACCAGGAGCCCTTTCCTCACCAGCGCGAGGCCATCGAGGCTTGGACTCGCGCGCGACGACGCGGCGTGGTGGTGCTTCCCACCGGCTCGGGCAAGTCCCACCTTGCGGTGCTCGCCGTAGAAGCCACCCAGCGCAGCACCCTGGTCGTGGTGCCCACCCTCGACCTGGTGAGCCAGTGGTACGAGATTCTCTCACGCACCTTCGGCGTGGAGATCGGCGTCATCGGCGGCGGCTACCACGACGTGCGCGACGTGAGCGTGACCACCTACGACTCGGCCTGGATGCACGCCGAGCGCCTGGGCGCCCGCTTCGGCCTGGTGGTCTACGACGAGTGCCACCACTTGCCGGGCGATGCGTTCGCGTTCTCCGCACGCGCCGCCATCGCGCCCTTTCGCCTCGGCCTCACCGCCACCCTCGAGCGCGCCGACGGCCGCCACGACATCCTCCAGGCTCTCGTCGGGCCCGTCGTCTACCGCCGCGAGATCACCGACCTGTCCGGCCGCTATCTCGCCGAATACGACGTGATCACGCTTCGCGTCGAGCTCAACGAGCAGGAGCGCGCCGAGTACGACGAGGCCCGGCGCACGTACACGGACTTCGTACGCGCCAGCGGCATCGACATGAGCTCGCCCACCGGCTGGCAGCGCTTCGTCATGGAGTCGTCGCGATCGGACGACGGCCGTCGCGCGTTCCTCGCCTACCGCCGCCAGAAGGAGCTCGCCCTCGCCGCCTCGGGCAAGATGGAGCTGCTCGACAGGCTCCTGCACGAGCACCGCACCGCGCGCATGCTCGTGTTCACCCAGGACAACGCCACCGCGTACGCCATCTCCCGACGATTCCTCGTCCCGATCATCACGCACCACACGCGCACCAAGGAGCGCGCGGCCATCCTCGCAGGACTTCGCGACGGCACCTACGGCGCGGTGGTCACCTCCAAGGTGCTCAACGAAGGCGTGGACGTGCCCGAGGCGAACGTGGCGGTGGTGCTGTCCGGAAGCGGCTCGGTGCGCGAGCACGTGCAGCGGCTCGGCCGGATCCTGCGACGCGCCGAGGGGAAGCGGGCCTTGCTCATCGAGGTGCTGTCGGCCAGCACCTCGGAGGAGCGCGTGAGCCAGCGCCGGAGGGACCACCATGCTTACCGCTGACCTGGTGCGCGTGCGGCGCCGCGGCGCGAGGCTCTACCCGGCCTTCCTCCGCGGCGACGCGTTCGACAAGCTCCTTCCCCTCGCCGAGCTGCTCATCGATTCGTTCGCCCGGTGCGAGGGCGCCTCGGTCGACGAGCTGCACGCGGCCGTCGGCGAGATCGCCGGGGCGGAGCGCGATCGCGTGCGCGTCGGCGGGCTCGTCAAGCTGCTCGAGGACTCCTGCGAGATCGACACGGGCAACGGCGCCGACGCCGAGCGTGTGCGCGACGCGGTATTTCGCGAAGCGGCCAGCAGGCGCCGCGGCCTGGGGCTTCGCGAGCGGTTCGATCGGGACGAGGCTGTGCGCCACGCCGCCCAGCAGCTCGAGCTGCCCGCGCACGACATCGAGCGCTTGCTGTTCGCCGACCTTCCCGGCGCGCAGACCATCACGCGCTTCCCGCGCACCACCGCCACCGCCTTGCTGCACCGCTACAACCTCGCCCTCGCCCAGGGCGTGCTGCTTCGCGCCACGCGCGTCGTGCTCGACCTGCAGCCTGCCTCGGCCAGCCGCTATCGCGAGCTGCTGCGCGCCATCCGCTTCCGCAGGCTCATGGCCGACATCTCCGGCGACGGCTCGAGCGGCTACCAGATCGTGCTCGACGGACCCATGAGCCTGTTCGAGTCCACGCAGCGCTACGGCCTGCAGCTCGCCCTGTTCCTGCCCGTGGTGGTGGCCGGCGAAGGCTGGACGCTGACGGCCGACGTGGTGTGGGGCAAGAGCAAGACGAAGCTCTCGATGGTGCTCACGAGCGACGACGGCCTGGTGTCGCACTATCGCGGAGGCGCGGGCGAGCTCGAGGAAGTCACCGCGCTCGAGGCCGCGTTCACACGGCAAGAGGGCGACTGGGAGATCGGTCGCGACGCCGGCATCTTCGAGCTCAAGGGCAAGGGCGTGTTCATGCCGGACCTGGTGTTCCGCAACCGGCGGACAGGCGCGACGGTGTACCTCGAGGCGTTCGGCTACTGGAACCGCGAAGCCGTCTTCCACCGCGTCGAGCTTCTCGAGCATGGCTTCGACGGACGATTTCTTCTGGCGGTCAGCCGCAAGCTGCGCGTGAGCCCCGAGATCGCGGGCGACGACTTCCCGGGCCGGATCCTCGTGTACACCGGATCGATCCCGGTGCACGCGGTGCGCCGCGCGCTCGACGACATCACCGCGTGACGCATTCCTACTTGCGCTTGGCCGGCGCCCTGCGCTTGGCCGCCGCCTTGCCCTTCGCCGCCGCCCTGCGCCTGGACGGCGCCTTGGCCGCCGTCTCGTCGATGAGCTCGACATAGCGATCGTACGGCACCGCATGCCAGCTCTCCGCCGCCGACGCGCCCGCAGCCAGCGAGTAGTACGACACCTTGTGCGCCGTCTCGGCGTCGGGCGCCTCGTAGATGTCCATGAAGTCATAGCGCCCGAGCAAAGCGTAGTGACAGATCCACTTCACCCCCGGGCAGCAGGCGTGGATCTTCTTGATCCACTCGCGCCCCACACGCTTGCGCCCACGCGGATCCCCGGCCAGCTGCGGACTGAGCTTCGTCATCAGAACGAACGTCGCCATCGTGCACCTCCCGCCCCGGTGTCACCTCGGGGCCACACACCCATTCCCCAAGTCGACTCGAAGGTATCACCTCCCAGCCCGGATTCGCACCCCAAGAGCGCAGCTGTCCCCTCGCATCCCGTTGACGTGTCGCGCGCGGGGTGGGAATCAACCCCCATGCAACCCGTGCCCCCGCGAGCCCTCGGCGCGCTCCTCGCCCTCGCCGCCTTCCTGGCCGCTTGCCGCACAGGCACCTCGCGCGCCGGGCTGTGGGTCACCTGCAACTGCCCCTACCTCACCGACTACGACGACGTCGCCAAGCACTCGGTCGACATCTGCGTGCCACCCGGCGAAAGCGCCACCGACCTCGCCCGCGACTGCGCCGCGCACGTGGCCCACGGACCGCCCGACGCGTGCACCTGCGAGAGCCCCCGCGGACCGTGCGACGGCACCCAGCCCTGCAAGTCCAACGAGTACAAGTAACCTCTCCCCCTGCGCTTCCGCGCCTCCGCGTCTGTGCGTTTCATTCTCTCCCCCGTCCTACCGAACCAGGCTCACCTCCCCCGCATTCACCGCCACCACCTCCCCCGATTCCGTGCGCACGAGCAGCCGCCCCGCCTCGTCGATGCCGTCGCCCGTTCCCTCCACCTCGCCCACGCGGAGCTCCCTGCCCCGCAGCACGTCGTACGCGCGCAGCTCCTCGATCATCGGCGCTACCCCCGCCTCGTCGAACGTCGCCAGGCGAGCATCGAGACGCTCGAGCACCGCCCCGAGCACCTCCAGCCGCCCCGGCCCCACGCCCGCTTCCCGCTCGATCGACGTCGCGATCTCCTCAATCTCGGGCGCGAACTGCGTCTGCAGCACGTTCAGCCCCACGCCCACCACCACGTGATCGACCCGCCCCCGCGTCGTGCTCGCCTCCACCAGGATCCCCGCCAGCTTGCGCCCGCCGATCACGACGTCGTTGGGCCACTTGATCCCGACCAACCCGGCCGGCAAAAAACGCCCCACCGCTTCGGCCACCGCCAGCCCGACCACCAGCGTCATGCTCGCCAGGCTCGACGCCTCCGTGCGCGGCCGCAGCAGCAGCGAGAAATACAAGTTCTGCCCCGGCGGCGAATGCCACGTCCGCCCGAGCCGTCCGCGCCCCGCTCGCTGCTGGTCCGCCACGAACAGCGCGCCGTGCGCTGCGCCTGCGGCCCCGGCCTTCAGCGCGTCCTCGTTCGTAGAGCCCGTCTCGTCCACCACCGACACCGGCGCACCCAGCTTCACACCGAGCTTGCGCAGGTGCTGCTCCACGGTCGCCACGTCCAGGTCCGTCAAGGCTGCGTTCGTCATGGCTCCAGCTCCAAATCCAGGGCAATGTCCGCCGACGGCGCCGAGTGCGTGAGCGCCCCCACGCTGATGACGTCCACGCCCATCGACGACAACGTGCGAATGCGCTCGAGGGTGATGCCGCCCGACACCTCCAGCAGCGCCTGCCCGCGTGCCTGGGAGACGGCCTGCCTGACCTGATCGTCGGTGAAGTTGTCGAGCATGATGATGTCCGCGCGGGCTGCCAGCGCCTCCTCGAGCTGCTCGAGGGTGTCCACCTCCACTTCGATGCGCGAGGTGTGAGGCGCGTGCTGCCGCGCCCGCTCCACGGCCCGCGCGATGCCTCCCGCCGCGACGATGTGGTTGTCCTTGATCATCACGGCAGCCCCCAGGTTGTCCCGATGATTATGGCCTCCGCCCACGCGAACCGCATGACGTTCGAGCGCGCGCAGCCCCGGCGTGGTCTTGCGCGTGTCGGTGATGCGCGTCGTGCTGCCGGGCGACAGCGCCTCGACGTACGCCCGGGTCACGGTCGCCACGCCGCTCATGCGCTGCACGAAGTTGAGCGCCACGCGCTCGGCCATCAGCAGGCTGCGCGCCGGCCCCTCGACACGCCACAGCACCGCACCGCGTTCGACCCGCGCGCCCTCGTCCACAAGCCCTTCGCACGTCACCGACGGATCGACCTCGCGAAATACAGCGAAGAACACCTCGCGGCCGCACACCACCAGCGGCTTGCGGGCGACAGCCAGGGCGCGCGCCCGTGTGTACACGGCGACCGTGGCTTCGGTGGTCAAGTCCCCAGAGCCCAGGTCCTCGGCGAGGGCGGCGGATACGAGCGGCAGATACGAAGCGGCGAGCAGCATGCGCGAGAGCCTACACGCTGTGTGCCCATCGAGGAACGCCGCCCGTGCGACGCTTCGCGCGTCGCGCCATCACGCCGAGCGGGCTTCGGGGCCGTGCAGCACCGCGTGAATCACCGCCAGCAGATCGTCGGCCATCACGGGCTTGGTCAGGAAGTCCGCCGCATGGGCCTTCATGGCCTGGACTCCCCGCGCCATCGTGCCGTATCCGGTCAGCACGATCACCGGAAGCGCGGGCCGCCGTCGCACGATCTCGGCCAGCGCGGCCATGCCTCCCATGCCCGGCATCTCCAGGTCGAGCACCACGACGTTAAGCTCGATCGTCTCGATCGCCTCCAGACATTGCTCGCCGCTCTCCGCGCATCGGACGACGAGCCCACGCCGCGCCAAGGCCCGCGCCATCGTCTCGCGAAACGCCTCTTCGTCGTCCACCAGCAGAACGCGCTCTCCGCGCCCCGCATCGCCAACATGCTCGTGGAGGTCCATGGCCGCCCTCCGATCTTCGCCACACCCACCTATTCGCATGCGCACGGAGCCGCGAATGGGCAAGGCAACTGCGGGCTATCGCTCCCGACAGACGCTTGTCGTCACAGCTTCCTGCGCAGACGTTCGAGCTCGCCGCGGAGACGCTTCAGCTCTTCTTCTGCCGTCATCCGTGCAGCGCGCTCGCGTTCCTTCTCGGCGCGCTCGCGCTCTTTGTCCGCCCGCTCGCGTTCCTTCTCCGCGCGCTCGTGCTCCGCTTCCGTGGGGAATAGCTCGTCGCCGTGCGGCCTGAGCCCCAAGCGCAATCGCTGATCCTCGCCATGGCCCACCGCGCGCACGAAGCATCCGAGCTGCTTGGACCACACGCGGTCCTCGTTGCTCACCTCATGCACCGGGCCGCGCTTGGGCGTGCGACGATACACCTGGAAGCGGAACCGCTCGGGCTCCTGCTCGTAGTCCGGGTCGAAGATCACCAACTCGTCCACGCCCAGCTCGCGGTAGAGCGCCGGTGCCTCGATGTAGTCCTTGTCCGTGTCGCCCGAGACGATCTCCAGCGCAAAGCTCGGCGTCACGCCCTCCTGCCAGACCTTCCACGACTTGATGCGCCGGCCGGGTCGCACGCCCGGAAGCACGAACACGTCGGGCGCCACGCGTCCACGGATGTCGCCCTTGCGGAAGTAGATGAACTGATCGGCCCCCACCAGCGCCTTGACCCCGCGCTCGGCCAGCCACCGTTCCACCAGCGGGCGCAGCAGCTCCATGATCAGCCGCTGAAGCATCTCCTCGCCCATCTTCTCCTCCACCGGGTACACCGTCGTGTCGCGCCCGGCGGGGCGTCTGGCGGCAGGGCGACCGGAACGCGTCGGCATCATCGAGAAGGTAGCACACGGGAGGCGTGTTCGGCCGGGTCAAGGCCGTGGCGGATCCGCCGCAAAAGTGGCGGCCGCCACCTCGAGGTTGCGTCGGGGCTCGGGAATTTGCAGGGATGTGGGGGTGCAGATCGTGGCATGGGAATCGCATTGTCGATGAAGTGCCGACGCGAGTGCGCATGAGCGTCGGCAAGGGTGTTTGACAGGCGAGCGGAAGGACTGGGGACGGTAGGGATGGTCCTGACGGCTGCGGGCAACCGTGGTCGCCGTGGGTACGACCTAACACCCCGCACTCGCAGGTCGCGTCTCCACCGCCCAAAGTGCGGGGCATGAAGGGGTCGCACTTGCACCGAGACGATGGCTACGGCACTTCAAGCCCGCCTGCTGGCGGGCTCGCAGGATGCGCCAACACCCGCAGCCCGTAAGGACCAAACGGCGAGC
>JAJZQG010000255.1 GCA_021847645.1 Myxococcales bacterium
ATAGCTCAAGAGCTGCTGCCAGTCGTTCTGCCAATCGGGCCTGGGCTGGGGGACGGCGGTCGTGCTCATGCCAGCCCCTTGCCGGATGTCTCCGACCTGGGCCAAGAAAACTGCTAACAGCTATGGGCGAAGGGGGAGGGGAGCTCTCTCGATTCACCCTTACGCTCGATGAGGCCAAGGCCGCCTACGACCGCCTCCTGAGCCAAGGAGTCGAGCAGGTCAGTATTCAGGGCGGAGAGCCGACGCTCTGGCCGCCTCTGGTCGACCTGATCACCTACGGCAAGCAGATCGGGTTGCGTGAGCAACTCGTGGTGACCAATGGGCGCAAGCTCCAAGACCGGGCACTCGCCGAAAGACTGGCAGCCTCTGGCGTTGACGTGCTCGTTCTGAGCATCTTCGGACCCAACGCCGCGGTGCATGATGCGTCGGTGGGAGTGCCTGGCGCGTTCGAGCAGTTGCTGGCGGGCGCGCGCAACCTCGTGGGTATGCGGCGCGCAGGCGTAGCAACGCCGCACATCACCGCGCAGATCTCGGTTCACGCCCACAACCTTGCTTCGCTGCCGGACACCATCCGGTATTGGTGCGATGAAGGGCTCGATTACTTTGGCGTTCGTCTCGTGCGACCCACGGCGAATACAGCTCAACAAGGTGGTGAGCGCTGGTTCTTCGACCCGGCCGACCTTGCTCCGAAGCTCGAGCTGGCCCTGGACATCGCGCTGGCCCGCGGGGCGAGGGTGGTCTTCTCCGAGGTCTTCTACTGCCTTCTCGGCCCGGAGTACCTCGGGTTCGTCCTCGCCGACCTGCCAAACACCGCCCGGCTGCACCCCACAAAGACCTTCGAACGCCGGGGAGGCAGTGGCGAGCTGCACCTGGTCAGGCGCGCTCGAGGCGATCCGTCGTGCACCGCATGCGAGCTGCAGGCCTATTGCAGCAAGCTCGAGCGTGGTCCCCTCGCCGATCGATATACGGGGCAGCTCACGCCGATTCGCGTCGCCGAGACGGTTCAACAGCTCCTGTCATTCGGACGAGAATTCGGGTCAGCCCGGCGTCTCGCCGTCCTTCTACGCCAGAAATCGGCCCTGCAGTCCTTTGGAGTCCCAGAGTCGCTGCGCGGAGAGCTGAGGAGAAAGCTCCTGAGCGTCGTGGCCGGCTCTGAGCTTCTCGACGAAGTACTGCTGTCGTCGCCTTCCGAGGGCAAGCGGTTGCGCGAGCGCTTTTCCGCGGCAGGCGGGGAGAAGCTCGTCACTCGGTGGGTCCCGTGCACCGAACTGGGAGTCGCCGGCGGAAGCTGGTATGCGGGCGGCAATCTCCAAGGAGGCGCGCTTCCCGGGCTCTCTCCGGAGCACGCCAGGTTCTTTGCAGGCTTGGAGCAGGTGTTTGTCGACGAGCTGTTTGTCGTTTTTCGCGGACGTATGAAGGGATCCGCTGGCCGACCGAGCTTCGAGTTTCTCGTCATCGTGTTTGACGATCAACAGTGCAATCCGGATCAGCTGCGGACCTTGACGGGTGTGCGAACCTGAAGCCGAGCGCTACAGCCCGCCCTGTCAAAACGTGGTTCGGTGCGGCCAGCTCGGTTTGGTGCGCGGCCCTGTTCCGCTTGGCAGCCGAGCAGAAACAGTGGAGCCCTCCGGTCGAGCCCGAGCCCGGTAGGTGCTGCGTTGGCAGATCGAACTGCTCTTCAAAGAGCTCAAGAGGCACTACCACTTGGAGGAGATTCCGAGCGCGAACCCTCACGTCGTCGAGGCGCTGTTGCACGTCGCGATCGTCACCTTCGTGGTGAGCCGAGCCTTGCTCGAAGTCGTCCGGCAGCAACTGGGCGCCTCGGCGGAACGAACGCCGACGCAGCGCTGGGCCGCTGTGTTGGAAGCGGTGGCCGCGGACGTGCTGGAGATCGCCACGACCGCGATCGGAAGGAGTCGCGATTTGGCGGCAAGGATTGGTAGCCCACCCAGACCTGCAGCGTACGGCGATCGAGCTAGCGCAGCTGTATCGCGCCAAGGACGCAGTCGAGAAAGACTTCCAGACCATCAAGAGCTTGGTGGAGCTACGTCCCGTGAGGCATCAGACGGACGCCAAGGTCCGGGCGCACGTCACCATCTGCATGCTCGCACTGCTGCTTGAGCGCACCCTGCATCACAAGCTCAAGGGCAAGTACACGGTCGAAGCGGCGCTGGAAGCTCTCGAGGAATGCCGGCTCAATCGCCTGGCCGCCGGCGCAGACGGTAAGGCGGTCTACGCCCTGACCGAACTGGCTCCTGCGCAAAGCGCGATCCTGCGAGAGCTGCGCCTGCAGCAGCTCGGCGACCAGGAACAAATCGTCGCCCGCATCATGCCCCGCTAGCGGTTGTGCCTACGACCGCAAGCGAATCGCGCGAAAACAAGTGCGTCTGCAAGGGGGTGGTCAAGATGGGGTCCACGTTGATGTTCACGTCAAGGTCCACGATCACGTCGACGTGCGAGTCGGCTGGCAGACGGAGAAGCGCAACAACCGCAAGGTGGCGCTCGAGCTGCACGAGACGCGGGCGATGGACAGCGTGCACGCGCTGAACGAGGCGGTGTTCTTTGACGAGCTGTTCGAATACATCCGGGAGATCGGCGCGTGGCCGCTGCTCGAGCAGCTGGACCCGGACGACCGGCGTGGAGCGCTGTACCCCTTCATCCAGTTCGTGCTGGTCACGCTCACGCACGAGGTTGTGGAACAACAGCTTGAGCATGCGGGTGTCGATGCTCGGCAGCACACCTTCGGAAAGCACGGCGAACAGCGGGTCCGCTGCAAGGCCTTCGACGCCTACGACCCGATGCTCACCGACGACGAACGCGTCGATGAGCAATCGGAGCGGCGCCTCCACCGGGTAGATAGCAGTGGCGGGTAGACATGCGCGCATGGAGTGTTGGGGCGATCACCCGTTTTGGGGCTTCCAGGCGCGCATCCGCAGGAGGGAACGCATCAGTTGCCGTCGTGGGCCGACAGCCCGGCGAGCACCTCGTCGGGGATCGCCCGCGCGTACGCCTTGCCCTGCACCACGAAGGTAGGAGTCTCGGTGATCCCCAGGTTGCGCGCGTCGGTCGCATCCCGCTCCAGGGACTGACGCACTGCCGGGTCTTCCATGCAGCTGCGGAATGCGTGGTAGTCCAGGCCCAGCGTTTGGCACAACGCGGCCGCGCAGGTGTGCTGCTCGGAGAGCTGTTCTCGATGGCTGAACAGATAGTCGTGCGCCTCCCAGTATTGCCCTTGGCGGCCCGCGCAGATCGCCGCGCTCGCCATCTGGCAGGAGCGGGAGCCCGGGTCGTCGGCAGCCGACGCACCGGCTTGCGTACGAGGCAGATGGCGCATGTAGATGCGCACCTGGTTGGGGAACCGAGCGAAGAGCCGCTGCAGGAAGGGGCAGGCTTCGCAACACTTGGGGCATTGGAAATCCACGAATTCGTCGATCTCCAACGATGGGTGCGCCGCGCCCATCCAGGGGCGACCGTCGTTGGCGACGCCGGTCTGCAGCCAAGACAGGTCTTGGGCCGGCCCGCTGCCGACGGACGTCCGCAGCACCGCAGCCCACTGCATGGCAGCGCTCGCCGGTGCTGCCGCAGCCACGGCCGGCGCGGGAGACGCCCCGCCCGGCGGCGTGCCGAGCGCTCGCCTCACCAGCAGAATCGACGCACCCCCGAGAACGAGCACGATGGCTGCGGCGGCGATCGTCGCGGTTCGTGCCTCGAGTCGATGGCTCTTGTCCGACATGACGTCGCTCATGACAATACCTCCGCAGCCTGGCTGCGTTCTCCTGGTAGTAAGACGCTTGCGCGGATCGATCCGCGATGTGTGCCGAATCGCCGATGGCTTCTCGTCGCGGACGCGCACCGTGCGCACCGCATCATTGTTGACGCCGGGACGGCTCTCATCGCTTGCCCTCCGGACGGGCTGGCTGCGTTTCGCGGTAGCCGGGCATTCGCAACGACGGATTCGACAGTTGGTGGGCGATCACCGCTCGCAGAACGTCGTCTACCTCCCCAGCGATGAACGCGAAGACTTCGATTCCCCGGGCGAGCAGCGCCAGTTGCAGGGGCGCAGAGATGGCGCCACAAACCAGCGTCGCAACGCCGAGTGCAGCGAGACGATCGACCTTGCTGGCCGGATTCGCGCTGTCCAATGTCTCGGCGGAACGCGACACGATCCGCCCTCCCTCGACGTCCACCACGAGCGCTTGCCTGCACACGTCGAACACGGGCGAGATCCTCCCGTCCCAGACTGTCAGTGCGAGCTTCATGCCCTGGAGTCTCCGAGCTTGTGTCGGGAGCAGGAAGCGGGCCATTCGGGCAACCGCATCGCCGATCCCGATCGGCTGCTGGCTAGCGCCTTGCGCCGCGAAGAGCGACTGTCGCGCGGTCGCCGTCGCGCTACTGTGCCCGATACAAGCGTCGCCCGGATGCGACCGACATCCTCCCGCTGTCCATTCCTTGGCGCCGCCACGCTCTGGGGTCTGCCGAATGGATGTCGCTACGCGTCATTCGAACGCCGTCGGCCTCCGAAGAGCGAAGCCTCGCGCCTTGACAGTTACGAGCATATGTTCACAATAGCGCGTGGAGGACAAACCCCGTGCCCCGTCCCTTCTGTGCGCGTCGAGTTGCCGGCCAGCCCGCCGCAACGATCTTCAAACCGGGCGGCATCCCTGTCGCCGGGCTCGAGGAGTTGATCATGACACTGGACGAGTTCGAGGCCGTGCGCCTAGCGGATCTCGACGGTCTTTACCAGGAGGAGGCCGCCCGACAGATGAATGTTTCGCGGCCGACCTTCACACGCATCATCGAGGCGGCGCACCGCAAGCTGGCGGACGTCATCGTGCACGGCAAGGCATTGCGCATTGAAGGCGGGCCGGTGCGGGTAGAGGGTCAGCGCTGCTGCCGCCTGCACGATCGGAAGGAGTGACGATGAGCGGAAAGAGCAACCCCCCCTCGCCCCGCCGGCTCCCGCAGATCGCGACGGATTCCATTCTGGAGAGCATTTCGGACGGCGTCTTCACCGTTGACGGCGATTGGCGCGTATCCTCGTTCAACCGGGCGGCCGAGCAGATTACGGGCGTTGCGCGAGAGGACGCCGTGGGGCGTCGTTGCTCGGACGTCTTTCGCGCGAGCATGTGCGAGACGGAGTGCGCGCTGCGTCGCACGATGGATACGGGCGTCGCGGTGGCGAACAAGACGACGTTCATCATCAACTCGGAGGGCAAGCGCATCCCGATCAGCGTCTCGACTGCGCTGTTGCGCGACGAGAGCGGACGCGTGGTGGGGGGCGCGGAGACGTTCCGGGATCTGACGGACATCGAGGAGCTGCGAAGGGAGGTCAAGGTACGATGGCTGGTCGGCGACATCGTCAGCCGGAGCGAATCGATGCGCCGGATTCTCGACGTGCTCCCGCGCGTTGCGGAGAGCGAGACCACAATCCTTCTCAGGGGCGAGACCGGGACCGGCAAGGAGTTGGTAGCGCGGGCGATTCACTCGTTGAGTCTGCGTCGCGACGGACCGTTCGTGGCGGTCAACTGCGGCGCGTTGCCGGACACGCTGTTGGAGTCGGAGCTCTTCGGCTACAAGGCCGGGGCATTCACGGGTGCTGTACGGGACAAGCCCGGACGGTTCGCGCTGAGCCGTGGTGGAACGCTGTTTCTCGACGAGATAGGCGAAGTGACCCCGGCGTTGCAGGTCCGGCTGCTGCGTGTACTCCAAGAGAGACGGTTCGAGCCTCTCGGGAGCACGCGCAGCGAGGAGGCCAACGTGCGAGTCGTCGTCGCGACCAACCGGGATCTTACGGCCCGGATGGCGAGCGGGGAGTTCCGTCGGGATCTGTACTACCGGATCAACGTGATGCCCATCGAGCTGCCCCCGCTGCGCAGCAGACGAGAAGACATACCGCTGCTCGTCCAGCACTTCATCTCGGTCTTCAACGCAGTGCAGAACAAGCGTGTTACGGGCGTGAGCCCCGACGTGCTGGGCGTCCTGACCGCGCACGACTACCCGGGCAACGTCCGCGAGCTTCAGAACATCATCGAGCACGCCTTCGTGCTGCTCCACGAAGGCGTCATCGACCTGGTGCACCTGCCTGCCGAGCTGGTGCCCAGCGCGCTACCGCGCGCGCGGGGCCGCAAGATGCAGGAGGCCATGATGACGCTCGAGGCCCAGGTCATTCGCGAGGCGCTCGAGCGCAACGGCGGCAACCGGCTCGCGGCGGCCCGTGAGCTGGGAATGCACAAGAGCACGCTCTTTCGTAAGGTGCGCGAGCTGGGGATCGAACTGCCGAAGCGCGACGGACGCGCCCGGCGCACGTTCGCCTGACGCCGATCGGCTCGGCGCCTCCCTCGTCATCGAGCTCGCGGTGCTTGCGCGGCCCTGGCGGCTCGCGAGTCTTCCTTGCAACCCGAAGGCCCGCAAGCGCTTCGCCGCTATCGCAGAGACGAGCGGGGAAAGAACACCCATCAAGACCGTTGTCAAGCTCGGTTGCGTGCGCCTGCGCGCTCGGGTGGCAAGGGCGCGTTTCGGCAGGCGTCCTGATTCCCGACGTGCTCAACAGCATCGTTTCGTCCCTACGACCTTGAAACACGGTGGGGTCGCGCTTCAGCGACCCCGCGGCGCTGCCGTCGCGCCGTGACTGTGCAGCGGATCCGGCAGTTGCGATGGATTTCGAATGTCCTCGACGCCTGTCGCGGGTGGCCCGGATTCTGCTAGCGACTTGGGTCAGGCACTTGCAAAGGAGACCCCACATGCCAGGTGGAAATCGAATGGGTCCGAGGGACGAGGGGCCGATGACAGGCCGCGGCGCCGGCTACTGCAGAGGATACGACACACCCGGACTCGCCAATCCCGATCAGCTGGGGAGATTCGGTCGCGGACGCGGCTGGGGTCGCCAGGGGGGAGGAGGCGGACTCGGTTGGCGACACGGACGCGGCCTGACGCAGCCGTTGATCGCCCCAGCGCCTTCTCAGCTTCAGACGCCGGCACAGCCGGAGCAGCCCGCGCCTTCCGCATCGAACGAGCTCGATCTGCTCAAGCGGCTCGCCGTCGGGCTCGAGCAAACCGTACGCGAGCTGAAAGCAAGGCTCGACCATCTCGAGGCTGCCGGACAGCCGCGCGCGCCCGAGGCCAAGGAAGAACGATGAAGATTGCAATCTCCTCTTCAGGCCCGTCGCTCAACGCCATCCTGGATCCCAGATTCGGACGTTGCGCCTACTTCCTTTTTGTCGAGACCGACGACATGAGCTTCGAGGCAGTCGACAACCGCAACAGCATGACGGGTTCGGGGGCGGGCATCCAGTCGTCGCAGCTGGTTGCCAGCAAGGGTGCCAAGGTGGTTCTCACGGGTTCTTGCGGGCCCAATGCACACCAGACGCTGACCGCCGCCAACATCGACGTGATCTCCGATTGCGCAGGGACGGTTGCCGAGGTCATCGCAAGCTGGCGGTCGGGGGCCTTTCGTATTGCCACCGCGCCGAATGTCGGAGGCCATGCCGCGCAGCGCAGGGCTGCAAGATGAGAGGCTTCGGGCGCCCCTGCCGCGGCATGACGCCGGGTGCGGATGGGTGGGGCGTGCAGCCATGAGCGAGCCGCTACGGATCGCCGTGGCGAGTGGCAAGGGCGGTACGGGCAAGACCACCATTGCTACGAATCTGGCCGCCGCGCTGGCGCGCGCGGGCGCGAGGGTGGCCTACGTGGATTGCGATGTAGAGGAGCCGAACGGCCACATCTTCCTGGCCCCAGAGCTGCGAAGCCGTCATGACGTGACGATCCCCGTGCCGGAGGTGAACGAGACGCGCTGCACGTTGTGTGGCAATTGTGGCGCCGCGTGCCGCTACTCGGCCATTGTTGTCTTGCCCAAGAAGGTTTTGACGTTCCCCAACTTGTGCCACGGCTGCGGCGGGTGCTCGCTGGCCTGCACCGAGGGCGCGATTCGCGAGGTGCCACGAGTCACGGGCGTCGTGGAGGAGGGAATCTCAGGCCCCTTGACATTCCTGCAAGGCAGGCTCCATGTCGGTGACGCCATGGCTCCGCCGGTGATTCGGGCCGTGCTGCGAGCCGCGCCGTCCGACGCTACGCTGGTGATCGACTCGCCCCCGGGTACCTCATGCCCTGTCATCGAGTCGGTCAAGACCGCGACAGTCGTGCTGCTGGTCACCGAGCCCACGCCCTTCGGGCTCCATGATCTCGGGCTTGCCGTCGAGATGGTTCGGGACATCGGCAAGCCGTTCGCCGTAGCGATCAACCGCGCCGGCGCGGGCGACCGTCGAGTCTTGGAATACTGCGCCGCGGAGCAGATTCCCGTGTTGCTCGAGCTGCCCCAGGACCGGGAGATCGCCAGGGCCTATGCGCGTGGCAGGCTCGCCATCGACGTGATACCTGCGTTGCAGCCTACGTTCTTGCGGCTGGCGGACGAGCTTACGACGCTCGCTTCGTCGCGACCCGGCCCGCGCGTGCGCCCGGTCGAGACGATCCCCGCGCCGCAGAGGGCGCTGGAGCTGCGCCCGGCAACGCTGCACGTCGGCCCGCCAAAACAAGTGCCCGAGTTGGTCGTGGTCAGCGGCAAGGGAGGTACCGGAAAGACCAGCATCACCGCCTCGTTCTTCGCGCTCGCCGGGCACTCCGCCGTGGCCGACTGCGATGTGGATGCAGCCGATCTGCACCTGGTGCTTCAGCCGGAAGTTCGCCAGCGCTGGCCGTTCGCCGGTGGGCTGACCGCCGTCATCGACCAGCAGGCGTGCACGGCCTGCGGCTTGTGCGCGGCGCATTGCCGCTATGACGCAATCCGCAGCCATGATGCCGGCTCGATAGCCAGCTTCGAGGTGGATTCCATCAGCTGTGAAGGCTGCGGAGTGTGCGCTGATATTTGTCCCGAACGCGCGGTCGAGCTGGTGCATTCGCTTGGCGGGGAGTCCTTCGTTTCGAGCACCCGGCACGGGCCCATGGCCCACGCTCGTCTCGGAATCGCCCAGGAGAACAGCGGCAAGCTCGTGTCGCTCGTTCGACGGGAGGCGAAGGCGGTTGCCGCCGGGGAGGATCGGGACCTGCTGCTCTGCGACGGCTCGCCCGGCATCGGCTGTCCGGTCATCGCATCGATCACCGGCGCGCGCATGGTACTGGTGGTGACCGAGCCGACCCTGTCCGGGCTGCACGACCTGGCGCGGGTGGCGCAGCTGACCCGCCAATTCGGGATCAAGACGGCCGTGTGCGTCAACAAGGCGGATATCGACGCAGAACTCTCTGCCCGGATTCAGCGTGAGGCGTCCGAGCTTGGCATTCAATTCCTCGGGATGGTCCGCTACGACGATGCGGTGAGCAGGGCCCAGGTCGAGGGCAAGGCTGTGGTGGAGCTGGGTGCGAGCGCAGCAGGCGACGATATTCGCGCGCTATGGAGCTTGGTCGAGCGGGAGCTCGGCTGAGCTCTGTTCCCGTACGGCGTCCCTATCGCGCAGACGTCGAGGCCAGCGAGCTCTGGACTTCCTGCAGGAGGCGCTGCTCGTCAATCGGCTTGTCGAGGACCGGCACGTCCTTGGAGACTGCCAGATTCCGGCGCGACCGGGCGCTGACCACGACGATCGGGATACTGGCAAATGCCTTGTGATTGCGCATCTTGCCGAAGAAGTCCGTGCCTGTGTCCCGCGGCATCTCCAAATCCAGCAGGACCAGCGCCGGATGATGCTTCTCGACCGCCGCCAGGGCCTCCTTGCCTGGTCCGCGATTGCGTCGAGCGTGTCGGTTGGCACGTCGACCGAGCTGTCGTGCTTCCTCCCGCTTGCTCACGGGCAGGGCTCGTTCGGACCGATCTTCCGTTTGGTGCGCACAGGCCCTCGCACGTCCAGCGGCTCGTCCGACTCGAGAAGGCGTTGAAGAATCGTCGGTTCATCCGCCGGGAGCTCGCGGGTGAAGCGCACCGCGCTTACTCGCCTGCTGGCAACGATCTGCGCGAGCCGGTCGTCCGCGCGGAGCAGATCGATGGAGCTGACGCGGACCGTGGCGGCAGCCCCACGAGCCGAGCTCACCCGCGCAGCTTCGAGGGCCAGAGGGATGGTGCTGATGGAAAGTATCCCACAATGCGGGAGATAGCCGCCCGCGAGCGCTCCAACGATTCCGAGGGCGATATCGATGATGACCCCCTCTCACGGACGGCCGTTGCGAGGGGGGGAGCTGGTGCTGCTATGCTCGCACCGTGACATCGCCGCGCCCACGCAAGCCCCGCGAGCCTTGGCCACCGGCAGAGGTTGGCGAAGACGCCCTTGAATCGCTCCTTGACGGCAACCCGCCGGAGAAGTTGGTCGCGTTTGCCTTCGACGCGCGTGCGGCAGGACACCCAGCCCATGCGCTGCCATACTTGTTTCGCGGCCTGGCGCACTTGAACGAGGTAGTTGCCCGCGATGCCGAGGCGGCAACGAGCTTGGCGCCGGCGATCCAAGACTTGACCAACGAGGCTGTCCGCGCTGCTGCCGCGCTTGGCGATGATGAGGCTCTGCGCTCCACGCTTCCGGCCTCACCGACGCCCGGGGATGTTGCGTGGCGTGCGCACGAGCTGCTGCTGGCGCGAGCCTCTGGCCTGGCGGTTGCGTGGTTCGAGCGAGCGCGGGGGATGGTTACGGACCCTGTGGCGCGCGGCGAGCACCTGGTGCGGTTCGGTCCGCAGGAGGTGGCGGCGCGTGCGCGGGCCAAGCGTCCGGACAGGGGATTCGCGGCCGAGCTGTTCGACGTGGCGACCGCGGCTCGCAAGGCGCTATCTCCGGGGGATCCGGCGTTCGCGATACGAGTGATCGAGCTGGATGCGCTCATACGCGCGGCGCGGCGAGGGTTGGCCGCGGGATAGCCGATAGTGCGTGACGCCCCGTTGCTCACGCCCGTGGCACGTATCTTGTGCCCGGAGAGCGAGCGGCTGCTGCAACGGCTCGGTGAAGAGCGAGGCGGCACTGGCGGACTTGTCGCGCCGATCCTGCCCCGTCCCAGCCCTCTTTTCCAAGCCCCTGCCCGTGCCCTACATTGTCGTCCCCCCAGCCAGGTTCCGAGTTCGCACCATCGACGTTCCCAGCGATCTGTCCTCGATCACCTCCGCGCGACCCATCGACGATGTGGTCTTGCGTGCCGCCGGCGTCACGGCGCAGGGCTGCGAGACGACCTGGCGCGCAGTCGGGCGCCTCTACAAGACCGGAATCCACCCGGCGGTTGCCCTGTGCATCCGCCGGAACGGGCACGTGGTCCTGGATCGCGCGATCGGCCACGCGCGCGGCACGGCCCGCACGACTCCGACGCAACGCCCAAGGTCGCTGCCACGGTCGACACGCCGTTCGGGCTGTCCTCTCAGCGTCAAAGGCCGTGACCGCGATGGTCACCCATCTGCTCGACGAGCGGGGCGTGCTTCGTCTGGACGATGCGGTGGCCGAGTACGTGCCCAGCTTCGACAAGCACGGCAAGCGCTGGGTGAGGATTCGCCACGTGCTCACGCACCGAGCCGGGTTGCCGAGCGTACCGGGGTCGATTGACGATCCGGAGGTGCTGCTCGATCCGGAGGAGTGCGTGAAGCGGCTGTGCGATGCACGTCCGGTGCACGCCCCGGGACGCCGTCTGGCCTACCACGCGCTGACGGGCGGCTACTTGTTCGGCGCGGTCGTGCGGCAGGCCACGGGCAAGACGTTGCAGGCGCCGTGCTCCAAGCTGTACCGCTTCGAGCAGTGGCTGCGCGACGACGTCTTCCTGCAGGGCTTCGAGAAGCTGGAGCTGCAGCACCTGTACCGCAGCATGGCCGTACTCGAGGAGCACA
>JAJZQG010000025.1 GCA_021847645.1 Myxococcales bacterium
GGGGACGCACGGGTGTCTGACGGTCATCGGGTTCGTGTTCGGAGTCGCCGCAGGGTTCAACTTGTTGTGGAAGGCAGCGCGGCGGATGCGCGAGGAGACCGAGCGGGAAGACTGGGAAGCGCAGCGCAGGAAGCAGGACTGGAACGACCGCGATGGGAACCATGGCGAACACTGAGCACGACCGGAAGCCGGCGACGAAAGGTCCCGGCGGATCGGACGTGGACGTGGCGCTGATGGCGACCGCGGGGTTCGGGCTGGTGGCGGCGATGACGGCGCTGCTGCTGTTCCATGGACGCGCCGCGTCGGGCGTGCTGGTGGGCGGCGCGATCGCGGTGGCGAACCTGTGGGTGTTCAAGAAGCTGGGGCAGGCGTTCCTGAGCAACTCCGGCTCGACGCGCGCGTTGTGGGGCGTGATCGGGGCGGTGAAGTTCGTGGTGTTGCTGGTCGGCGTGGGGCTGCTGCTGCGCTACGGCGTGGTGGACGCGATTGCGCTCATCGTGGGTTACGGGGCTCTTCCCGTGGGGATCACGGTGTCGTCGTTCCTGACGAGCCGGGGCGGCGAGGGGACGTGAGAACGGGGTCATAGACGAAATGCCTGAGCACACGACGTTTCTGACGTACCTGATCTACATGCTTCCGAACGGCGCCGAGCTGGCGAAGAAGTTCGGCCACGGCGTGATCACGAACTCGACGCCGTCCTGGCACTCGTGGGAGCCGCCGATCACGGCGTTGCTGGTGATCCTGCTGGTGGTGATCCTGGGGATGCGGGCGCGGGCCAAGTACGTGCAGCTCGACCAGGCCGTGGTGCCGGAAGACAAGCTGACGCTGCGCACGTTCTTCGAGGCGTTCCTCGGGTACTTCTACCAGATGGCACGCGACGTGATGGGGCCGGCGCGGGCCAAGCGCTACTTCCCGATCATCGGAGCGGCGGCGTGCTTCGTGTTCTTCGGCAACGTCATCGCGCTCATTCCGGGGCTCGGCCCCGCAACCTCGAGCCTCAACATCACCCTGGGTTGCTCGCTGCTGGTGTTCGTGCTGTTCAACTTCTACGGCATCAAGGCCAACGGCATCGGCTACCTCAAGCACATGTGCGGCCCCTGGCTCGGTCCCGCCGGCATCCCGCTCAACATCCTGATCTTCATCGTCGAGGTCATCTCGACGTGCGTTCGGCCCATCACCCTGGCCGTTCGTCTGATGCTCAACATGGCGGTGGACCACCTGCTCGCAGGCATCTTCCTCGGACTGTTCGCGCTGCTGGTCCCGGTGCCCGTCATGTTCCTGGGCGTCATCGTCATCCTGGTGCAGACCCTGGTGTTCACGCTGCTGTCGTCGATCTACATCGCGCTGGCCACGGAGCACGAGGAGCACGAAGCGCACGGCGCGCACGAAGCGCATGCGTAGCCGCACGAACGACGTGGAGCACAAGCCGCGGCACGGCCGCGGACGGTAGGAAACGGACAAGACTCGGAAGATGATCCAGGCGGCGGCTGGGACACCAGAACGCCCGTCCGGAATGAATGAAAGGAGCGATGTTGGATGTCGTCGAAGAACAAGCTGGCTCTCGCCGCTGGAACCATTGTCGCGCTGCTCTCCTCCACCGCGTTCGCGCAGCAGGCGGCAGCTGCCGCCACGAACGCGAATGACGTCTACGCTTGGGCCGCGGCGGCCGCCGGCTTCGCCATCGGCATCGCTGCGCTCGGTGGCACCACCGGCCAGGGCCGCTCGGTGTCCGCGGCGGTCGAAGGCATCTCGCGCAACCCGGGCGCGGCGCCCCGCATCCAGACCGCGATGATCCTGGGCCTCGCCATGATCGAGTCGCTCGTGCTGTTCGCGCTCGTCATCGCGATCCTGCTCTGGACCAAGATCACGGTCGGCGCGTAGTCGATCGCTTCGATCGCCAGGCCATCCCACCTCCCAGGAAGGGCCCTCCCAAGGGCCCTTCCCGTCTCGTCGTTCCATCCCGGCGATCGCCCTGCCCCACCCGCTGCGCGCGGTCAGCCGCGACGCAGGTCGAGCGTGACGTGTCCGACCAGCGCCGCGAGGCCCACGAACAGCAGCGCGAAGCCCAGGTGCACGTACCTGCCCATGGCGAGCAACGTCGTGCCCGAAACCACGAACGTCACCACGACCAGCCCGGCGAACAGCCGCCGCCCCAGCCGATCGACCGCGGGGCCGAACTCCGGGACCGAGCCCTTCACCGTGAGCCGGCCCAGGCGCAGATCGTCGAGCACCTCGGTGACCTGCGCGGGCACGTCGTAGGCCACGTTCGACAGCTTCTCGATGCCGCGCCACACGTCCGAGCCGATTCGCTGCGGCGAGTAGCGCTTGCGCAGCAGCTCCAGGAAGTAGGGCCGCGCCTCGGCGAACACGTCCAGCCCCGGGCTGACCTCCTTGGCAACGCCTTCGATCGTCATGAGCGCCTTGGCGACCAGCAGGAAGTCGGGCGGCACCTCGATGCCATGGCGCGTGGCGCCCTGGATGATGTCGCGAACCAGCGCGGACAGCTCGATGTCCTTGAGCTGCCTGCCGAGCCATCGGTCGGCCAGCACCGCGACATCCGCGCGGTAGGCGCGCATGTCGACCTTGCGCGTGGGCGAGCCGATCGCGTACATCGCGTCGGCCAGACCGTCGTAGTCCCGCCGCACGGCGGCAACCATCAGGTCCAGGGTCTTGTCGCGCATCTCGGGCGATAGACGTCCGACCATGCCCAGGTCGAACATGCCGAAGACCGGCTCGGCCGGCTCACCCATGATCACGATGTTGCCGGGGTGGGGATCGGCGTGGAAAAAGCCGTCCTCCATGATCTGCTTGATGACGACGCCGATGGCCTTGTGGGCGATGGCCTCGGCGGAGTAGCCCGCGGCGAGCGCGTCGTAGATCTTCACGCCTTGGAGGAACTCGAGCGTCAGCACGTTCTTGCTCGAGGCCTCGCGGTAGACCGAAGGGAAGACCACGGACGGGTCGGCGCTGAAGTTCTCGGCGAAGCGCGTGGCGTTGTCGGCCTCGCCGCGGAAGTCGAGCTCGCTGGAGATGGCGCGATCGAACTGCTCGACGAGCCCGGTGGGCGAGTAGATGCGCGACTCGGGGATGGCGCGTTCGACGAGGCGTGCGAGACCGTGCAACAGGTCCAGGTCGCGAGCCACCACGTGCGCGACGCCTGGCCGCTGAACCTTGACGACCACCGGCACCTCGCCGTCGGCACGCTTGAGCACGGCGCGATGCACCTGCCCGATGGAGGCCGCGGCGAGCACCTGCGCGTCGAACGACGCGAACACATCCTCGAGCGGTGCGCCGAGCGATGACTCCACCTGCTCGCGGATGTCGTCGAAGGCCACGGGCGGAACGTCGTCTTGCAGCTTCTTGAGCTCGCCGACGATGTCCGCGGGGATCACGTCGGCGCGCGTGGACAGCAGCTGGCCGAGCTTGACGAAGGTGGGACCGAGATCCTGAGCAACCAGGCGGAGCCGCTCGCCGAACGAGATGCGCTGGCGTTCCTCTTCGCCGCGCGACATCTCCTCGGGAGAGAAGTAGTCGCCGGAGGGAGGCGGAACCGACTCGGAAACGTGAGCGTCGAACTCGTCGCGACGTGCGCGGGGTTTGCCGCGGTGCAGCCGGGACACGATCTCGCCGAAGCCGTGGCGCACGAGCACCACGTAGATCTCCCGGAGGCGGGACAGGTCGCGGGCTGCGGTCACGATCGAGAACATGGCATCGGCTCCGAACAGGCGCGTTTGGCGAGGGACGCCCTGCCTGGCGGCAAGAACCTAGCGGACGCGGACCACGGTGGACGGCTCGAGATCGTCGGGAAGCACGGCGCTCCAGCCGGCCGGCAGATGAGGTGCGGTGAACGAAAAGAGCCACTGGGCATCGCGCGGCGCGAGGTTCACGCAGCCGTGGCTGCGCACGCGCCCGAAGCCGTTGTGCCAGAACGCCGCGTGCAGGCCCACCGCGTTGTCGAAGTACTGCACGTAGGGGACATCCTCGATCGAGTAGTACTCCGAAGCGTCGTCGTTCTCGAGGTTGTCCATGGTCGAGGCGACGAGCTTGACCCAGATGCGATGCACGCCGATCGGCGTGGCTGTCGGCGTGCCCTGCCGTCCGCGCCCCGTCGAGACCAGCGTCGCGAACACGGGACGCTCGCCCTCGTAGGCCACCAGCGTCTGCGACGCGAGGTCCACGTCGATCCAGCGCTCGTGCTCTCCCACGCCGTCGGGCCGAGGTGCAACGGACGCGCGGGCGACATCCTTGCCGCTGACCCAGCCGTCGTCGTCGATGCGGTAGTAGGTGACCTTGTTGACGACGCGGTCTTCCTGCACGTGAATCAGCTGGAAGCGAACCAGGCGCCGGTCGGTGCGCGCCTGCGCCATGGGCTTGGACAGGACGCGAACGTTGTCCGACACGACCCAGGTCAGGTCGAGCTTGCCGTCGGCGATGAGCTCGCCGTGGAAGGTGGGCGGACGCACGGGGACGAGATCGCTCATGGCGATCCACATGCCGTGACGGGTCAGGCCCCACTCTTGGCCGGCGTACTGGCGCTGTTCGACGATGGCGACGGCAAAGCCGCGCTCGAGGTCCTGATCGGCAGAGCCTTGATCGACCGAACGCAAGCGCGAGTAGGCCTGGGCTCCGTCGGTGCCGACGAAGTAGTACGAGAAGGGCATGCCGCTGTCGGTGTCGTGGACGACGAGGTCGTCGGCGGCGACGGGCTGGCTGGCGGAGAACTGAAGGCGATCCTGACAGACCCAAGCGAGCGGGCCGATGTTGACCCACCGGCCGGCGCAGCCGGCGCCGCGAATCATGCCGAACAGGGGCAGGGCTTCGTGGGGTGCGACCACGCCCCGGCGGGCGGACAGACCGGTGGGCCCGATGAATACCGGGACCTCTTCGGCGGTGGTGACGACGCTGGCGGCGTTGCCGGGGATGGGCAGGTCACCCGGCTGAGACCACGGCGGCAGATCGTCGGCACGGCTGGCCGGGGACGCGAACAGCAGGGAAGCGAACAGGGCCGCGAAGGGCAACGGATAGGCACGCATGGGTGGACGATGCGCTAACCGTAGCTGCGCGCGGGGGCAGGTGCCAACTCGGCGACCGGATGAGGCGAGAATCGAGGCCTGGGAGGGCTCAGCGGAAGGTGAAGCGCAGGTCGTGGTCGCAGATGCGGAACACGTCACCGTCCTGCACGGCCTTGCGGGCGATACGCTGGCCGTTGTACTCGATGCCGTTGGTGGAGCCCATGTCGACCATGTAGTACTGGCCGTTGAGGAACTCGACCATGGCGTGCTGGCGGGAGACGTTGGGATCCTTGATGGTCAGGTCCGAGGACTGCTTGCCGCGGCCGATGACGAAGCGGTCCTTGTTGACCGGATAGGGCTGGCCGCCGTACCAGATGGTGAGCTGGGCGCCGTAGGGTGCCGGGGCGACCGCGGGCTGCTGGGGGACCGACTGTCGGGCCTGGTAGGCCGGAGGGGCGCCGGGCGGGGGCGAGGGCGGCATGACGGGCGGCCCGGAGCGCTTGGGATAAGCGGGGGGCGGTGCCATGGGCGCGGCAGCCGGCGGGGGCGGAGGCGGAGGCATGGGCGGCGGGCCAGGCGGGGCCGCTGCAGGGCCGGGCGTGGGCGGCAGAGGAGGCGCACCGCGCTTGGGGGGCGGCGGAGGCGGGAATCGTCCGGCACCGCCGCCAGGAGGCGGAGGCAGCGCAGCCCCGCCGCTGGGAGGAACCCCTGGCAAGGGAGGAGGCGGACCTGCGCCCGGGCGTCCGCCGCGCGGGGGAGGCGGCGGGGGCGGGAAGCTGGCGCGCTTGGGCAGAGGCGGCGGGGGTGCCATGCCGGGGCTCGAGGCGCCGGGCGACGAGGGCAGCGGCGGCGGTCCCGGGGGCGGCGGGGGAGCACCTGGCAGCGGCGGCGGCGCGGCTGCTCCGGGTGCGGGCGCGCCGGCGGCAGGTTCGGCCCGGCCCGGGAAGGGCGTTCGGGAGCCGTAGCTGCGCTGCCGCGCGTACTGCTTCATGGATTCGTTGATCAGGTAGTCGATGGAGCATTCGAGCTCGCGAGCCATCTGCTCGAACGTCTCCCACAGGACATCTCTGCATTGAAACGAGCGGGGGCTCTTCTTGTTCGGATCACTCATGGATTCGCCTTGATCATCGTATCGCCCAACCGAGTCTGCCCAATCATGCTCGAGCTCGCGACGAGAGGTCGCGCGCCCATGTCACTTGCCCGGCTGCGGAGCGTCGTCTTTCTTCGCCGGCTCCTTGCCTGAATCCTTGGGGAGTTCCTTGCGATCCTGGATGGCGGGGACCACGCAGAACTTGACGAACTCGCCGACGGTAGAGATGTCTTTCTGCTCTTTCTCGTCGGGCTTGTCCGCCTTGGCAACGTAGCACTTCCACTGGCAGTCGGTCTGCGTGTCGTCGCACTTGGGAGTGCTCATGGAGTCATTTTCGAAGCCATTGAGGAAGCTCAAGTCGGCCTTGGTCCCGTGCGAATAGAACCAGCCGAGGGCGACCGTGCGTTGGGCAACGGTTCCGGCGCGGAAGTACGGTTCGAGCTCGGAGCGGGCCGTCTTGCCGTTCTTCTCGGCCATGTTGGTCTTGGTGCCCATCCAGTCCGCGTAGCTCAACGCCTCGGTCAGGGCGAAGTTCTCGGCTCGGCCGCCGGGCAGCTTGCTCATGAACTCGGGGATCTGCGTGGTGTCCGACATCTTGATGACGTACTGCGCCGCGACCCAGCGCACCTGCCAACGCTTGTTGGAGAAGATGCTGTACAGACGCGAGATGACCTTGTCGCGGGGCATCTCGCCAACACGGCGAAACGCCAGATCGCGCACCTTGTCGGGCGTGTCGTCGGCCGCGGCCAGATCCAGCAGGCGCTTGGTGTCGTCGGGGTTGTTCTGGTCGAAGTTGCCCTCGAGCGCGGCCAGGGCCAGGGACCGCCGGTCCTCGCTGTTGGTAGCCTGCGATGCGTAGTTCAGGCAGAACTCGACGACCGGCCGGCCACCGAGCTTTTTCATGGCGCCGAAGATCTTCTTGAGCTGCTCGTCCTGGGCGGCGACCAGCTGGTACTTGAGCTGCTCGGGGGTGGGGGCCAGCTTGGCCGCGCGGTTGGCCTCTTCAACCACGGGCTTGATGCGATCGATGAACTGCTGCGATGCGGTGAAGGTGGCGACCTCGACGATTTTCTTGGAGGCTTCCTCTTTCGTGGCCGCGTCGCCGTTGTCGGCGATGAGGCGGGCGAGCTCGGCGATCTTGTGCGAGTCGACCGTGATGAGCGGAGGCAGCGGGCGCGCCGCGGCAGCGCCCACGAAGCGGATCACCTGCTCGACGCCGTACATCTGCGACGCGTTGTCGTAGCGGTGCTCGAAGTCGGCGGCGGGCCACTTGGCGAGCGCGTCCAGCAGTTGCTGCTTTTGCTGATCGTCGGTGACCAGAACGGCCTTGTCATACGTCAGCAACGCGTACGCTGCGTCCTTGAACGGAATGGAACCATCCGGCGGCAGCGGCTGGCCGGCTTGGGCCACGGGCGGCGGCTTGCCCATTTCCGCCACGAGCACGGGAACCATTCCGCCGATGATGGCCGTCCGCTCCTCGGGGTTCTTGAGCGATGCGATGGCGCTGACCATCGCGGGAATGCCGACACGACGTCCTCCGCGAGGCTTCATGCGCACGAGCGCCAGCGCGGCATCCACCCGCAGCTCCGTGTCGTACTTGTCATGCGTGATGACAGCGACCAGCTTCTCGGGCCCCCGCTCGGTGCTCTCCCACCGCTCGATGTCGTCCTTGCCGACGCGACATCCGGCGGAACCCAAGCCGGCGAGCATGATGGCCGCCAGGGTGACAATTCCCCAGCGCGACAGACGGTGTGTTCGCATCGTATCCCTTGACTCCGACAGGGCCTCGAATGCTACCCGACATGGCGCGGCAGGCTCAAACGAATTCCCGCACGGGCGCACCGGCCGGTTTTTTGGCGCAACGCCAGGGGTGGGGCTAGGTTGGCCCCGCGCAGCATGTCCGCACCCCTGTTCGCGTCACCCACGCCGGCGGTCCCCACCGGGACGGAGCCCGAAACGGCTCCGTTTCTCGGCACCGAGAGCCCTGTGTTCCGGCGGGGCCGGGAGGCTGCCTCCCTGCTCTTGGTCGCCGGCGCGCTGTTCGTCACCCTGGCGCTGGCCTCGTTCCAGGCCGACCCCGCCGTGCCCGAGGTCGTCGGCGCCGATTGGGTCGGACCGGTGGGCGCAGCCATCGCCCGCTTCCTGGTCGGCTCCATCGGCGTGGTGGCCTGGGCCGTGCCCGTCGAGATGCTGCTCATGGCCGTGCCGCTGTTCCGCGATCGGCCCTCCATCGCCACCATCGCGCGCATGGGCGGCGACCTCATCGCGATCTTCGTGCTCGCCGCCCTGGTCCACGTATCGCTCAGCGGGACCCTGGTCTTCGGCGCCATGCAGGTCGGCGGCTCGGTGGGCGAGCTGTTCGGCGAGCTGATGCGCTCGCTGTTCTCGACCGTGGGCTCCTACATCATCGGGCTGACGGTGATCGGGCTGATCCTGATCGCGCGGGCGTCGTTCTCGTTCATCTCGTTCACGCGCCGGGCGGGCGCGACCACCGGCGCGGTGGCGGGCAAGGCAGCGAACGGAGCGCGCGCGCTTCGGGACGCCTGGTCGCGGGCCAAGGACATCGAGCGCAAGCGTGCCGGGGCTCCGGTGGACTGGGGCCAGGCGCACATCGACACGAGCGGGGCCGAGCGCGCCATCATTGCGACCCTGGACGACGACGTGGCGCAGGCGTCGCGAGACGCGCTGCAGGCCGCGAGCCAGGAGGTGGCGCTGGCGCCGCTGGTCGCGCGCGACGATCCGACACCGAGCCCGGCACAGGACGACGGGCTGCGTGTCGTGATGGAATCGGCCGGCGAGCCGGACGAAAAGCCCGCCAAGGGCCGTCGTGGCAAGGCGCACGCCGCCAAGCCGCAAGAGCAAGCGTCCGAGGCGAGCGCGCTGGCGACGGCGGCCTTGGACGAGCCGTTGGCGCAGGCGCAGGAGCCGGAAGCGCAGGAGCCGGAGGCGTCCAAGCCACGGCGCAAGGCGGCGGGACCGACCATCGTGGACACCTCGCAGGCGGCGGTCGTGGAGAAGGTCGAGCAACCTGCGCCTGCGCCTAGCTCGGCCGCGGGCAAGTTCGAGCTTCCGCCGTTCGATCTGCTGGAGCCCGGGGGCGAAGAGCGGCTGGTGATCGACGAGGAGCTGCAGGCGCATCTGAACGAGAACGCGGCGCAGCTGATCACGACGCTCAACTACTACGGCGTGCGCGGGCAGATCCGGGAGATCCAACCGGGACCGACCGTCACCACCTACGAGATGGAGCCCGAAGCAGGCACCAAGGTGTCGAAGATCGCCGGCCTGGCGGACGATCTGGCGATGAACCTGGGCTGCCAGGTTCGCATCATCGCGCCCATTCCCGGCAAGAAGCGCGTGGGCTTCGAGGTGCCCAACCGTACGCGCAAGACCGTCAACATCCGCGAGCTCATCGAGGATCGGCGCTTCCAGGAGATGAAAGCCCCGCTGCCGGTGGTGCTGGGCCGCGACATCGTGGGCGCACCGTTCTACGCGGATCTGGCGTCGATGCCCCACGTGCTGGTGGCAGGCGCGACCGGCGCCGGCAAGAGCGTGGGCATCAACGTGATGCTCGTGAGCCTGCTGTACCGGCGAACGCCCGACGAGCTGCGCCTGCTGATGGTCGACCCGAAGGTGGTCGAGCTGCAGGCCTTCGATCGGATGCCGCACATGCTGCTGCCGGTGGTGACCGACATGCGCCAAGCGGCCAACGCGCTCAAGTGGGCCGTCGACGAGATGGAACGTCGCTACCAGCTGCTGGCGAACGCGGGCACCAAGAACATCAAGACCTACAACGCGTGGGTCGAGAAGGTGCACCGGGGCGAGGTGCGCGGCTACGAGCAACCCAAGACCACCGTGACCACGGCGCCCGACGGCTCCCTCGTGGAAATCGGACCGGAGAAGGAGCCGGTCAAGCTCCCCGAGAAGATGCCGTACATCGTCATCGTCATCGACGAGTTCGCCGACCTGATGATGCAGCAAGGCAAGGACGTGGAGGCGTCGATCGCCCGGCTGGCGCAGAAGGCGCGCGCGGCGGGCATGCACGTGATCCTGGCGACGCAGCGTCCGAGCGTGGACGTCATCACGGGCATGATCAAGGCGAACTTCCCGACGCGCATCGCGTTCAAGGTCACGCAGCGCATCGACAGCAGGACGATCCTGGACGAGCAGGGAGCCGAGCATCTGCTGGGACGGGGCGACATGCTGGTGAAGATCAACGGGGTCAACGAGACCAAGCGCGTGCAGTGCCCGTTCGTTTCCGAGGAAGAAGTGGAGGCGGTGACGGCGCACATCCGCAGGCAGGGCGAGCCGACGTACGACGAGAGCATCCTGCGGGCGCATGACGACGATGGTGACAGAGCGCCAGAAGAGGACGCGGAGCAGGATCCGAAGTACGACGAAGCCGTGCAGATCGTGGCGGAGACACGACGGTGCTCGACGTCATGGCTGCAGCGCAAGCTCGGGATCGGGTACAACCGCGCGGCAAAAATCGTCGAGATGATGGAGAAGCGCGGACTCGTGGGCCCGGCGCAGGGCGCCAAGGAACGCGAAGTGTTGATCGAGTCGCTGTGAGGGGGGGACCGCATGGCCATGATCGGGCTTGACTTGGAGCCGGGATGGGACAACACAGCAGCCGCCGTGAGGAGTGGTGCTCTGCGAACGCAAGCGAACGCGGGTTGCCCCCCGACAATCCTGTCCGAGGAAGAGCGGACGTCCCTGATCACGCGGATCGTCGGTGTCCTCCGCGGACAAGATGTTCCTTGTGAGGTGCGCGCCGCCGCGCTGACGCTGGTGGGTTGGCTCGCGCGACGGCACGCCGCGGAGCAGCCGTGCACGAGCGGCTTGGTCGAAGCTCGCAAGCAATCGATGAAGATCGCGCAAGGTCGCGGTTGACACGGCGGGCGCGCGCGGCGAGCGTCTCGGTCGTGCGTTCGGATCGTTCGAAGCTGGCGGCGGCCTCGGTGGCGACGGCCCTGGTGCTGTTGGCCGCCACCGCGCTCAAGCTGCAAGCGTCCCGTCGCGCCTGGTCGCCCTCGAGAGCGCCTCTTGCGCCCGGCTCGAGCTATGTCGTGCGCGAGGCCCGCACCCGGCAGGCTCGCCCGGCCGATTCGTCGGCTCCCGTGACGAGCACGCCGCCGCGCATGCTGCACCTGGACCCGGCCCGAACCAACCGCAGCCCGTTCCTTGGGCCTGCCCACCCGGCCGTCGCCTGGCAGCTGGACGCCGCGGCGCCCATCGAGGCCGCGCCCGTGGTGACCCCCGACGGCGTGATTGTGATCGGTACCCTCGGAGGCGAGCTGCTCGGCGTCGGCAACGACGGTCGCGAGCAGTTCCACGCCGAGCTGCAGGACCGGATCTACGGCACGGTGCTGGTCACCGATTCGGGGATGTTCGTCGGGTCGGATGCCGATCGCTTCTTCGGCTTGTCCCATCGCGCAGCACGACGCTGGTCGCTGTCGGTCGACGGCGACGCCGACACGTCGGCCGTGCAAACGTCCTACGGGGCGATCGTGTTCGCGGCCGGCAAGGTCGTCTACGCGGTCCGCGCGGATGGCAGCGTGCTGTGGCGGGTCAAGGCCAAGCGAAAGGTCTACTCGTCGCCGGCCGCCGCACCGGACGGCACGGTGTTCGTCGGCTCGCAGGACGACCGGCTCTACGCCATCGGGCGCGACGGCAAGATCCGGTTCGCCACGACGCTCCAGGGGGATGTGGACTGCGCGCCATCGGTGGGGGACGACGGCACGGTGTACGTGGGCACGGACGTCGGAACGGTGGTGGCGCTGGATCCGGAGCGCGGTGCGGTCCGGTGGACGCGAAGCGTAGGCGGGTTCGTGCGGGGATCGCTGACGCTGACGCGACGGCACACGGTGTTGGCGGGCGTCTACGGGCCGGCGCCGCGCGTGGTGAGCCTGGACGCGGCCACGGGCGAGGAGCTGTGGAGCTTCGGCATCCAGGGGACCGGCGCGCCGGAGTTCGGCGTGCACGGCTCACCGGTCGAGGACCGGGACGGCAACCTATACTTCGGAGCGCAGGACGACAGCGTGTACTCGCTGACTTCAGAAGGCGAGCTGCGTTGGAGGATGGGCGTGGGCGGCGATGTGGACGGGCCGGTGGTGCTCACGGCAGACGGGCAGCTCGTCGCGGTGTCGGACGACGGCAAGATCTACGGCGTGAGCGAGGGTGTGGCCAACGCGGCGACCCCGCGCTGAGGTGTGTCGTCAATACGACGCGGCGGCAGTCGAGTCGGTGTCGGTGTCGTTGGAGATCCGCCAACGAAGCTCCTCGTTACCCTGGGCACCGGCGAAGCGCAGCCCGAACCACTTGGCCTTGGGCGAGATCGTCGGACGGCCGTCGGCGGTGGCGACGGGAAAGCGGATCCGGAAGGCCTGACGCCAGACGCTGGTGTAGGGGAAGTAGGTGCGTTCGATGGCGCCGGGGCGACGGATGGAGATGATCTCCTCGGGTGCGGTCTCGTTGCCGACGTCGTCGATGAGCCGGACGATCCAGGCGGTGTCGGCGCGTGTCAGGTCGGACCAACGAGCATTGCCGCTGTAGAGGGCGACATAGAACTGATGGCGCTTGCGGGTCTCGTCCAGGGCGGTGTCGAGCAGGCGTTTTCGTTGGGAGACGGTCAGGCGATAGTCCTGGGCGTAGCGCACGACGTAGGCCCAGCGGAAGTCCCAGGACTCGAAGGTGGCGGTGACGGTGAGCAGATCGTCGAGCTCGGACAGGGTGATGAGCGAGGCGCTACGAGTCCAGGTGCGAAGCACTTCCTGGTAGTCGGCGGCGACATACTCGCGAGGGCCCTGTCTGAGGCTGACGGAGGTGGTTGCGCAGGCCGGAGTGGCGAGTCCGGCGAGCACGACGAGGGCAGCGGCGAGACGGCGTGCACGGGTGGGCACGGGGGCGAACCGTAGGACACCGATGGGACGCGCGCGATGGTGCATTCGTTACACCGACTCGAAGTGGCGTTTCTTGACCGCCTTGCGAAGTCTCTTGTCGCCGATGAGCTCGACGGCACGTCCCATGGAGGCCACCCACCCGGCCGCAGCGTCGAGAGGAACGGGACCGAAGCGGACGTCAACCGAGCCGTCGCGGCGCACGACCACGCGCTGCGAGTGATGCCACAGGCGGGATTGGACGACGTTTGCGTATCCGGCGGAGAAGCGCACGTGCACATGGACCGCAGGGGCGTCGGGCAGGATGCGTCCGGAGAACGGCGCGGCCAACACCGCGGACAGGTCGATCGCAGCCAGGTCGATGGGCGGCTCGGGAACGTCGGACGCATCCAAGGGCGTCAGGGCGTCGGGAGCATCGTCGACGGTGGCAAGGTCGAAGGTGCGCAAGGCCTCGATGCCTTCGGCTTCCAGCGGCAGGGCGACGAACTGGACACCGTCGATGCTGTGGAACACGACAGCGACGGGCCAGCAGGCAAGCTCGGCGAGGGACTGGTCGGGTCCTGCGAAGCGCAGCTTGTGGGGACGAAGCGGAGAGGCGGAGCAGGCCGCGGTCCAGGTCTCGAGAGCGCGCGTCTGGTGCAGGGTGAAGGCGGGGATGCCTCGGCAGGCGAACAGCACGCGCGCGAGGGCTTGGGAGGCGGCGGGGCGACCGGAGCGGTGGGGCAGCCACGCGTCGGCCAGGGCGGTGGCGAACGAATCGGCGAGCTCGAGGACCGGAGCTTCGGACGGGTCTGGGAGGCCAACGGCGTGCACGAGGACGCTGTGACCGCCATCGCGAAAGCGCTCGACGCGGAATCCGAAGATCTCCTCGGAGCGATCGAGGTAGTTGCGCACGGAACGGACGGTGCAACCGGCGTGTTCGGCAAGCTGGGAGTGTGTGAACGGCTTGCCCGAGGCCAAGGCCTCCCGCAAGCGGCTGTGGATGGCAGCCGAAACGGCACGACCGGTCGTTGCCCGCATGGGGCCATGCTGCAACTCGACGGCGAGGCGCGCAAGAGGCACGTCGACGGGGCGTGAGCGCCGAGCGCGGCGGAGCGCGAGGGCCAGCCATGATGCCGGCGCTGCCAGGCCGCGCAGAGATCCCGTTGAGCGGAAGGCGTCGGACGCGGATGGAATGGGAGGCCGCGGGTCTCCCGGTCGAGGAGACGAGCGCGGCAACGAGCAGGGCGGCGGCGGACTAGCGCTTGGAGTACTGGAAGCGCTTGCGGGCGCCGGGCTGGCCGTACTTCTTGCGCTCCTTCTTGCGCGCGTCGCGGGTCAGGAAGCCGGCGCGCTTGAGGGAGGTTCGACGCTCGGGGTCCTGCTCGATGAGAGCGCGTGCGATGCCGTGGCGCAGAGCTTCGGCCTGGGCGCTGTGGCCGCCGCCGCAGACGGTGGCGACCACGTCGTAGCTCTCGATGCACTCGAGCAGCTCCAGGGCCTGCCGGCAGATCATGCGCGTGGACTCGCGCTCGAAGTAGTTGTCGGCGTGGACGCCGTTGACGGTGAACTGGCCGGAGCCGCCGGCGAGCCAGACGCGGGCAACAGCGGTCTTGCGCTTGCCCGTGGCGTAGATGCGATTGTCGGTCGTGGTGGACATCGTTGAGCCTGCTCGATCAGAAGGTAAGTGCGAGCGTTGCCGGTTTCTGCGCCGTGTGCGGATGCTCGGCGTCCCGGTAGATCTTGAGCTTGGTGAGCATCTGGCGGCCGAGCACGTTCTTGGGGAGCATGCCCTTGACCGCCTTCTCGATCGGGAACTCGGGCTTGCGTCCGAGCAGCAGCCGATACGACTCAGCGCGGAAGCCGCCCGGAGCGCCGCTGTGCTTGTAGTAGAACTTCTTGTCGAGCTTGCTGCCGGTGAGCTTGACCTTGGCGGCGTTGACGACGATGACGTAGTCGCCGGTGTCGACATGCGGCGTGAAGGTGGGTTTGTTCTTGCCGCGAAGGATCTTGGCGATTTCGCTGGCGAGACGGCCGAGCGGCTTGCCGTCGGCGTCGACGACCCACCACTGCCTGGAGGCGAGAGCCTCGGCAGGTTTGGCGGAGAACGTGCGCTGATTCATGGCGTAGTGCCTTTCCGTAAAATGCTCAAACGGGGTCGCGTGTTCTACAGGGACAAGGCCTCGTTGTCAAGCGGGCATGCGCCTGCTCGCCGGGTCCGAAGAACGGCAACCCGGGCGACCCGGTTAGCCGAGCGCCCGCTGCCGGTCAACCTCTTCCCCGCACATCGACGCGGCCTGCTCAGAAGGTGCCGCCCAACGACACCCCGCGGTAGGTGGCCCGCGCGTGGTCGGCTTCGCGCGCCTCGGACGTGGGGCCGTCGTCGGTGATGCTCGTGCCGGACAGCAGGAACATCGTGAGCCCTCCAGCGAAGCCCACACCACCGGCGATGAGCAAGGGAATGGCGACCTGCTGCTTCTTGGAGGTGCCCTGGTCGCTCGCGCCGCTGACCTCGAAGGCCGCACCGGCCAGGAGCGCCACCACGCCCACGGCCGTGAGCAGACTGCCGGCGTCACGTAGGCCCTGAGTGCCGCCGTGGACCTGCACGTGCACGGGCAGCTGATCGACCCGGAAGACCCGGGTCGCCGTGGGCACGGAGTCACCCTCGGCGATCACGGTGTAGGTGCCCGGCGGCAGCTGGATCGTCACCGGCAAGCGCCCGACCTTGACGAACGGGTCGGGGAACGCGGGGCGATCGTCGACCACGCCCTTGGCGACGTAGGCGTAGACCCAGGGCTTGGTGGATTCGATTTGCACGGCAAGGCCGGGACCGAAGGGCTGGGTATGGGACGGCGCCTGGGACGAGCCGGGTTCGGCGGCAGCGCTCGAGGCTGCGGGCGGCGCGGAGGAGGACGATGGGGAGGCGGAGCTGGACGGGGGCGCGGTCTGCGCGGGCAGGGCTGGGGCGACGGTGCACAGCGAAGCCGCGAGCGCGAGGGCGACCGGGCGAGCGCGAGCGCCAGCCATGGTCAGCCCAGACCGAGCAGCTTGTTCATGGAGGCCTCGTCGGCCGGCGTGAACGGGTACTGGTCGAACTCGGCGCTGGTGGCCCAGCGGAACGCGTGAACGTTCTTGGGGGTGGGCTCGCCACGCGTGAGGCGACACTCGTACAAATACAGGTCGACCACGTAGCTTTCGTAGGGATGGGAGACGAACGAGATCAGCTGGCCGACCGAGATGTCGACACCGAGGCGATGGCGGACCTCTCGAAGCAGGGCGCCGGCATCGGTCTCCCCTTCCTCGACACGGCCGCCGGGGAACTCCCACATCAGGGGCAGCACGGCGGTCGGGCGCCGCTGCGTGATGAGATAGCGGCCGTTGTTCTCGATGACGGCGGCCACCACGCGGATGGTGCGGATGTTCTGCGGGTCCATCACAGGTTCACGCGGAACAGCTGCTGACCCATCAGCAGGATGTCTCCGTCGTGCACCTCGCGCTCCCCGGCGAGGCGCAAGAAGGTGCCGTTGGAGCTGCCCAGGTCGGTCAGCGTCAGGGTGTCGCCCTGCAAGGTCAGCGAGCAGTGCAGGCCCGAGACGTAGCCGTCCTCGGGGAACAGCACGTGGCCACGCTCACGACCGATGTGCACGCCGGTTTGCGGGATCGGATACGCGTTGCCCGTGGTCTCGCGCCCGGTGATGAGCACGATGCGACCGATGTAGCCGGCGGACGGGCTGCCCATCAGCTCCACGCCATCGACGGGGGGCTCGGGCTTGAGGGCCTCGTAGCGAAGGATCTCCTGGCCGATGCGGAACATCTGACCGTCGGCCAGACTCTCGGGCACGTCGCGCTTGAGACGGATGTACGAGCCGTTGATCGAGCCGGAGTCTTCGACGAACAGCTTGCCGCCGCGGGTGGTGAGCTTCGCGTGCTGGGGCGACAGATACGCGTCGCCGCCGAAGATTCCCGCGAGGTCGCGACCGACGTTGGTGGTGCCGCTGGGCACGTCGTAGGTGCCGGCGTCGGTGCCGTCGGCCCGCAGCACGGTGAGCTTGCAGGCCATGGCGCCGGGAGCCAGAGCAGCGGGGGCGGCGGCGGGCGCAGCGGCGAGCTTGGTGAGGTTGTAGCCGCAGGAGGCGCAGAACTTGAACGCGGTGGCGTTGACGTGGCCGCACTGGGGGCAGGTGACGCTGTCGGCGGCGGCGGCGGGCGCGGGTACAACGGGCGCGGGTGCGGGCTCGGGCGCTGGTTGGGGTGCGGGAGCGGCGGCGACAGGACGCGGCACCGACGGGGCCGGTTGCGCCGCGACGAAGGGCGCCGGGGCCGCGAAGGGCGCCGGGGCCGGCTGGGGAGCGGCAGCGGGCGCGCTGCCGGAACCGCGCGCCGAGGGCTGCGGCACGGCCTTGATCCCATGAGGCGGTGTTCGCGGGGAGAACACTTTGGGCGCGGCATCACGTGGCAGTTCGGCCCCGCAACCGAGGCAGAACTTGTAGTGATCCTGGTTCTCCTTCCTGCACTTGGGGCAGCTGATCACCGGAAACCTCCTCGTGGCTGGCGCGACGAGCGCCTGTGAGATCCTTGTGGGTGCCGAAGACTTCGCGATTATCTCCCGGCGGCATGGCAGGTCAAGGACGGTGCAGGGGAGGCCGGGCGATTCGTGCGGAGCGCGCGGGCTACTGGCGAATCGCCGTGAGGGCCAGACGCAGAACCCGCTCGACCGGGCCGGACTCCGCATCCGGGCCGAGAGAAGCCACCGCACGTTCGGCTTCCGCGGGCTTGAAGCCCATCCGGGCGAGGGCTTCGACGACCTGGGCCGGGACCGCGCCCGGCCGCGCGGCCGGTCGGACGGCGGCCTCCGGCCCGACGGGTGCGGCGAGCGCGTCGAGCTTGTCGCGCAGCTCGAGCATGAGCCGCTCGGCGGTGCGCTTGCCGACACCGGGTGCGGCGAGCAACGGCTGTGCGTTCTTGGAGCGGATGGCTGTGGCGAGCTCGGCCGCGGACAGGTGGCTCAGGATCCCGACGGCGGTTCTCGGGCCGACATTGGACACGCCGATGAGCGTGCGGAAGGCCAAGCGATCCTCGCGTGTGGCGAAGCCGAACAAGCTCAGGGTGTCTTCGCGCACGTGCGTGTGGACGTACAGCGTGACGGCGGCCCCGTCTCCGGCCAGGGCCTGGGCGCGGCCGACCGTGCCCGCCGGCACGATCACCTCATAGCCCACGCCCGACACGTCGAGCACGACGACACCGTCCAGATCCTGGTCGACGACGATTCCGGTGAGACGTCCGATCATGTCGCTGGGTTATCGTCGATTCCGGCGACGAAGGGTAGAGTGCGCGTGGCGGTGCCGTGCTGCAGGACGCAAGGTGCCGGAGGAAGACGAGAGGCGAAGATGCGACGAAGGATGGTTTGGATGAGCATGGCGGCGGTGCTGGCGGCGTGCGGTGGCAGCGGGAGCGAGACGCCGCCCCCCGTCGAGCCGACGACGCCGGGCACGCAGCCGTTGGCGGGGCCGGAGGATTCGCCGCCGCCGGGCTCGGGCGCGGTGCAGGAGCCGAGCGAGGCGACCCCGGAGGGCGAGGGCGCGACGCCACCGCCCGAAGGAGCGGAGCCCGGTCCCAACCCAGCGAGGTGAACCGCGAACGGCGGGAACCATGTCTTTCAGCGTGGCGTCGAAGGCGCTATGGCCAGCGACCGACACGCACGGCGCGCGCTCGTCGTCGGGCTCGCGCTCGGATGACCAAGCATTCCAGGAGGAAGCCATGACGCAGTCCGTGTACATCGTGGGCGCGGCCCGCACGCCCATCGGATCGTTTCTCGGGGGCCTGGCGGAGCTTGCTGCTCCGCGCCTGGGGGCCGCGGCGATCAAGGGAGTGCTGGAGCGCGCCAAGGTCGGCGCCGACAAGGTCGACGAGGTGTTCATCGGCAACGTGCTGAGCGCGGGCGTCGGCCAGGCGCCGGGCAGGCAAGCGTCGATTTACGCCGGCATTCCCGACACGGTGCCGTGCACGACGATCAACAAGGTCTGCGGCTCGGGCATGCAGTCGATCATCTTCGGCGCGCGGGCGATCCTGACCAACGACGCGAACGTGGTGGTCTCGGGCGGCATCGAGTCGATGTCGAACGCGCCCTACTACCTGCCCAAGGCCCGCGGCGGCATGCGCATGGGAAATGGCGAGGTCGTCGATGGAATGATCTTCGACGGCCTGTGGGATCCCTACAAGAACCTGCACATGGGCATGGCGGGCGAGCTGTGCGCCAAGGAGTTCGGCTTCACGCGCGAGGCGCAGGATGCGTTCGCCGCCGAGAGTTATCGGCGCGCGCTGGCCGCCCAGAAGCAAGGCAAGTTCGACGCCGAGATCGTCGCGGTGCAGGTGCCGCAGAAGAAGGGCGATCCGATCCTGTTCAAGGTCGACGAAGAGCCGGCAAGGGGCGACCCGGCCAAGATGGCCAAGCTTCGCCCGGCCTTCACGAAGGACGGCACCATCACGGCGGCGAACGCGTCGAAGATTGACGACGGCGCGGCGGCGCTGGTGCTCGCGAGCGACAAGGCGGTAAAGGAGCAGGGGCTGACGCCGCTGGCGCGGATCGTCGGGTGGGCAGGCGCCGCACAGGCTCCCGAGTGGTTCACCACGTCGCCGGCGATCGCGATCGACCGAGTGCTCGCCAAGGTCGGCATGAAGACCACGGACATCGACCTGTACGAGATCAACGAGGCGTTCGCGGTGGTGACAATGCACTCGATGCAGGCCTGCAAGCTCGACCACGCGAAGGTCAACGTCAACGGCGGTGCGGTGTCCCTGGGCCACCCGATCGGCTGCTCGGGCTCGCGGATCGTGGCGACGCTGGTGCACGCGCTGCGCGACCGCAAGCTCAAGCGCGGCCTGGCCACGCTGTGCATCGGCGGCGGCGAAGCCCTGGCGCTCGTGGTCGAAACCGTCTGACCGGCGTCCCCGGCGCGACACGCCTGACAACGACGCCCGCGCGCACTACAGATCCCTGGTGCCCACCGCTCGATCCATCGCGCTCGGCGTCGAGATGCTGGCCGTCCGCACGCCCACGCTGCCGCCCGCCACGCACACCAACTGCTACGCGCTCGGCACCGGCCAGCTGCTCATCGTAGAGCCCGCCCCCTCCGATCGATCGGAGCAGCAAGCCTTCGTGCGATGGGTGCGCAACATGACGTCCCGAGGGCTGCGTCCCCTCGCGATCGTGTGCACGCACCACCACGGCGATCACGTCGGCGGGGCCGCGTCGATATCGGCAGAGCTGGGGCTGCCCCTGTGGGCGCACGCCGAGACCTCGCAGCGCATGGCAGGCGTTCGGGTCGCGCGTCGTCTGGACGACGGGGACCGCATCGAGCTGGGCGGCCCGACCGAGCAGACGTGGGTGGTGCTGCACACGCCCGGGCACGCACCGGGGCACGTGTGCCTGCACGAGCGCAGCGCAGGGACGCTGGTGCTGGGCGACATGATCGCGAGCGAAGGCACGATCCTGATCGCGCCGGGCGACGGGGACATGGCCGAGTACCTTGTGCAGCTTCGGCGGTTGGCGGCGCTCGACGCGAGGTTGGGCTTGCCCGCGCACGGCGAGCCGATCGCGTCGCCGTCCGTGGTGCTGCGCAAGACGCACGATCACCGGTTGATGCGGGAGGGCAAGGTGATGAGCGCCGTCGCGAGCGCGGGCGACCGTGGTGCGCGGCTGCAGCAGGTCCTGGAGAAGGCCTACGACGACACGCCCGCCGCGCTCTGGCCGATCGCCACGCTCAGCCTGCAGGCGCACCTCGAGAAGCTGGTGCGCGAGCAGCGCGTGGACACGAACGGCGATCGCTGGTACGCGCTCGACCAGGGACGACGATGACCGAAGCAGGAGCACAGGACGTCGAGCTCGTGCGGACAGCCGCGGCCGTGCTGGTGCTGGTGGACGGGACAGCCGCGGACATCGCGGAGACGTTGCGCGGCATGACCGCCGGGGACGAGCTCGCACGCATCGAGCATACGCTGACTACAGGCGATCGTCCGACGCGAGCCCGCGCGCTCGCGGCGTCGCTTGGGCACGTAGCGCTCGCGCTGGAACAGTGGGGATTGCGATGACCGTGCGCAGGGGACGCGTGGTGCATGGGGGCGCGCGGATGGAGCCGGTAGGGGCCGACGCGGGACCGACGCCCCGGCGGATGCCGTCGGGACGAGTCGAGAGCAAGGCGGTCGTGGATCTGGCAATCGCGGCGCAGAACATGGTCGAGCGGGCGCGCGCGGAGGCCGCGTCCATCGTGCAGGCGGCCCAAGCAGAGCGTGACCGGCTCGTGGCGCAGGCACGTCGCGAGGGGCTCGAACAGGCCACGGCAAAACTGGCGTCCGCGTGGATTGCGCTTCGGGCACGGGAGGCGACCGCGGACCGCAACGCCGAGGAGCGCGTCATCGCGGTGGCGAGATTGCTCGCCGAGCGCTTGTTGGGCGAGGCGTTGCGCGTCGAGCCGTCGACGGTGGCAGCGCTGGCGCGCGAGGCCATGCGGCCGTTGCGCAGAGCCCGCCGCGTCACGATCGAGGCGCACCCGGACGACGCCGACGTGCTGCGCGCGAACCTGGCATCGCTGCCGGTCGAGGAGGACATCGTGGAGGTGCTATCGGACATGGCGCGGCAACGCGGGTGCGTGCGGATCGTCAGCGACCTGGGCACGCTGGATGCCGAGCTGGCTCCGCAACTCGACCGTCTAACGGACGCGCTCCGGCGCGAGCTCCTTGCGCCATGAGTTGCGCCCGGCCGTTTCCGCGCCATGTTCTGCGAGTCGGCGGCAGAGCCGGCTGAGTCACCCCACGAGATGCAACCCCGATTCCCAACGAGCGACCGTCGCTTCGAACGTCCTTCGAACTTCCGCATGCCCGAGCCCGTGGTCGCGGCGGACGGTGCGCAGACGACTCCTCGGCCGCGCTGGCCGTGGAACCTGGGGCTGTTCCTGGTCACGGTGGTGACGGTGTTCGGTGCGGGCGCGGTGCAGGTCGCCACACCGGAAGACAAGCTCGACATGCACCTGCTGCTCAAGGGTTGGATCTTCGCGGTGCCGCTGCTCGCGATCCTGCTGGCGCACGAGTTCGGTCACTACATCGCCGCGCGGATTCACAAGGTGCCGGCGTCGCTGCCGTACTTCATCCCGGTGCCTCCGATGCTGAGCCCGTTCGGCACGATGGGCGCGGTCATCTCGATGCGCGGGCGCATCCGGTCGCGCAAGGCGCTGGTGGACATCGGCGCCGCCGGTCCTCTCGCGGGCATGGTCGTGGCGCTGCCCGTGCTGGTCTGGGGCCTGCTGCATTCGCAGGTGCGGCCAGCCAGCGGCGGCGGGATGCTCGAAGGCGAGAGCCTGCTGTACCTACTGCTCAAGCGGCTCACGCTCGGGCCGATCCCGGCCGGCTATGACGTGTTCCTGCATCCGGTCGCGTTCGCCGGCTGGGCAGGCTTGTTCGTCACGATGATCAACATGATCCCGATCGGACAGCTCGACGGCGGCCACATCGCCTATGCGCTGTTCGGCCCGGTGCAGAACCAGCTCGGACGCATGGTGCACTGGGGATTGCTGGGGCTGGGCGCATTGATCATCGGGGCCCGGTTCTGGCTGGGCGGCTCGTGGGGCACGGCGATCGAGAGCGGGAGCTTCTGGATGGTGTGGTTTGCGCTGCTGCTCGTGCTCAAGCGTTTCGGAGGCCGCGATCACCCGCCGACCGAGCCGGGCGAGCTGGGGCTCGTGCGCACCGTGGTGGCGGCTGGCTCGCTGCTGATGTTCGTGCTGCTCTTCATGCCCACACCGCTCACGCAGAACTGACCCGAAGAGCGTCGCGGCATCGGCGCCGGACGGCAGGGTTAGCGCGTGCTACCCTTGAGCCACTTGTTCCGATTCTCCGGAACCTTGCTCGAGAGGAGGCGCTTATGGCAACCCGACCCCTGCTGGGTCCATCGTCCGCGCTGCGCGTCACGAGCCTCGTGACGCTGTTGCTGCCCGCAGTACTGGCGGCCTGCAGCGACAACCCGCGACAGACCAACACGCAGCCGGCCATTCCCGGCGACGCATGCACACCTGCCGCGCAACGGTGTGTCGACGGCTCTCCCGCGGACCTCGAGATTTGCCGGACCGACGGCCGCGGCTGGATCTCCAGCCAATGCCCGGTCGGCTCGTCGTGCGCCCCGGCGTCCAATACCTGTGTGTCGAACGCGGTGTCCTGCACGGCGGGCGCAACGCGCTGCACGGGCAGCCCGGGCACGGCCGCCCGCGAGACCTGCAGCAGCGACGGCTCCGGCTGGCTGAGCCAACCGTGCGAGGGGGAGCTCGTCTGCGATTCGTCCACCGGCTCCTGCGCGACACCGGCTTGTGACCCGGGCGAGTCCAAGTGCGACGGCGGTCCGACGGACCCGGGCCGTTCCGTATGCGCCGACTCGAGGCTGGCATTCATGGCGTTGCCTTGCGCGGATGACGCTTCGTGCGTGACGACGCCGACCGGCGCCAAGTGCGTCACGCGCGTCTGCACGCCGGGGGATAGGCGATGCGCGGCCGACCACATGGCGGTGCTGACGTGCGACGCGAGCGGCACGGTGATGGCTCCTTCCAAGACGTGCTCGGCCAACCAGGTCTGCATGGCGGCGGACTGCGTCGCGTCGGCCACGCCGTTCGGAGACGTGGTCGTGGAGCAACAGACGCCGGAGCTGGAGCTGGGCCCGGGCCGCTACGCGCTTGCCGTGGTGGACACCTCGATCGCCAATGACCTCGAGAACGCCTTGCCCGTGCAGGTCGTGGGGGACGTGGCCGACCCGCCGGCCATGACACCGCCGAAGCTCACGTCGGTCGGACAGCGAGCGTGCGTATCGCTCGAGCTCGTGCGCCACTATCGCGCGCCGGTCGAGTCGCGCGCAAGCCCGGGCGGGGCGCCTGCGCCGATGTGGACCAGGTCCGACGACACGCGCGAGTTCCACGTTCCCGACCCGGCGACGAACGGCGCGGTGGTGTTCGTGCGGACCGCCAAGCTTCGCGCGGTCGGACAGTACGTCAACCTGTGGGAAGACCAGACCATCAGCGCGCCCGGCACGCTCTTGCCGGACTCTCTTCTCAGCGACGTGCTCTCGCGCCTGGACGACGCGGTCATCCCGCGCGTGAAGGTCATGTCGGGCGATCCAACGGACGTCGATGGCAACGGGCGCATCGACTATCTGTTCACCGATGTGTTGCCGACCGCGGCAGCCGCGGCGATCGTGTTTCCGAGGGCAACGTTGTTCCCGTCGGCGCCCGGTGCCGTGCAGACCGACTTCGGCGAGATCGTGTATTCGCAAGGCCTGAATGCCGGGCTGGGCGAAGCGGAGCTCATGGCGATCCTGGCCCACGAGACGCAGCATCTGGTCTACTTCGGCCGCCGGCTCGCGCCCTACTTCGCAGATCCGGCGTCGATTCCCGCTTCGATCGGCGACGACGTCTACGCGGTCGAGGGCCTGGCGACGGCGGCGATGGCCTGGAGCGGGCAGTACTTCGCGCCGCCGATGGTCGCCGCGCTCGAGCAGCCCTCGGAGTTCTCGCTGTGGCGGTTGTCGTCCTCCGAGTACCTGCAGGACGCGTCGGTGAATCTGGCGTCGTACGGCTATGGCGCGCTGGTGCAGCAGTACTTCATGCAGCAGGCGGGCGGGTTCACCGTGCAGGGCAGCGGGAGCCTGATGGTCGACAGCGGCGGCGCGGCCCAGGTCGACGCGTTCACGCTGGCGCCGTCGGGCTGGGCGCGGATCGGCCCGCTCGACGGGCGGCCGCTCGCATCGTGGTACGCGGACTTCGCGGCCGCGTTGCTGGTCGAGACGCTCGGCAGCAAGGTTTCGGCGGCGACGGCATCGGATCCGCTCTATCAGCTGGGCGCCGCGGTGGCCGACCCGGTGTGGGGCGGATTCATCGGGCCGACGCTGCGCTACGAATGGACGGTGGGAGCGAGCGCGAGCGGTCCGATCCTGCAGCGGGTCCCGTGGTCGCAGCGGCCGGCGACGCTCAAGGCCGGCGGGATGAGCTTCCTGGACCTGGGCGTGGGAGAAGCCGGCGCCAAGCTCGCGGTCGGCGGAGCCGACACGCGAGTGGTCATCGTGCGCTACGAGCCCTGAGCAGCGCGCTCTCGACCCGTAGATTCGGCTGTGGTGCGGCTCACCATCGTGGAGCCGAACGGTCCTTGTTCCCAGGATGGGCCGGACAGGCTACGCACGGAGTGCGGCGCGTGCCGCAAGGAGAACGCGATGAGCCTGCACCAACGATTCGGACGATACGCATTCGACGACGGGACCGTGGCGTACGCGCGGGTGGCTGGCGATCGGCTGGTGTTGCTGACAGCGGCGCCGTGGCTGGGCGGACAGGAGTCCGGGCGGCAGGAGCCGCTGAGCGGGGCAAGGCCTGTGTGCCCGGTGGCGCCCCGCAAGATCCTATGCATCGGGCGCAACTACCAGGCTCACGCGAAGGAGATGGGCGCCGACGTACCCAAGCTGCCGCTGCTGTTCCTCAAGGCGCCGAGCTCGCTGCTCGACCCGGGCGGAGTGGTGCTGCTGCCGCCCGAGAGCGAGCGCGTGGAGCACGAGGCCGAGCTGGGTGTGGTCATCGGGCGGGGCGGCCGTCGCATTCCGCTCGCATCGGCCATGGACCACGTGTTCGGCTACACGGCAGTCGGGGATATCACGGCGCGCGACCTGCAGAAGAGTGACGGGCAATGGTCGCGGGCCAAGGGGTTCGACACGTTCTGCCCTGTTGGCCCCGAGGTCGTCACAGGCTTGGATCCGAACAATCTTCGCGTGCGCGGGCGCGTCAACGGCGTAGTGCGCCAGGACGGGACCACGGCCGACATGATCTTCCCGGTGGCCCAGCTGGTTTCCCACCTGAGCCAGGCGATGACCCTGGAGGCCGGCGACTTGATCGCGACGGGAACGCCCGAAGGCGTGGGGCCGCTGGTGCATGGGGACACGCTGGAGGTGGACGTCGAAGGAGTCGGCGTGCTGCAAGTGAGCATTCGCCGCGAAGCCACCTGAAGCGAACCGCTCATGAGCCACACGGACCAGCGAGCAGGGGCGAGAGGCACGACGGCTTGCAGCGGTCGAGGCCGTGGTGACAGACTGCCGCGCATGTTGGGTCTGCTGCCGGCGCTTCGGCGCGATCGTCGGAGCAGCCGCGCGGTCGTGGCGGTCCTGGCGATCCTGTCGGTGCTGCTGGTGATGGGCTGGGACCGGCAGATCCGGGCTCAGGAAACGGATACCGGGTCGAGCGATCTGCTGGCCGGCCGCGCTCCCAAGGATTCCTCCGGCGCAACGAGGCCGTCGCGCATGACCGACGGCCTGGGCGCGGTGGAAGGCGATCGGTGGCAGACCAACCTCACGTCGGTGCTCTCATCCGACAAGGCTCATGTCGACTGGGATCTGGGCGCGCCGACGCACGTGTGCTGCGCGACTCTGCAGGGCGACGCGAATGACCGCTACGCGCTGTGGCTCTCGGACGACGGCACGAGCTGGAGACGCCTGTGGGAAGCGGGCCCGATGCACGGCAGCGGCATGCTCACGCGCGACGTGGACAACCTGGACGCCACGGGGCGTTATGTGAGAGTGACGGCCTCCGGGGGTGACGGCCTCTACAGCGTGGGCGAGGTCCAGCTCTTCTCCAAGCGTCCGAGGGACTGGCCCGCACGGCCGCTGGCCGAGCAGGGCAAGTCGTCGACGGAAGAGGCGCGCACGCGCATGCAGCTATTCGCCGTGGCAGCGATTGCGTATCTGCTGCTGCGTCGTCGCAGCTCGCCCAGGTGGGTGAACGCGCTGGGGATCGTGCCGCTTGCCGCGGGCGCCTATCTGGCCGTGCAGATGGCGGAGATCTGGCCCCTCGACGAGCGCGAGCAGACGCTGATGCGAGCCGTGGTGGCGGCGATCGCGGGCGTGGCGCTTCTCATGGATCACTTCGTGATCGCGAAGGAAGAGGAGCGGGACGGCAAGTTCACCACCGGCGTGCTGGCGGCGTGCGCGGTCGTGGCCGTCGCCAGCTTCTACCACTTTGGAATGCCCCAGTTCCGCGACGTGGCCAAGGATCGTCCGACGCTGGTGCACCCGTGGGACATGCGGGTGTACTTTCCGGTCGCCAAGTACTTCGACGAGCTGCACTTCGACGGGCTGTACCTGGCGAGCGTAGCCGCCTACCTGGACAACAATCCGGGGGTGACGCCGGAGATGGTGGCGAAGGTGCGGCTCCGGGATCTGACCAACAACCAGGTGACCGACGCCAGCGACGTGATGGACCAGATCCAGAACGTGCGCAAGCGTTTCACGCCGGCGCGGTGGCAGGCGTTCTGCAAGGACATGAAGTACTTCCAGGACGTGATGGGCAGCGGGGGGTACTTGGGGAGCCTGCGGGATCACGGCGGCAACGCCACGCCGGTGTGGCTGCTGAGCGCCTGGCTGTTGTTTCACCGGGCGCAAGCCAGCGAGCTGACGCTGTCGTTGGCCGCGCTGATCGATCCCCTGCTGCTGGCCGTGATGTTCTACGCGATAGCGCGCACCTTCGGCACGCGCGCCTCGCTGGTCACGATGATCATCTGGGGCACCACCGATCTGTCGCGGTTCGGCACGAACCTGATGGGCTCGACCCTGCGCATGGACTGGATGGTAGCCGTGGGCCTGGGCGCCTGCGCCCTCAAGAGCAAGCGCTGGTGGCTGGGCGGCGCCCTGTTCGCCTATGCGGGCTTGATTCGCGGCTTCCCCGGCTTGTCCGCCGTCTTCCTGCTCGTGCCCCCGATCTGGTACGTCGTCGAGCGGTGGCGAAAGCACCACAGGCTCCCGTCGATCTCCGATTTTCGCCGCGACCAGAAGCCGTTCCTGCTCGCGAGCGTGGGTGTGGTGGCCTGCGTCGTCGGGCTCGTCGGCGTGTCGTCCGCCCTGTTCGGCGCCCGGGATTCCTGGGCCAACTGGTTCCAGAAGATCGAGATTCACCAGGAGAAGCCCAACGTCAATCACCTGGGCCTGCGCACCATCGTGTCCTTCGAGCCGGACAAGACCGGCGACAAGGTGCTCCGTCGGGATCTGGACGAGCCGTGGACGGACTGGCAGGGCTATCAACTGGCGGCGCTGCACCGGCGCAAGCCGATATTTTATGCGGTGATCGGCCTGATGCTGGCGATGGCTGCGGTGGCCGCGCGCAACAAGCGGCTCGATCAGGCGGGCATCATCGGCTTGTTCCTCATTCCCTTCGTGTTCTATCCGGCGAACTACTACTGTCACTACGTCTTTCTGCTTCCCCTGGCGGTCGCCAGCCGAACGGACGAGCGAAACAAGCTGTTCGGTTGGATCGCGGTGGTGTCGATGGCCATGTCGGTGGCGCTGTACTTCACGCTGACCGAGCGGCAGGTGGACGTGCTGTATACGAAGGAGAGCTGGGTGCTGCTGATTGGGCTGGTGGCGATGCTGGCGCCGGTAGCGTGGTATGCGTGGAACGAGCGGGAGCCGGTGTTCGCGCCGGATCTGGCCGGCGTGCCGGAGGCTGCGTTGCCTGCGGCCGAGGAGAAATCAACGGCGCCCAAGGGCGGAGCACAAGCGCAGGAGGCTGACGGGTAACGGCCGCGCCGGACGAATAGGCCAGCCCGCAACGGTTGCGTCCCACGTCGGGCCGCAAGCACGTGTTGAACGGACGCACCCGGCATGGCATGCTCCCAGCCCTTGATCGCATGAGCTTCTATTCGTGGCTTCTCGGACGGCCCTTCGTCTACGATCACCTGCGTCCCCTGGTCGTCGGGGGCGTGGACGCCGGCCCCCTCTATCGGAAGCTCGGCGCCACGGAGCGTGACGTGGTGCTCGACGTGGGATGCGGCACGGGCGACGCCCTGCGGCACTTGCGTGCGTTTGCGCACTACTACGGAGTCGATCCGGACGCCACGGCGGTAGCGCATGCCCGGGGACGCTTCGCACGGCGCGAGGGCGTCAGCTTCCGCGTCGGCACCGTGGACGCGGCCATGCTCGCCGAAACCGCGCCGAGCCTCGCTGTGCTTTCGGGGGTGCTGCACCATCTGCCCGACGACCAGGCCTTGTCCCTGCTGTCGCTGCTGCGCACCTCGAAGGAGCTCTCACGGTTGGTGACGATGGACATCGTCTATTTGGACGGTCAACTACTCAGCAACGCGCTGGCGTGGCTGGATCGCGGGGCGTTCTGCCGGCGCCGGGAAGCCTATGAAGCGTTGGCGCGCCGCTCCGGCTGGTTCGTGCGGGAGTCCGCCGTCATTCGCTCCCACCCGACCAAGGGCAGAGCGCTGTATCTGATCATGACGCTCGAGCCGCAAGGAACGGACCGGGAAAGGCGATCATGCTAGCCGGGCTGCTCGAGAATCGCTGGATGCGCCGGGCTCGCTACGCGCTTCTGCTCCTGGTGCTGGCGCTGGGGATCGCCAAGCTCGTCATGGCCACCAACGAGCACTATCCCTTCACCGAGTGGCTCGTATGGCGGTATTCCACCTACTTCCTGTGGAGCGCCGTCTTCTCGGTCGCCTGCTTGAGCGTGGGCCACCGCATCCAGAAGTTGCTGTTCCGCCGCGTCGCCCCGATCGGCGAGCACGTCGCGGTCAGCATGGCGCTGGGCGTGGTGGTCTTCTACCTTGGCATCTTCCTGTTCGGCCTGGCCCATCTGCTCCACTGGTCCTTCGCTCTGGCTTTCCCCGCGGCCCTGACCGTCTCCGGCGCCTGGCCCCTGTTGCGGTACGCACGGCGCCTCGTGCGTCACGTGCGGTATTGGCGCCGCAAGGGTCCGCGGGCCAAGCCTCTCTGGCGGATTCCCCTGCACGGCCTGGGCGTGCTCGCGGTCGTGATGCTGTGGTTCAACACCATCCACCCCGAGAATGTCGCCTACGACGCCCGGTGGTATCACCTGCCCCTGGCCGAGCACTATGCGGCATTGGGGGCCATCACGCGCTTTCCGGAAGGTTGGTTCCCGGGAACCGGGCCGCACCTGGCATCGGTCCTGTATACGTGGGCCTTCCTGCTCCCGCACACGGCCGTATTCGATCACATCATGCAGGCCGCCACGCTGGAGCTCACGCTCTTCCTGTTCACCCTTGCGGCCATCCCCGCCCTGGTGCGTCGCCTCCTGCCCGGCACCCGCGCGCCCCTGTCCTGGGCCGTCATGTTCCTATTTCCGGGCGTGATGCTCTACGACTCCAGCCTCTGCTCCGGCGCCGACCATGTCGCCGGCTTCTTTGCGATTCCCACCTACCTGGCCTTGATGCGCGCCTGGAAGGAGTTCACACCCGCGCGCGCCGGCGTGCTGGCCGCGCTCATCTCCGCGGCCCTTCTCACCAAGTACACCGCGGCCACCGTCGCCGTCTTCCCCATCGCCGCTGCCCTGCTGCGCGGCGCCTATCTGCTTGCCAGAAGCCTGCTCGCGCGGCGCCTTCGGCTCACCATCGAGCGGCCCGCCCGGATCGCCGCCGGCATCGGCACCTTCGCCCTGGTCGGGCTCGGGGTCACCGCCACCCACTGGCTCAAGAACTGGCTGTGGTACGGCGATCCCGTCTACCCCGTTCTCTACCAGCACTTCGCCGTCCGGCCGTGGACCCCCGACACCGCCTTCTTCTATCGCAGCCAGCTCGTGGACAACATGTGGGTGCCGACGGGCCCGCTGCGAAAGGAGCTGTGGGAGACCGTGAAGGTGCTGTTCACCTTCGCCTTCGAGCCCCACGACTGGGGCGCCTTCCATGGCAAGGTGCCTGTCTTCGGCTTCCTGTTCACGCTGCTGGTCTTCGCGCTGCCCTTTCTCAAGGGCGGCAAGAGAATCTGGGGCGTCGTGGTCTCGAGCTGGGTGGGAATCGCCCTGTGGTTCTGGGTGCACCACGAAGACCGCTACTTGCAGGCATTGGTTCCGTGGATGGTCGCGTCCACCGCCGCCATCATCATCCTGGCCTGGCGTTCCGGCCTGCTGGCGCGGGGACTCGTCATCTTCATCGCGGCCTTGCAGGGCATCTGGGGCAGCGACGTCTACTTCATCCCGACCCACACGATGATCCACACGGCCCCCGTGAAGTACGCGGCGGACATGGTCGCCACCGGCTACCAGAAGAAGTACAAGGAGCGCCTGCACCCGTATGGCGGCCTGTACGACGTGGGCAGGGATCTGCCGAAGGGCTCCGTGGTGCTGGTACACGAGCTTCACCCCCACACCGGCCTTCGCTCGGCCTCGGTCAACGACTGGCCCGGATTCCAGGGCGGCATCTCCTACGGGCAATATCCCACGCTCAAGGCGGCCCATGATGCTCTCAAGGGCATGGGAATCACCCACCTACTCTGGTGGGCCGGCAACTCCCGCGGAGTCGACAGCATCGCCGGAGACCTGGCCTTCTACGGCGTAGCCTTCCGCTTGTGCGAGGATCCGAAGAAGTATCCGGGCCTGGTGCTCTGCCGCCTTCCCGACGAGGCGCCCCGAGACGAGCTCTCCGAGCTGGTCTTGTACCTGGGGTGCACCGGCTACCAGCCCGGCCTGTACGACCGAAAGGCCATGCGCGTGCCCGGGGCTGGCCAGCACGCGGACGCCGAGTATCCGCCGCCGAGGACGCCGCTCGACGACGCCAAGGGCAACACCATTGCAGCACTGATCGGGCGGGCCGGGTTCGTGGTCTCGGATCCCACGTGCCATCGTGTGCCGCCCAAAGGGTTGTTCGACGGCCTGCAGATGGCCGCGAAGCGCGGCAAGCAGGAGCTGTGGGTGCGCGTGCCGGCCCCTTCGAACAAGCAACTACCCTGACCGCAGGCGCGCCTCTCCTCACACGGTCCGCAGTCGGGAGCTGTTGGTCCTGCTCAACGGATCTCGACGCCTTCGAGGTGGAACCAGGTCTTCCGATCCACGCGAAGGCGAACGTAGTAGGCCTCGACAGGGGCAAAGCTCGCCGACCAGACACCGAATTCCGCGTCGCGCCGGGCAACCTGCGTCCACTTGACCCGGTCCGAGCTGACCTCCACCACCAGCGGCACCGCCCGTCCTCCGCAGCAATCGGTCCGGTTGCGGACGACGACTTCCCTTATGGTCTTGTGGGAGCCCAGGTCGTACTCGATCCACGGATTCTGCTCTTCGGCCGTGTGAAAGAACAGGTCCGTGGCGTGCCCGTCCGTGACTCGGGTCTTGGGGTTGTAGCCCGGGTACACGCTGCTGGTGCGCCACGTGGCGGTGGGCGCCAAGTCCGGTCTGCGAAGCGCCGCCCGGATCGCGAACGCCGAGGGCACGGCGACCGCCCCGAGCACCAGCAAGACCGTGGCAGACACGATGAGAAAACGCAACAGCCGGAGCCTGTTCACCCGGCGCGGCGCCTCGACCAGACCCGAAACCAGACCGCGAAAGAGCTCCCTCGCAAGCTCCACGTCCCGGTGAAGCGTCTTCGGGTCCACAAGCGCATCCTCCGAGGATGGCCGCAGCAACGACGCCCGAACGCCTCGCAGCACGTCCGGGTCCGGTCCGGCTGCTTGCAGAAGCATGGCCGAGTCGGCGCTGTCCCACGCCGCCTGCAGCGACTCGGCGTCGATGCCACGGGCGCGCAAGGCCCACAGCACCGCATCGCGGCACAGCAACATCGCGACGTCGTCCCCGCTGCCCGTGGACAGCGGGTCGACGGGGTCGTGAAGCCTGTCGACCGCCTCCATGAGGTGCAATGCGCGGCTGAGCGCGCGGCGACCGTCCGGCGTGGTCGACGCGAGCCGTTGCCGGGCATCGTTCAAGCGTCCAGTCAGCAGCATCGCATCCCACGCGCGGCGCGGCAGCGAACGCCTGGGCACCGGAGCGGCGCTGGCAGATGGTTCGGCAGGATTCTGGACGGGGTGCGTTGCATTCATGGCTGCTGTCGCTTGGCTTGGCCGATTCCCAACTCCCTCATCGCCGCCGCGGTCCCGGGCGATTCGACGCCTTTCTCGAACAGGAAGAAGTTCTTGCCGGCAGTCTCCACCAGACCGTACTTGTTGCGGGCAAACGCCGCATCGAGCGTCTTGGTGGTATCGCAGAACGTGAGCTGCCGACGATCGATGAGCAGGTACTGGGCGTCGCCGTGCTGCCCTCGGAGGGCGAAGATCAGGGATCGGGCCGAGACGTGGGGAACGAGGCTGTCGGTGGCGGCGACCGATGCCTTCGGGGGGATGAGGGCGAGCAGCCTGCGCAAGTCGGCGTACTGCTGCCGCTCCTCCTGGCTGTAGGAGAACTGGATCTTGGCGAATCCGCCCTCGAAGGTATGGTGCTGGAGCACGGCTCCGAAGACGTAGCTGTGGCTGGCGATACCGAGGCCCAGGGCGCCCAGCGCGGCGCGGCGGTGTGTGACGCTGATCTGGGAGAGGCTCCGCAGCCCGAGCACGGAAGCGGCAAACAGGTAGGGAATCCAGTGCGCGGTGTATTGGAACGCGATGGAGATCGTGGGCTCATAGCCGGTGGTCAAGATGGTGAAGAACGCGCCGGGGATGAGGAGCAGCAGCAGCGCCGGCCGGCGCAGGGGGAGGAAGGCGACCGGCACGAGCATGTGAAGCACGTACACGAGCTTGCCCTTGTGAAGCAGCGTGGTGAGCACGTACGCGGGATTGGTCAGCAGGGTGCGAACCACACCGCCGTAGCCTTCGAAGCCGGGCGCAACGAGGTCCTTGTACAGGTCGGAGAACCAGAAGTCCCCCGCCGCCGGCATGAGGTAGAAACGCAAGAAGGCGAACCAGGCGGCCGACACGACGGCGAGGGCGGCGCCGAACTTGGGTCTGGCGCCCGTCAACAGGAGGAATACGCCGAGCACGGCCAGCCCCACGCCCACGTCCTCTCGAATCGCCAGCAGGATCGGCACCACCACGCCCACGAGCCACCAACGCCTCGCAGCAATTCCGTAGTACAGCCAGTAGTGGAAGAAGATCGCCAACGGCAGCCAGTGAAAGTCGTAGAAGTGCGGGCCGTGCATCGGTGCGAAGAGCAGGTAGGCAATGGCCATCAGGGCCGCCGTTGGGCGAGGAACCTGCGTGGCGGCGAACAGGTACAGGGGCACGGCGGCAAACCCCAACAGTACCGATTGCAGAACGAGCAGCGTCTCCGCGCCAGGATGCAGCGCGTAGATGGGAGTGAAAAGGAGCATCGCGAACTCGGCGTGCCCTGCGAGGTAGTTGCCGCCGTCCGGGCCGAACAGCACGGGAGAGCGGAACGGTGCCCCGTGCAGGGCGTTGTACATCAGGTTGTCGTAGATCCCGAGGTCGAAGCTCGCAGTCCGCAGCTTGTGATGCGCAAGGATGGTGAAGTACGCCGTGAAGAGGGTGTATCCGAGGGCCGCGAGGACCACCGCAGCCAGCGGGGCCCAGCGGCTCACCGCAGCGGGCACGGGGCGCGCAGGCCGAAGCGCGTCGGTCAGCCAGGGGGGAATCGCCGCCAGGGATCGGCGGGCCAGGTGCTCGGTGGCCACCACGGCGGCCGCCAGGAGCACCAGAAAGGGAAGCGGCTCGGCGTGCCAGGGCTTGTAGACGAACAGGGCCGGCACGGCCAGGGCGACCAGCAACGGGGACAGGATGTCGGCGACGCGGCGGGATGCGGCGAACGCGCGCTGCCGGTAAATCAAGAGGACGATCCCGAAGATCAGCAGGGGAGTCGCGGTCCCCGCGAAGGTCCAGCGAAGGAGCCGCACCCGGTCTCCGGCCGACATTTCGTTGTGGAGCACGGCGTCCGACAGGCCGCGCAGCCTCGCGCTCTGCAGGAACAACCCAAGAGCCGCCCCCTCGGCGGCGAGCAGCGTCGCGGTCAAGGCGCCGTGCGCCACGGGGTGGTCGGGATCGACGCGTCGGTGGGCGAGCGTGAGTCCCTGGGCCATGTTCACCCGGCTCCGGCCGTGCCCGGCTCGACCGCTCCACGGCCTCCGAGGCACGAGGCCCTGGGCCGTTTGGCCGTGATCACCGTTGTCCAGCAGAGCGATCGCAAAGCGGGCCATCGACCGAGAAGCGCGTCGTCCATGCGCCGCAGGGGTGCGAACCACGAGGCAATGCGCGGGGCGTCCGTGTAGATCTTCTTCCAATAGCGTTCCTTGCGGGGGTGCACGCGATCCACCAGCAGGAACTTGAGGAACACGGACAAGGTCAGGAACCAGAACTCGCGGTGAGCCACCTGCTCGAAGCAGGTTGCCAGCGACTCGATGTCGTCGAACGTCAGGGGCCGCTCGTCGCGCGTGCGAACCGTATTCGCCAGATGCCGATACACGTCGATGGCCGGGTTGTAAGCCAGCGGCTCGATGAAGCAGCCGGTGCCGCCGGGCCGGATCACACGGGCCAGCTCGGGCTTGACGACCTCGAGGTTGACGTGGTGCAAGACACCGTTGCCGTATACCAGGTCGAATTCGGCGTCATCGGCCGGAAGCCTGTCGCCATCGACCCGGCGCGTTTCGATGCTCACGCCATGCAGACCAGCCAGCGTGCGCGCCGACTCGAGCATCCCAGGCGATACGTCGATACCAACGACCGAAGCGCCGAGCTTGGCGAAGTACACGCCGGCTTCCGCTGCACCGCAGCCGTAGTCCAGAATCCGCGCCCCCTTCAGGTCGCCGAACTGCGTCAGGATGAACTGGTTCTCCATGGCGGAGATGGACGTGAAGGTCTCGTCGACCAGGGTCTTGTCCAAGTCCAGGGATGCAGCCCATTGATCGTGGAACGACGCTTCCCGCAGGCGGCGTTCACGGTCTTCGTCCGGCGCGAACATGGCCCACTTCCTAGCGCGAGCCGGGCGTCCAGGCTAGGCGCGCGGGGGAAAAAAGGAACCACGATACTGCCCCGGACGGGGCGGCGGCCCGGCAACGCATCAGGCGAGCTGGTCACCAGCCTGAGCGTTCGCCCCGGCCGCACCGCCTTGCGCCGAGCCGGGGGTCGCCTCGAGGTGCCGATCGCCTTGACGGCTTGCGTCGCGCACTCCCTGCGGAAGATTGGTCCGCTCGCGAATCACGTACAGCGGCCGGCGCTTCACCTCTTCATAGATCCTGCCCACGTACTCGCCCAGCACCCCGATCATGAAGAACTGCAGCGCCGCCACGAGGCTGATCACGATCAGCATGGAGGTCCATCCCTGCACGACTCCCCGCACGTAGAACTTGGTGTACAGAGCCCACCCCGCCAGGGCGAGAGCCACGACCCCCGACGCAACGCCCAGATACGAGGAGACGCGGAGCGGCACGACCGAAAACGACGTAATGCCGTCCACCGCGAACCGAACCATCTTGGTCAGGGGGTACTTGGTAGACCCGGCGTATCGCCCCTCTCGCTTGTAGCGAACCGCCGTCTGCTTGAAGCCGACCCACACGACCAGCCCGCGGACGAACCGGTGCGTCTCGCGCAGGCCACGCAGCGCCAGGACGACGTTGCGGCCCATGAGCCGGAAGTCCCCCGTATCCACCGGGATGTCGATACCCGCAACACGCCGCGTCAGCCGGTAGAACAGCGCGGCGCTCGCCCGCTTGAAGATCGTCTCCGCCTCTCGCGCCAGCCGCACGCCGTAGACGACGTCGAACCCCTCGCGCCAGCGCGCAACCATCTCCGCCACGACCTCGGGCGGGTCCTGCAGGTCTGCATCCATCACCACCACCGCGTCGCCGGACGCGTGATCGAGGCCGGCGGTGATGGCGATCTGATGGCCGAAATTGCGCGACAGAGCGATGATTCGGTATCCACGCTCCTCGGCGGCCAACGCCGTGAGCAGCTGCAGCGACCGGTCCGTCGACCCGTCGTCGACGAAGATCGCCTCCCACGTCATTCCGAGGCTCGAGAGCGTCGCGCGCAAGCGCTTGTCGAGCTCCGCGATGACCGGCTCCTCGTTGTACACCGGCACAACGATCGAAAGCTCTGGACGTCCCGGCTCGTCGCTCGGCCTGTTCATGTGGGTATGGTCGCCCGATGCGGGGCGGTCGCACAAGGGATGCTACGCGCGCCGGCCGCCCGCGCCTCGGATTGAGGTCAGCTGCCGGGCGGCCGCCTCGGACCGCGATGTCCGCTCACGCCAGCTCGGCCAAGACCTTCTTGTGGAAGTCCCAGAACCGCGCCACCGACGAGATGCTCACCTTCTCGCCCGGCGCGTGCACGCCCTCGAGCTGCGGCCCGTACGAGATGATGTCCACCTCGCCCTCGACCTTGTCCGCGATGATGCCGCACTCGAGCCCCGCGTGGATCGCCGTGACCTTCGGCTCCTTGCCGTACAGGCCCTTGTAGGAGCGCTTGCACACCTGCAGCAGCGGCGACTTCATGTTCGGCTGCCACGCCGGATACGCCCCCACCTCCTCGTACTGCACGCCCGCCAGACGCAGCACCGCGTTGTTCTGATCGAGCACCGCCCGCAACGCCGCCGCCACCGACGATCGGCTCGAGGTGGTGATGGCCAGCTTGTCGCCCTCGGTCTTGATGATCGCCAGGTTCGTCGACGTCTCGGTCAGCCCCGCGATGTCACGGCTCATGCTGATGACGCCGTGGGGAATCGCCAGGAGCATGGCGATCAGCCGCTTCGAGTCGCCCGCCGTTCCCGGCTTGGCCGGCACCGCGTCCATGCGCGTCACGGTCACTTGCAGCCCCGGATCGATCGTCACGTACTCGGTGATGATCTGCTTGTGCTGATCGGCCGCGATCGCCACCGCCTCGGCCGCGAACGACGCGGGCACGAGCACCACGGCGGCGGCCTCGCGCGGAATCGCGTTGTGCTTGTTGCCGCCGTCGAACGAGTCGACGAGCACGTCGTGCTTCTGCATCCAGGCGTGCAGCACGCGGGCCAGGATCTTGATCGAGTTGCCGCGGTTCTCGTGGATGTTCAGGCCGCTGTGCCCGCCGCGAAGCCCGGTGACCTCGACCCGCAACGCCGCCCACGAGCCCGACACGGACGCTCGCGAAAGCGCGAAGCTGATCTCGGTGGTGCAGCCGCCCGCACACCCCACGAACAGCGCACCGTCTTCCTCCGAGTCCAGGTTCAACAGCGTGCGGCCCTTGAGGATCGTGCCATCCAGCTCCGTGGCGCCCGTCAGGCCCGTCTCCTCGTCGATCGTGAACAGCAGCTCCAGCGGGCCGTGAACCACCGCGGGGTCATCGGCGCACGCCATGGCCGTCGCCACGCCGATGCCGTTGTCGGCGCCGAGCGTGGTGTCGTCCGCAACCACCCAGTCGCCGTCCACGCGAATCTGGATCGGGTCCTTGTCGAAGTCGTGGGCCGAGTTCTTGTTCTTTTCGGCCACGATGTCGAGGTGTCCCTGCAGGATGACGGTGCGGGCGCCTTCGTGTCCCTTGGTGGCCGGGACACGCACGCACAGGTTGCCCGCCCGGTCCTGCACGGTCTCGAAGCGACGCCCGGCGGCCCACTTCTTGACGTGCTCTCGCACGGCGGCTTCGTTCTTGGATGCGCGCGGGATCTGGCGAAGGGCGTCGAAGTGCTTCCAGATGAACTCGGGCTGGAGCGTGGCGATCGGGCTGCTCATGGGGATCCTCCTGCGAAGCGCGGGCGGTGCTTACCGCCGCGAGAGCAGGTCCATCGCATCGAAGCGCGCCCGATGCAACCCGCAGCCGCGCACGCATCGGTGCCGCCTCACCCTTGACGGCCGAGTCCCCGGGAGTTGGAATGCCGGCCCAACGAAAACGCCCAAGGAGCTGATGATGTCTCGATCTCGCCTGATCGCCCTTTGCGCATTCGGCGCGCTGCTGGCTGCCTGCGGCGGCCCCGCGGCCGAGCCCAAGATTCCGCCTCCGCCCGCCATGCCCCCGGAGCCCCCTGCCATGACCGACCTCGTCGACTTCAATCAGCCACCTTCCACCTTGAGCGTCGTGCCCGACATCGACCAGCGCCTCGCCCGCTTCGCTCCGCTCGACATGACCTTCGACGACGCCATGATCCCGGCCGAGGATCACCCGCTCATCAAGAAGCTGGTCGAGATCAACCAGCTCGTGCAGGACCTGTATGTCCAGCAGATCGATCCCAACATCCCGGCGATGCGCGCCCAGCTCGCCGCCGACCCGACCAAGGCCACGGCCCTGCGCTACTTCGACATCATGTCCGGCCCCTGGGACGCCCTCGATCACGACGAGCCGTTCGTCGGCACCGAGAAGCGTCCGCCCGGCGGCACCTTCTACCCGCCGGATCTGACCAAGGCGCAGTTCGAGCAGTGGGTCGCGGCTCACCCCGCCCAGAAGGACGCGTTCCTGGACTTCTTCACGGTCATTCGCCGCGACGGCCCCAACCTGATCGCCGTGCCCTATTCGCAGGCCTACAAGGACAGGCTCACGGTGCTGGCCGCCAAGCTCAAGGAGGCCGCTGCCCTCGCCCGCGAGCCCTCGCTCAAGAAGTTCCTCGACATGCGCGCCGACGCGTTCCTGTCCAACAACTACCGCGACAGCGACAAGGCTTGGATGGATGTCAAAGGGCCCTTCGAGGTCACCATCGGCCCCTATGAGACGTACGCGGACCAGCTCGAGGGCCTGAAGGCCAGCTTCGAGTCGTTCATCTCGGTGCGCGATCAGGACGAGTCGCGCAAGCTCGAGAGCGTCGGCAAGAAGATGGACGCCCTGGAAAACAACCTGCCGATCCCGCAGGACGTTCGCAAGAAGATGATGGGCCGCAACCAGGGCTCGCCGATCGACGTGGTGCACCTGCTGTGCAATTCGGGCCAGGCAGGCGTGCAGACCGTGGCCTACAACCTGCCGAACGACGAGCAGGTGCGCAAGGAGAAGGGCTCGAAGAAGGTGATGATGAAGAACGTGCTGCGCGGCAAGTTCGACCGGATCGTGCAGCCGATCGCCGAGCGCGTGCTCACCGACGACATGCGCAAGGAGCTGAACTTCGACGCCATGTTCTCCTACATCCTGATGCACGAGGTGGCGCACGGGCTCGGGCCAGGCATCCTCAAGAACGCCGACGGGACCACGACCGAGGTGCAGAAGGCGCTCAAGGAGCTGTACGGTGGTATCGAGGAAGCCAAGGCCGACATCGCCGGCCTGGTCAGCGCCCAGTACCTCATCGACACCAAGGTGCTGCCCAAGGCCTACGAGAAGCAGATCTACGTGGCCTACCTCGCCACCGTGTTCCGCCAGGTGCGCTTCGGCGTCAACGAGGCCCACGGCCGCGCCGCGGTCGCCTCGTTCAACTACATCGCCAAGAAGGGCGGCATCGTCTACGACAAGAACGCCGGCCGCTACGCCATCGACTTCGCCAAAATCAAGGGCGCCGTGCGCGACCTCGCCAAGCAGTACCTGACCATCGAAGGCCACGGCGACTACGACGGTGCCAAGAAGTTCCTCGACGAGTACGCCGTCGTCACTCCGGAGATGCAGAAAGCGCTCGGCTCGCTCGGCTCCGGCATCCCGGTCGACATCGCGCCGAACTTCGTCATCTACGACAAGGTCAAGAGCTGGTAGCCCGGCTCCGGCCGCCCCGCCCTCGATCGCCCCGCCGGCAGCCGCCGGCGCGTGTATCATCCCCTCAGCCCCATGAAGCACTTTGCTCCTGTTGTTGCCCTGCTTGCACTCGCCTCCTGTGCTCCCGCCAGCGACGACCTCCCGCAGCCGGCCGGCCCCGTGGCCGCCGAGGTGGACCGCCTCGCTGCCACCTACGACGTGCCCGCCGACCTGGCCCTCGCCATCGCCGCGGTCGAAGGAGGTCTGACGCTGCCGGCCTGGCGATCGCCCGATCCGGATGCGACCGTGCCGGTCGCCGGGATCCTCGAGCTTCGGCACGGCGCGTTCGACTCGCTGGCGCAGGGCGCGAAGCTGCTCGGACGCACCGAGTTGCAGCTACGCGCGGACACGGACCTGGGCACCGAGGCGGGCCTGGCCGTGCTCTCCCGGCTTGGACGCGAGCATGGCGCGCAATCCTCCGATCTCGCCTCCTGGGCGAGCACCGTGGCCGAGCTCAGCGGGCTCCGCGGCACGGCCCTGCAACAGGACTATGTCGCCCGCGTGTATCGGATCCTGCGAAGCGGCGGCGACTTCCCCGCCCGCGACGGCGAGGTCGTGCGCATCGCTCCGCATCCCGGCTTGCCCGCGTCGTTGTTCATGCCGCCGCCCGGCCTGCAGACCCTGGCCACGCCGGACTTCCCGGGAGCGACGTGGGTCGATACCCCGCAGGCCAACAAGTGGACGCCCGGCAGGCCCGACGGCAACGCCGCCGTCAACATGGTGGTCATCCACGACACCGAGGGCGGCTGGGACGCGAGCCTCGCCACGCTGCAGAACGACACGGGCAAGTCGGCCCACTACCTGGTGGACGCCGACGGCTCGCGCGTCGTGCAGTTCGTCAGCGAGTACGACACCGCGTGGCAGGCAGGCAATTGGTACTACAACACACGCTCGATAGGCATCGAGCACGTGGGCTACGTGAGTGACCCGAACGGCTATGCGACTGCCCTGTACGACAAGAGCGTGGAGCTGGTGAAGTCGATTCGAACCCGGTGGACCATCCCCCTCGACCGGGCGCACATCATCGGGCACTACCAGGTACCGAACGGCAACGCCATCCCCGAGAGCTCGCCGCCGTGCAGCGCCGGGCTCGACGCGTGCGAGAGCGACACGAACTACGGCGGGGCGAGCCACCACACCGATCCGGGCTATCACTGGCAGTGGTGCCAGTACATGGAGATGCTGGGCGGAACCTGCGCATGCAACGACGCCTGGTCGCTGTGGAACTGCACCAACGACGGCACCGAAGTGTGGCGCTGCAACAACGGCACGCTCGAGAAGCAGGACTGCGAGAGCTGCGATGTCATGCCGGTGGGCACGCCCGACGTCTGCCACCCCAAGTCCGGCCCCGAGCCCGTGCCGGAGGCGTCGAGCTCCGAGGATGCGCAGGAGGAAGCGGACGCACCATCGTCCGCGGATGCGCCGTTGTGGCCGGACGCCGCCGCGCCGGAAGCCGGGCACGATGCTGCCGCGTCGGGTGCGGCGCCGGTGGCTGCACTTTCGAGCGGCGAGCCGAGTGGCTGTGCTTGCTCGACCGGCGGGTCGCACCGCGATGTGCCGGGGGGCCTTGGGGCGATCGCGTGCGCGGCCGCGATGCTCGTGGCACGGCGGCGCGACGGCAGCCGCCGGGGCCGCTGAGCTGGACGAGAATGACCGAGAGCGAAGGCGGGCAGGCTGTCAGGCGACGGCTTGCGGAGGCGGAGGCTCGTCGGGCTTGCCTGCGCTGTTGAGAGGCTTGAGCACGAGGAAGGCTCCCAGGCCGATCAGCACGAGGACGGCGAGCCAGTTGGAGCCGGCCCACTCCAACGGCGGCAGCGCGCCCTTGGTGAAGAACACGTAGCCGGCGACCAGCAGGCCCATCAGCGCCTCGCCCGCGATCAGCCCCGAGGCAACGAGCACGCCGGCATTCTCGGTGCGTGCGCGCTGCGCGTCGTTGAGCGATCGCTTCTTCGCCATCTGGTCGGTGATCCAGCGGATGATGCCGCCGATGAAGATGGCGAAGGTGGTCTCGAGGGGAAGGTACATGCCCACGGCAACGAGCATGGGGCTCTTGACCTTCACCATGACGAGCGCGAGGCCCATGATGATGCCGACCACGACCAGCGGCCAGGCCATTTCGCCGCCGACGATACCTTGCGAAAGGCCGGCCATCAGGCCCGCCTGCGGGGCGGGAAGAGCCCTGTCGCCGAAGCCGGTTCCGCCCTGCGCGATGTTGGCGGAGTGAAGGATGTACAGCGGGAAGAACATCGCCCCGCCCGCCACGATCACGCCCAGGATGTCGCCGACCTGCATCTTCCAAGGCGTGCCGCCCAGCAGGTGGCCGACCTTCAGGTCCTGCAGCATCTCGCCAGCCACGGCCGACGACACGCACACCACCGACGCCACGCCCAGCACCGCCACGACGCCCGAGGAGCCGGACACGCCGATGATGACCATCAGCAGCGCGGCGATGATCAAGGTCGACAGGGTCAGGCCCGAGACGGGGTTGTTGGACGAGCCGATGGTGCCGACCAGGTTGCCGGACACGGCGCCGAAGAAGAACCCGGTGATGGCCATGACCACGGCCGCGACCACCGATGCGACGATGTTGCCGGAGAACCAGAAGTAGACGGCGACCATCGCGAGCACGACCAGGATCAGGCCGATGCCCACGACCTTGATATTGAGGTCGCGATCGAGCCGTCCGACTTGCTCCTCGCCCTGACCGGCGCTGGGCCCGGCGGCGGTCTTCTTGAGGTCGGAGACCGATCGCTTGATGCCTGTGGCCAGGCTCTTGCGCATCTTGAAGAGCGTGTTGGCCGCGCCGACCAGCATGCCGCCGACCGCGATGGGCCGCACGATGAACTTCCAGACCAGATCTGCCTGCCCGGCCCAATTCAGGGCCTGCGGCGCGCCGTGAGCGTCGAGCGGTGCGTGGTTGGCGACGAACTCGGGGCCCAGCAGGTACATGAACATCGGCACGAACAGACCCCAAGCCAGCAGACCTCCGGCGAAGTTCAGCGCACCGAGCTCCGGGCCGATGATGTAGCCCACGCCCAGATACGCGGGGCTGACGGCGGGTGCGGCGAAGGTCGCGACGCCGCCGGCCTTGAGTGTGGGCGCGGTCTTGGTGATGCCCAGGCGGATGACGCTCTTGCCGACCTCGCCCACGTTGATGATGAAGTCGCGCGAGGCGGAGAAGACCTTCAGGGCGCCCAACAGGTAGACCGCAGCGCCTGCGCCCATTGCCACGAACAGGTTCTTGGCAGCGCCGCCGCCAGACTGCCCGGCCTTGTGAATCTCGGAGGCAGCCACCGACTCGGGGAACGGCAGGTCCGGATCGTTGACCATCACTCGCCTCAGCAGCGTCACGAAGAAGATGCCGAGCAGGCCGCCCACGATCATCAACGCGCTCGAGCGCAGGTACGCTTCGAACGTCCCGAAGTCCTTCCAGGACCCAGAGATCACGAACGCCGGGATGGTGAAGATCGCGCCGGCTGCGATCGACTCGCCGATCGATCCCACCGTCCGCGCGATGTTCTCCTCCAAGATCGATCCCTTGAGCAGCTTGAGCACGGCCATGCCGATGATCGCCGCCGGGTAGGTCGCCGCGATCGTCATGCCCGCCCGCAATCCCAGGTACGCGTTGGCCGCACCCAGGATTACCGTCATCACCAGACCGAGAAGCACCGCCGCGATCGAGAACTCCTTGAGCGTGGTCTTCTCGGCTACATAGGGTCGGAAAGGTTCTTTCGACATCGGTCCTCCGCCGTCTTCAGCCCTGAGGGCGAACCCCGTGCCGTCCGCCGAAAATCCGGCCCTCGCGCGACGACAGGGCTTTCCCCCCTTAGTCTGCTTTGCCTTCGGATGGAACAGGGACCATGGACGCGTCGTGGCGCGCGCCGCGCGTTGTGCTTTACTGGGCTCCCCCCATGCCCGTGTGGTCCCGTCGCAAGCTCGCGTGGCTCGTTCCGATCGGGCTCGCGCTGGCCGCCGCTCCGCCGCTCGAAATGTCCCTCGAACGCAGGCTCATCTACTTTCCGGACCGCATCCTGGCGGACACGCCTGCGCAAGACCACCTGGGCTACGAGGACGTCTGGGCCACCACCTCCGACGGCATCCGCGTGCACGGCTGGGCCATGCCCCCAGCCGGCCGTGACGCCGCCTGGCTTCTGTACAGCCACGGCAATGGCGGCAACGTCTCTCTTCGTCCCGCTGGCGTGGCGCCCCTGGTGCACCGAGGCCTGGGCGTCCTGCTGTACGACTATCGCGGCTACGGACGAAGCGAGGGACGCCCGTCCGAGCAGGGCACGTATGCCGACGGCGAGGCGATGCTCGCCGAGGCCATTCGTCGGGCTGGAGATGCGCGACGGGTGGTGCTGTACGGCGAGTCGCTGGGCGGAGGAGTCAGCTACGAGCTGGCGCGGCGTCATCCCGAGCTGTGCGGCTTGATCACGATCTCGACCTTCACGAGCATTCCGGACATGGTCCGGGTGCTGTACCCGATTCCCGGGCTTTCGTGGCTGGTCCGCACGCGCTACGACAACCTCGCCAAGGCCCGCGACATCAGAGTCCCCAGACTGGTAATACATGGCACGGACGACGAGCTCGTGCCCTTCCGCATGGGAGAGGCCTTGCGCGATGCGACCTCGCCCCCGGCCGAGTTTCTCGCCATCCGCGGCGCTCACCACAACGACACGTTCTCCACGGGCGGCGACGAATACTACGACGCCGTCCAGCGTTTCGTCGGCAACTGCCTTGTTTCGCGCCGCTGAACGCGGCATCGCCCCGGCTCGGCCCATGCCCGATTCCCTTCACGGCTTTCGCGTCCACGCACGCTCCGGATCCATCCGCGAGGTCGCCGTGCTGGCCGCTCCTCTCGTAATCGCCAGCCTCAGCCAGTCGTTCATGTGGGTCGTCGACACCTTCCTGATGGGGCGCGTCGGTACCGCGGAGCAGGGCGCGGTGGGTCTCGGAGGCGTGCTGTGGTGGAGCGTGCTGTGCCTGTTCGCAGGCACCATGACCGTCACCGGCATCCTCGTCGCCCAGGACTACGGCGCGCGCAAGCCCGACCTCGCGCTCAACGTGCGAGCCGGCCTTCTGCTGGTGCTGCCCATGTCCCTGATCGTGCTGGCCCTGCGCGGCGCGGTGCCCATCGGCTTGCGCGCCATGCACGTGACCGACGCGGTGCGCCCCTACGCCCAGACCTACATTGATGTGCGGATGCTCGCGGCGCCCCTGGTGCTCACCTCGTTCGTGCTCACCAGCTACCTGCGCGGCATCGGCAACACGCTCACGCCGATGATCGTGTCGCTGATCGCCAACGTGGCCAACGCGCTGCTCGCGGTGGTCCTGATCTTCGGCCTGTTCGGCCTGACGCCCAGGGGTGTGGCCGGCGCGGCCATCGCCACGGTGCTCGCGTCGTCGATCGAGTGCGCGCTGTACATCGGTGCCTACTTCTTCGGCCGCGCATCGCGCGCCCACGGCTCGCGCACGTGGTCTTTCCCCCCGCCTCGGGTCTTGCGAAAGTTCCTGGTCGCCGGCCTGCCCATCGGCCTGGCCTGGCTGTTCGAGGCCGTGGCGTGGACCTCTTTCTCCGTCTACTCCGGCACGCGTCCTGCCGACGAGCTGGCCGCGCACGCGATCCTGTTCCAGGTCACCGGCCTGTGCTTCATGCCCGCCGCTGCGCTCGGCAACGCCGCAGCGACCCTCGTAGGCCAGTACATGGGCGCGCGACGCCGCGACCTGGCGCGACGCAGCGCGTTCAGCGCCCTGGCGGTGGGCATGGCCTACATGAGCGTCGTGAGCGTGGCGCTCGCGGCGTTCCGCATTCCGCTGATGCGCGCGTTCAACCCCACACCGGAGGTGGTGGCGCTCGGCGGCTCGATCGCACTGATCGCCGCGCTCTACCAGCCATTCGACGGATTCGGGATCGTCGTGCAAGGGGTATTGCGCGGCGCCGGCCACACGGCGATCCCCACGGCCGTGATGTTGGCTTCCGGCCTGTTCGTGTTCATCCCCCTGGTCTGGCTGCTGGGCGAACACGAAGGCATGGGCATCCGCGGCGCCTGGCTCGCCGCCCTCGCCCACGTCGTGGTGGTCAGTGCGCTGCTGGGCTTGGCTGTCTTGCGCTCCAAACCCTGCGCACGAGAATCGCCCGGCGCCGCCCCGTCCCACGCGTGAGCGCTGTCCGCCATCCACCCCATCTGCCTCTCGATCCCCGCACCGATTTCCGCTACCACGCCGCCATGACCGTTCGCATCGAGGTCGGCTATCGCGCTGGCGTGCAGGATCCGCGCGGGCTCGCAACGCTCGACACCATCCGCTCGTTCCTCGGCATCCCCGCCACCAACGTCCGAAGCTTCGACGTCTACCTGGTCGACGCCGCCCTTTCCGAACAGGAGGCCGAGGCCGTGCGCCGCCACGTCACCGACCCGGTCACCCAGCGCAGCGCCCTCGATCGCCTCGCTCCCGAGCCCTTCGACTTCGTCATCGCCGTCGGCTTCCGCCCCGGCGTCACCGACGCCGTCGGCAAGAGCGCCCTGGCCCTGGTGCGCGACCTGCTCGCGCGACCCCTCGAGCCCCAGGCCGCCGTCTATACCTCGCGCCTGTACTTCGTCTCGGGCGTGGACCGCCAGCAGGCAACCGCGATCTCCGAAGGCCTGCTCGCCAACGCCCTCATCGAGCGCTTCGAGATCGCAGACCGCGACCAGTACCTCGCCTCGCCGCCCGATACGAGCGTGCCCGCCATCCGCACCTCCCATGTGCCGTCCGTGCAGAGCATCGACCTGTCCGGCGACGACGAGGCTCTCGTGCGGATCTCGCGCGAGCGCATCCTGTCCCTCGGGCTCGACGAGATGAGGGCGATCCGCGACTTCTTTGCGCGGCCAGAGGTCACGGCCAGGCGAGCGCAGCTGTCGCTGACGCGCGATCCGACGGACGTGGAGCTCGAGTGCCTGGCTCAGACCTGGAGCGAGCACTGCAAGCACAAGATCTTCAACGCGACGATCGAGTACAGAGAGCCCGGCCGGGAGCCTGTCACCTTCACGTCGCTGTTCAAGACCCACATTCGCGACGCCACCGAGCGCATTCGCCAGCAGCAGCTCGAGCAGCGCGGCTCCAGCTGGCTCGTGTCGGTATTCCACGACAACGCCGGTGTCGTGGCGTTCGACGACGCCGTGCATGTGGTCTACAAGGTCGAGACGCACAACTCGCCTTCCGCCCTCGATCCGTACGGCGGGGCGATGACCGGCATCGTGGGTGTCAACCGCGACCCGTTCGGCACCGGGCTGGGTGCCGACCTGCTCTACAACGTATGGGGCTATTGCTTCGCCGACCCGCACCACGACGGTCCGGTGCCCCGCGGGCTGATGCACCCTCGACGCATCCGCGACGGCGTGCACCGCGGCGTGATCGAGGGCGGCAACCAGTCCGGTATTCCCTACGGTCGTGGTTGGGAGATCTTCGACGAGCGGTTCCTCGGCAAGCCGCTCGTGTTCTGCGGCACGGTCGGACGCATGCCCGTGACCTCGGCCGGGCGCCCCACCCACACCAAGGCCGCGCGTCCGGGCGACCGCATCGTCATGTGCGGCGGGCGCATCGGCAAGGATGGCATCCACGGCGCCACGTTCTCATCGGCCGGCCTCGACGAGTCCTCGCCGGTGCAGGCCGTGCAGATCGGCGATCCGATCACGCAGAAGAAGATGTTCGACTTCCTGCTCGAGGCTCGCGAGCAGGGCCTGTACGACGCCATCACGGACAACGGCGCCGGCGGGCTCAGCTCGTCGGTCGGCGAGCTGTGCACCTCGTCGGGCGGCGCGCGGCTCGACCTGTCCCGCGCTCCTCTCAAGTACGCGGGCCTCGACCCCTGGGAGATCCTCATCTCCGAGGCCCAGGAGCGCATGACCTTGGCCGTCGCCCCCGACAAGCTGCCCGCCCTGCTTCGCCTGGCCCAGCGCCGCGAGGTCGAAGCCACCGACCTCGGCGAGTTCACCGACTCCGGCGAGCTGCTCGTGACCTACGGCGATCGCACGGTCGCTTCCCTGCCCCTGGACTTCCTGCACGAAGGGCTTCCCGCCCTGCACTTGACGGCCACGTGGTCGCCTCCCCTGCACCCCGATCCGGTGCTGCCGCCGGACCTCGACCACGGCGCCCTTCTCGAGGCCCTGCTGCGCAACCCCAATCTCGCCTCCAACGAGAAGAAGAGCAGGCACTACGACCACGAGGTCAAGGGCCTCACCGTCGTGCGCCCCTTCGTCGGCGCGAGCAACGACATGCCCTCCGACGCGTCCGTGTTCCTGGTGCGCCACGGCAGCCGCGAGGGTGTCGTGCTGTCCGAGGGCATCAATCCCTTCTTGTCCGACATCGATACGCGATGGATGACCGCGTCGGTCATCGACGAGGCGGTTCGCAAGGCGGTGGGCGCAGGCGGACGTCTCGACCACATGGCCGGACTGGACAATTATTGCTGGCCAGACCCGGTTCGCAGCGACAAGACCCCCGACGGCGAATACAAGCTCGCGCAGCTCGTCAGGTCCACGGCCGCCCTTTCCGAGTTCTGCCAGGCGTACGGAGTCCCCTGCATCTCCGGCAAGGACTCGATGAAGAACGACTCGACCATGGGAGGCGTGAAGATATCGATACCGCCCACATTGCTGTTCAGCGTGGTGGCGAAGATCGAGGAGGTGACCCTGGCTGTTACCATGGATGTCAAGCAGCCCGGCGCCCTGGTCTACCTGCTCGGCGTGACGCGCGACGAGCTGGGCGCATCGGCCCTCTACCGGCATCTGGGCGCCATCGGAACCAGCGTGCCCCGGCTCGACCCGTCGGAGACGATACCGCTCTACCAGGCCGTGCAGCGGGCGATTCGCGAGCAGTTGCTCGAGTCGTGTCATGCCCCGACGCGCGGAGGGCTGGCCGTGGCCTTGGCTCGCACGGCCATGGGCGGCGAGCTGGGAATCGACGTGGACCTGGACCTGGATCCCCACGCGCGCGCGCTGGACACGGCCGCCGCGCTGTTCGCCGAATCCAACGGCCGGTTCGTGGTGACCCTGGCCCCGGACAAGTCCGCAGCGTTCGAAGCGTGCCTGGCAGGATGCGCCTTCGCCAGGATCGGCACCGTGACCGCGGCTCGCAGCTTGCGCGTCCGCCACGGTAGCGCGCTATCTATCGACGCCGACCTGAGGCGATTGAAGGCCGCTTGGAAGGAGACCCTCGATGCCGTCTGAGCTCGAATCCGCTCGCACGCAGGTCCGCACGCTCGTGGTCACGGGACTGGGCCTCAACTGCGAGGAAGAAACGGCGCAGGGGTTCCGCATGTGCGGCGCGCACGTCGATCTCGTGCACCTGGGCGACCTGCTCGACGATCCCCGCGGCCGCCGATTGTCCGACTATCATATCCTGTCGCTCGTCGGGGGCTTCGCCTTTGGCGATCACATCGCCGCCGGCGTGGTCTACGCCAACCGCCTGCGCTACCGGGCCCTCGATTCCCTGCTGCGGTTCGTCGATGACGGCGGGCTAGTCCTGGGCATCTGCAACGGCTTCCAGACCATGGTCAAGCTCGGCCTGGTTCCCGCGCTCGACGGCCGCTATGCCACCCAGCAAGCCACGCTCGCCGCCAACGATCGCCTTGGATACCGCGATGCCTGGATCACCGTGCGCGCCGAACCCCGCTCGCCCTGCGTCTGGACCCGCGGCTTCGACCTGATGGATCTTCCGTCGCGCCACGGTGAAGGCAAGTTCATCGCCGAGAGCCCCGAGGTGCTCGCCCGAATCGAGGCCGAGCACCTGGTGGCGCTTCGTTACGTCGACGATCGGGGCCAGCCGACCCAGGCATGGCCGGCCAACCCGAGCGGCTCGACGAACGCGATCGCTGGCATCTGCGATCCGTCGGGACGCCTGCTGGGCCTGATGCCTCATCCGGACGCTTTTCTGTACGGATTCAGCCACCCGTCCTGGCCCCGACGCAAGCTTCGCGGTAGTCTGCCCGCGCAAGGCGACGGCGTGCGGATTTTCCAGAACGGAGTCGACCACGTCGCTCGCAAGCTGTCCGGGTCCAGAGAGACCGTGTGAGACTGGCGATGAGCAACAGCTTCGTTGTGCGACGGCACCAGCCGGGGATCCCGGAATGCTGATCTTCGAATACCCATTCAAGGACTTCCTGGCCCTCGACCGCGCGGTCGGCCAGGGCGAGTTGCAGGGCGTGGTGGCCTGGGCCCTGTCCTACCGCCGCTTCCCCATCGTGGACCTGGCCGTGCGCACCCTCGGCCCCGATGAGTCTCGCGTCGAGCTGCGCCTCGTGACCGAGGACGGCCAGATCGCGTCGGTCCTTCCCTTCGAGGTCGGCGCCTGGGACGAGCTGGACGCGGACGCCAGGGAGACGCTGGCCTTCTACGCACGCCCCGGGGCAGAGCGCGACATCGCCGTGCGCTGGGTGGCGCGGGGTGAGTCCTCCGGCGACCTCGAGGCCACCAGGGCCGCCTGGGACTACTTGGCTTTCCGATACCTGTCCACGTGGGAGCGTGACGACGACGGCTCGGAAGAGCCTTCCCGGGCCGCCGACTCGCTGGCGGCCGAGCACACCGAGACGCGCAGCTCGTTCGCCCCCAAGGCCACGGGCGCCGACATCGAGGTGACTCAGGCCTCGCACTCCATTTGTTTGCTCGCCAGCTCCGCGGTCGAGCAGGCCGCCGTCGGCCGTGCCGTCTTCGGCGTCGAAGCCGAAACCATCAAGCACATCACGCGCTGGACCGTCGTCGACGTCGACGCCGACGACCAGCTGCTGGTCGTGCGCGAGACGCGGCGGCGCGGTGACGGCTCCACGCCCGCCGGCCCGCTGGTTGCGTGGTTCGCTCCCTCATGGACGCGAGACGTGAGGCGCATGCTCGAGGACGCCGAAGAGGTGGCGGAAGTCGACAGTCTGCTCGGTGCGGGCCTGCGGGCACCCATCGCCGGCGGTTCCGGCCGTGCGCGGTTGCACGCGGCCCACGGACGAGGCCGGGAAATCGAGCTCGGCGCCCTGCCCCCCACGCTGCTCGATCGCGCGCCGGCCGTAGCGAGGGATATCGCACGGACCATCCACGCGGCACTGAGATCCTTATCCGGTGCCGATGCCGCGTCGGACAGCCTGCTGCCCGACGGGTTCAACGCCGACACCTTCGCGCCGCGACGCGCCGCGCGCGTTTTCTCCTCCAGCGACCTGCCCGATGCGCTGTGCGGGTATCGCGTCGCCGGGCCGATTCTGTGCCACGGGGCCGAGCGTCTTCTGATCCTGGAATGGACGGTGCGACAAGCCGAAGACGCCGCGGCTGGAGAGTTGCTCGCGAGCGGCGCGGGCGAGATTCGCTCCTATCTGGTGGCATCCACCCATGCAGCGGAGGAAATCGCCGCGCTACGCAACCTTCAGGGCGCGTTCGCACTCGACCATCCCGCCTGACCTCACGATTGCCTTCTCGTGCCCCTGTCCGCTGCCCCGTACGACGGAATCTGCGTTGGCCCTGGACACGGCGCCGTGCTATCCAGGGTGGCGCTTTCAGGTCCCCATGCTCACGTCGCTTCATCTGACGAACTTCAAGAGCTTCGAGTCGGTCACCGTCCCGTTCGGCCCCTTCAGCGTGCTCCTCGGGCCCAACGCCGCCGGCAAGAGCAACATCCGGGACGCCTTGCGCGTGCTGCATGGCATCTCGCGCGGACTGAGCCTCATCGAGGTGCTGGGCGGCAAGTGGACCGAGAGCACCGGCGTGCTCTGGAAAGGTATCCGCGGCGGTCCCAAGGAAGCGGCTCGCCACGGCACCAACGGCTTCATCATCGAGGCCAGGTTCACCGTCGACTCCGCCGGATTGTCCAACGAGGTCACCTACAAGCTGCACGTCGGCGTCGAAGACCCCCGCCGCGGCCCCCAAGTCCGCGCGGAATCCTTGTATGTGGGAGACGTCCTCATCTTCGATTCCCACCCCGACGACGAGCCCCCCAAGCAGGAAGACGGATTCCAGATCTCCGTGCGTCTGCCCAAGGGCGGACGATTCCGGCGTCGTGGCCCCTCCCTCACCTTCGTCGCCAATGCGCCGGTCCTGTCACAGATCCGCGAGCGCGTGGGCAACGAGCACCCCGACGTGCTGCGCTGGACCACGCGAGCGCTGCTTACCCTGCAGTCCATGAGCTTCCTCGACCTCGCCACCGAGCCCATGCGCGTGCCCTCCGTCCCCGGCCAGACCTCCCTGGGCGACCACGGCGAGAATCTGTCCTCCGTCGTGCTCGCCGCCTGCTCCGACCCCAAGAAGAAGGCCTTGTTCATCGACGCCATCGCGCATACGACCGGTCTCGATATCAGCGATATCGATTTCCCCTCGGATGCCTCCGGCCGCGTGCTCATCCACCGAATCGCCGCGGGCGGCGATCGGATCTCCGCCAACAGCGCGTCCGCCGGAACCCTGCGCCTGCTCGCCATGCTCGCGGCCCTCGCCGGCCCCGAGCCCGCCCGATTCTACTTCTTCGAGGAAATCGAGCACAGCGTCTACCCTAAGCATCTAGGCTTCCTGCTCGACCTGATCGATGATCGCTGCGACTGCGGCACGTCCAGCCAGCTCGTGGTGACCTCGCACTCCCCTGTTCTCGTCGACGCCTTGGGCGAGCGCGCGGCCTGTTGCGGCAGCTACGTCTACCGCCCGTCGCCCACCTCGCCTGCACAGGTGCTGCGGCTCGCCGAAATCCCCGGCGTCCTCGATGCCATCGCGGCCCACCAACTGGGCGGCTGGCTCGCCACCGATCGGCTGCACCAGGCCGCCCGAAGCATGTCCACCTGACCTCCGCGCCGTCCGCCGTCCTTCGTGCATCGCCTCGCACTGCGCTCGAACGGCACTGCGGCGTCGACAACCTCGCGCGCGCCGGATACTCTGATCCCGCGGAGGTTCGTCGATGCGCGCTGCCGTTGGTTGGATCCTCGTCGCTTCACTCGCGTTCGTGCCCATCGTCTCGTGCGCCGAGGGCGCGCCGAGCGACAACTACCCGCAGGCTTCCGGCGGCTCGGGCGGCGCCAAGGACGCCGGCAACGACGCTGTCGGCGGTGCGGCCGGCGAACAGCCCGACGCCTCGGCGGGTGCGAGCGGTCAGGGTGGCGACGGCGGCTCTGTGGGTTCGGGCGGCTCGAGTGGCACCGGTGGAAGCGCGGGCTCGAGTGGAACCGGCGGCTCGAGTGGAACCGGCGGCTCGAGTGGAACCGGCGGCTCGAGTGGAACCGGCGGCTCGAGTGGAACCGGCGGCTCGAGT
>JAJZQG010000256.1 GCA_021847645.1 Myxococcales bacterium
CAATCACGACCAGAACGCCAGGCTCAGTGCGTTGAATGCTTGATATGAAGCGCTATTCGCGTTAGCCTTCCCCGCGCGCTACGCGGGAGTGTGTGGTCACATATGGCCTGTTCTCGGCTGGGTTTCGCCGGAGCACGACGGACAAGACCGACCCCGCTGCGGCGGTGTCCCCTCGGAGTCCATGTCCCGACATCAGACCCATGATCGTTCCATGAAGGCGCGAACCAAGGGAGGCGATGCCCCGCCCATCGGCGGCACGACCGTGTCGAGCCCCGAGGAGAACGGGATGGCCTTTGGGTTGGAAGCCTCCAAGACTCCTTTCCAGGGTCGCCGCTCTTGACCACCAGGGTGCGGCGCCAGCATCTCGCGGTTGGGTTCGAACGCCGGTTGTGCTAGGTCGAAGCATCGTGCAACATCGCGTCGTGGTGCTTGGGCAGGAAGCGGTATCCCTGGATAGGCCCGTACCGCGCGAGGCTCCCGGGGACCGGTTCGAAGCGATCGAGTCGCTGTTGCAGGGGCCGCCCGAGGCGGTGCTGGTGGCGGCCGAGGGGCAAGACTGCTTCTTTCGGGCGAGCCTGGCGATGGAACGCGGGGTTCGCAAGGTGGTGATTCGGGACGGCGCCCTGGGGCCAGCCGTGCTGCGGGAGATGGCCGTGCGCGCTCGCGCGCTGGGAGCGGAGGTGTTCACCCACGCAAGGGAAGGCAACCGCTACGAGCGAATCCACGCCCCGAAAGACGCCGCGGCCATGGAAATCGGCGTGCCCGACCTGGAAGCCTGGAGCCTGGCCTCGCGGCAGAATCGCGGGCAGCCCGACCGCCTCGCGGAGCTAGGGCTGGTCGTGTCCGCCGAGGAGCGCGATGCCGCGCGACAGGCGGCCCCTTTGCCCATCGACACGCCGGTGGCGGGGCTCCCACCGCGGCTCGAGGAGACCGCCTTCCGGCTGGGCCTCAAGCCTGTGCTGTACCTCGTCGTGCCCCCGGATGAGCTCGAGGCCCTTCGCTTGCGCCATCCAGGCGCGTATCTCGAGACCATCGAGACGAGCTTGCGGGAGGACGCCTCCACGGGGGTACGCCACTACGACGTTGGTCCCACAACGCGGCACGTGTTCCTCGCCGCGGACCCGGTCCTGGCGAGGGCTGCCGCCCGACTCTGGGTCGACGGGTCCTCGCGAAACGTCCGCGAGATCGGGCGCTTGATGGGATATCCCGAGTGTTGTGTGGCGGCCTACGCCACGCTGCGATCCCGAGCCAACAATGCCGGGCTGGTCTACGTGACCTCGGCGCGGACGAGGGCGCTGCGCGCGAGTTACCACCCGTTGCTCGGCGGAAGCGTTGTGCACCTGGTTCCGTTCACGCCGTGCACCTACGGTTGCGCGAGAGCTGTTTCCTGGGCGCTGCGCCTGGTGGGCGAGCTTGCACCGGCCACGCAGTCCGCGGTCCGGCGCGCCATGAGCCGGCCCGTGCTGTATTTGGACCAAGGCCGGGCGGTGGCCTTCGAGGGCGTCTCCCACGCCGATACCGAGTCCGTGTCGTTCGATCGTGCCGTGTTCATCGGGGGGCAAGACCAGAGTGCGCTGCATGCCAGACACTTGTTCGGCTGGCTGCTGGGCGGGGGTGGGACCCTGCGCCTGACCGACGAGGCCTTCGAGCTGGAGGCGGGCGGGCAAGCACGGCGACGTCTGCGGCGCGGCGATCCGGCGTTGGGCGTGTTGATGCCATTTGCCTCGTTCTGACGCGGGCCGCCGCTCGCCGGGCGCGCGGTCGCCGTTCCGCGACGGCTGGCGAAGGAGAAACACTTCAGCAATCCGCGTCGGGAACCGAGCCGCCCTGTCTCGTTGCAGCGGAGTCTCTGCCGCTGCCCTGCTCGTCGACATCCGAGCTGGCACGTGGCGCTCGCAGGTAGGTCATGGCCGTGGCCTTGTCGAACCTGCGCATCAGGTAGAACAGGTCGTACTCGTCGATCTTGTCCGAGAGGCACAGCCCGGCCGAGATCATTCGGCTCCGGATGCGCTGCCGCGACTCCTCGATAACCCTGCGCTTTGCCTCCCAAGGCAGGCCACCGACCTCGTCGTAGGCCAGCGTCACCTGGCCGGTCTCCAGCCGGTCGGGCTCGGCCTTGAGCACGATGCCCGCCTCCCCGGGATCGATTCCCATGCCCGGGAACAGGTAGAACCCCTGAAAGCACCCCACGAAGTCGATCTCCTCGGCCAGGGTGTCCACCAGTCGCATCGTCGCGTCCACGTCCTCCGGCTTCTCGTGGAGGTAGCCCGCGATGAAGTTGACGCGATTGACGATGCCGGCGCGGTGTGTGTGACGAAGCGTTCGAATAATGTCCTCGACTCGCAGGCCCTTGTTCATGCGTGCCAGCACGGCGTTGCTGCCCGACTCGGCACCGAAGTTCAGCAGCACGCAGCCCGACTCGCGCATGGCGGCGGCGAGCTCGGCCGACACGCCGACAGGACGGCAAGAGTCGGTCCACTGCAGCTGTGCCCGGGACTCGATCAACCTGCGGCAGAATCGCTCCAGCCACCGAGGACTGGCGTTGACGAGATTGTTCAGGAACATGAAGTCGCGGACGGCGTGTCGATCTGCCAGCGCGAGAAGCTCGTCGGCGCTCTTGTGCGGGTCTTGGATGTCGAGGTGCTCTTTGGCGCTGCAGAACTGGCAGTTTGCCACACAACCTTTGACGAACGAGTAGGGCAGGTAGGCAGCGGGCTCCGCAGGCTCGGACGGCAGGCGACCGTCGCGGGCGAGGGCCGACGGCAACCGGTCGCTCGGGCCGCGGCGATAGGCGTCCAGCGGGATTCCGTCGAAGTCCGGCCGCGGCAGCGCGTTGAGGTGCGAGCGCTGCACCACGCCCTCGACGACACGCCCCTGCGCTCGCGACCAGACGCCCGGGACGTCCCGTGGCTCGCGATCGTCATAGGCTACTAGGTGGCAAAGTGCCAGCAGCGCGGCCTCTCCGTCGCCCTGCACGACGTACTCGAACGCATTGGGCACGGACAGGGCGCGACGTGCATCTACCTGATCGCGCTCGCCTCCCAGCACGGTCGTGACCGGGGCATGCTCACGTGCGCGACGCGCCAGGCACGTGGCGATGTTGAGCTGAAATCGGCCCAGGTAGTCGACCACCGAGAAGCCGATCAAGGTCCTGGAGCCGGCCTGGCAAGCGTCGTCGAGCGCCGGCCGCAGGCTGGTCCACAAGACGTCGACCGCGCGGACGATCTCCGGGGGATGTTCTCCCGCGAGATACGCATCGACCTGGGCATCGTCGTCGAAGCACGCCAGGTCCTCGTCGTGGTGCGCTGCCTGCAAGTCGACGAGGAACGTGGCAAAGCCATGACCGCGCGTGAAGGCGGCCAGCCTTGCGAGGGCGAGGGGCGGCAGCCTCAGCATGTCGTCGCGGGAGCGGAGCCGTGGCACGTGCACCAGGATCGCGCTGGCGGGTCGGCTCTGGAGACGTTGGGCGTAGCGTTGGAGTGCGCGGACCGTGGCCTCGCGCGCCAGGCGGCAGGCTGCGAGCGAAGCCGGGGACGGGCGCTCTGCCGGCGGGCTGGCCGCGCAATGCAGGGCGTGCCGCACGGCGAGCTCGACCGAAGAGGCGCCGGCGACCACGGGCAGCGGCACCACGCTGCGTCCTTCGATTCGCGCCAGGAACACCTGGGGACGGGTCCACCGAACGACCCACGCAGCGGCGGAGCCACGAATCCCGAGCTCCAGGGGGCCCTCTCCGACCAGGTCGGCATCGAGCTCGAGTTCCACCGACACCGAGCCCAGCCGCGCGTGAGAGGCAATCCGGTCAGCCCCACGCTCCACCGCTACTTCGGAGACTTCGAGCGCGTCGCGCGCGCCGGGAACCAGCAGCTCCGCCAGGATCAGCGGCTCCGTCGCCCAGTCCGCCAGCCGGCCCGTCTCTTCGTCGGACAAGCGCGCAGACACGTTGGCGCCATCGCCGAAGGGGGTTCGCTTGGACGACGCACGGCGAACTGTTCGTCCGGCCGGGCTTTGAAGCCGAATTGCCTGCAGCTCGCCCACTTCGCCTCTGCGAATCCGCCGAGTCAATTCCGCCAGCGCGGGCTCCGTGGCCAGCCCGTCAACGACAACCACCTTGTCGGCTGCGCCCGGATTCACCGAGCGAGCCGCGGCGCCGGCCATGACGACCCAAGCGTCGCGGGCGATGCAAGTCTCGACGATCGCCCTGGCATCGTCGTGCGGGAGCAGGCTGGAGACCAGGACGCATCCGCGTGCACCGGCCACCAGGTGCGCGAGCCTCTCTGCACGATTCCTCGCCTCGGCCGCGCCGATGACGCGCACCGGTAGGCCCTTGGCGAGCCTCCCCAGGCTGCGCATCAAGCCGGTGGGCTCCTCGCCGGCTGCGAGCACCGCGACGACGAGCTTCTGTTCCGGCGGATGGAGAACAGGCATCGCGCCCAGTGTATCACGCAACCGGTCGAGGACCGAGGCGTCGGGACGAAGGCGGCCGCGTGAACCGCTCGACGCTGGCGCGCACGGGATGGGCTGCGCTGCTGCACGCGGATCCCGCTGCTCGATCGCCCGAGCGTGACGAGGAGTGCTGCCCGCGGTAGGCTGCTGGCCTGGTGCCATCCATGCGAATCCCGACGCCGTCCGATCAGGGGAGCGACAGACCTGTTGCCGCTCCCTCGGGCGATCGCGCGCTGCCGGCCGCAGTGGTGAGCCTGCACAGCCACCGGGACCGCTCCTTTCTCGACGACGTGCGCCTGCACCATATCTCCGGAGCGTTGCGAGCGGCGGGCCTCGCCAACGACCTGGTCGTGGGCTGGCTGCCTCCGGGCGCGGAAGCGATGGACGGCGGGCCCTTCGGCCAGCTCGTCGATGCGCTGCGTCCGTATTCCACGATATTGTATGAACGCTTGTGGAGCGCGTCGATCGCGGTCCGATTGCGCGAAGCGCTTCCGGGCAAGACGTTCGTGCGGCTTTTCGGGGGCAATGACCTGCCCGGCGCCCCGGCGGACCATGTGTGTGACACGGACCCCCGCCAGGTCGTGGCGTTGCTGCTGCGCTTGTCCGGGCGCTCCGACAGCGACATCGAGCTGCCACGATACGCGCCCAATCTGCACCCGGTGTATGCGACACCGGAAGCCCGGCCCGCGTTCCTGTCGTTCCCGCTGATGGGCAATGCGGGGTGCCCCTACCGGTCCGACGTGCGGGACAATCCGTTGTTCGCTGGCGCCCGAATCCCGGAGGGCGTCGGCTACGGGTGCTCGTTCTGCACTAACGGCCGGCGCTACGAACACAAGCCCAAGGACGACGCGCTGGCCTGGGTGCTGGAGCAACTGCGCTACTTGCGCAGCCGCGCACCGGAGCTCAAGGCGCTGGTGTTGCGGGACCAGAATCCCTTCTACTACCTGCCAGAGCTCGTCGAGGCTGCGCAACGCGAGAGCCTGGGCCCGTTCAACCTGCTGGTGGAATCCCGCGCGGACTGGTTCCTCCACAACGAGGCGCGCTTCGTGCGCGCCATCGAGTGCGCGCAGCGCTCGTCGATTTCGCTGTCGCCATTCCTGGTCGGCGTGGAGAACTTCTCCCAGCCCGAGCTCGACCGCTTCAACAAGGGAGCTACCGTCGAGACGCAGATCCGGTTCCTCGAGACCTTGGGTCGGTGGCACAAGGAGTATGCTCCTGCGCTCGATCTCGCCCACACGGCGTTCGGGTTCATCCTGTTTACGCCCTGGACCACCCTTCAGGATCTCGAGGCCAACCTGCAGGGTATTCGCCGCACCGGCATGCACCAGCTGCGAGGATTCCTGCTGCTGTCTCGCATACGGCTCTACCCCGATACCGCACTGTACTGGCTTGCCGAGCGTGATGGCGTCCTGGCAGACGCCCACGAGCGTCCGCAAGACGACGCCAGCGCGCGCTACGGCTACTTGCCCGCTCGTCCATTTCGATTCCTCGATCCGCGTGTCGCCCGCATCGCGCAGCTCGCGGAGCAGGTGTTGTCGTCGCAAGAGGAGCGGGACGAGCCGGCGCTGCTCGAAACGCTGCTCTCGCTCGTGGGCAAGGCGGAGCGTCCCGAGTTGGTGACCGCCGAGCAGGTCGTGCGGGAGATGGGCCGCGGACGGCAGGAAGGCGCGGCGGCGCGAGGCCGTCGGACCAGCGCGGTCTTCCGCGATCCGCAGGGGCTCGAGCAGCAGGCGGCGCAGCTCAAGAGGCGCGTGGCACAAGCGTTGGTTCGCTCCCCCGAATTGCCCGTTTTCCTGCCTGCCTTCGGGCTCTCGTTGCTCGACATCGGAGCCGACAAGCGGGGAATCGACCTGGTTCTCGGGCCTCGGGATCCGGTGGCCCGACTGCGAGTGACCTGGGACCGGGCGTCGGAAAGGGCCGTGGTAACCACGCACGAGCTCACGGCCGAGGCGCGGCGGTGGTCCCGGGCGTTTGGCGCCATGTCTGCGCGGCTCCGGCAGGCGACGCGGCGCGATCGCTTCGAGCAGGCATTGCAGCCGGCGCGCGAGCTTGCGCGCCTTCCCGTGGCCGTGCCGCTCGAGTTCTTCCGGCAGATCGTTGCCGGGGTGGAGCCTGCCGAGGGACTGGTCCGCACGGGATTCGCCTGCAATCAAAACTGCGGCATGTGCTGGCAGTCGCGCGATTGGCCCGCCCACGGCCGCGCACAGGTGATGCGGTGGATCGAGGATCTGAGCCGCGCCGGCGCTCGGTCGCTCATCATCTCCGGCGGTGAGCCCACGCTCGACCCCGACCTTCCCACCTACGTCTCCACGGCGCGCGAGCTCGGGTTCGATTCCGTCACCCTGGAGACCAACGCCATCCTGCTCGCTCGCTCCGACCGCGCTGGACAGTTGGCCGCCGCCGGGCTCACGCACGCGTTTGTCTCCCTGCACAGCGGCGACGCCGCAGTCTCCGACGCCATCACCCGGGCGCCGGGTACTCATGCTCGCACGCTACAGGGCATTCGGGCATTGCTCGATGCGGGCGTTGCGGTCCTGATCAATGCGGTCATGACCGCGCAGGGGCTCGAAGCCCTCGGCGAGCTTCCCGACTTCCTGCACGCCGAGTTCGGCGCACACCCGCTGCTTCGCAGCTTGATGCTCTCCTATCCCACGGAGCCCTACGACCCAGCGCTGCTGACGACGGTCGTCCCCGATCCGTCGAGGCTTCGTCGTGCCCTGCGCGCCGCGCTCGATTCCGCTGCCGCACGCGGCGTTGTCGTCCGCGGGCTCGACGGTCCTTGCGGGCCGCCGCTGTGCGCCTTCGACGCCGACGAGCGCTTCACGTCCCGCCAGCCTGTGCGCAGTCCCGTGGACTTCCGACGCCACGTTCCCGCCTGCGAGGCGTGCGAGGTGCGCCCGTCATGCTTCGGTGTACGCAACATGGATGTGCAGCAATTTGGCGAGGCGTGCGTGCGGCCGATCGGCCAGCCGTCCGGAGCGCCCAGCGCGGACGAGCGACGTGCTTGAGCCCTGCGATTGCGCCGTCAAGAGCGGTCCGCGGCTGGGCTGTGTCCGGTTGTCAGTGGCGTGCCATGCTGTACAGTACCTTTCCATGACGCTGTCGCTCGAACAGGCCACCGCGATCGCTGACCGGCTCCAGCGTGCCCTCACGCGCCCCCCCGCGGCGCTCCCCTCTCCGGCCAGCGCTGGATGGACGCTCGCCGGCGCTTCCGCGCGCTTTCTGATGGGGCGTCACCTGCCCGTAGTCGCGTTCGAGCGTGACGGCAGCACTCTTGGCTTCATCGTGTCGCCCAAGGATCTGCAAGCGCCGGTCTACAAGCGCAGCGCTCGATTCGACCTGGTCTACTTCTCGGAGGACGTTCCCGACGATCAGCAGCAAAGTGTGTATGACCGGAATCGGGCGATGATCGACCGGTTCGCGGCCTGGCTCATCGCCTGGGATCGTCTCGGGGAACCCCTGCCGTGAGCACGTCGTTGACCGCGCCGCCCGGCCATTCCGACGCAGCCCTCGCCGTGGTCTCCGCATCCGCGGAGCTGCGCGGGTGGGACTGCACGACGTTGAAAGTCGGTGACGACGGCTCGTTCACCTGCTTCTTCCAGCGCGCCGACTCCACCGATTGGATCGAAGTCACCGTCGTGCCCAAGGGAACGCCCGGACGCGTGTTTCAGGAGCTCCCGCATTGCGCGGTGCGCTACCGCGGCAGCCTCGCCGCGGCGGATTCGGCGCGGCGCGCAGAGGTCCTGGCGCTCGTCACCAGCGTGGCTGCCGCCATCGAAGCCCGCCTTGCCGCCTCTCCCGGCGCTTCGATTTCCGACGTGCTCGGCCGCAGACGCGAATCCGGCCGGGTGGTGTTCGGTCGCGACATGCTCCGCGAGCTGATCGCCCCTGACATCGTCGAGGGCGTTCCCATCGTCGATGGCTGGGTGTTGCAGGACGTGTATCCGAGCTCCTACGCGCGCGAGCAGCTCGGAAGCAAGCTGGAGCTCGTCCTCGACTTCTGGCGTGCGGCAGACCAGCGGCGCGCGTTGATTGTCGTGTCACGGCGTCTGGACAAGCCCTGCTTCGCGCAATCCACCAACTTCTCCCTGACCTATCTGGCCTTGGGGCCCGGTGGGCGGGATGGAGCCGAAGCGTTGAGGGCCTTTGTCGCGTTCACCCTCGAGCTGCGCGATCACGACGGCCTGTCGGTCGTCTTCCCCGACGTGGCCGCGGATGTGACGCCGGCGCTGCTGCAGAGCAGCGCTTCGCAGCAGCCGTCGGTGCCGCCGGCAGCGTGGCTCAATCTTGCCATCAACGCCGACTGCGGTCAGTCCTGCAACTTCTGCTCGATCCAGGAGATGGCGCCTGCCCACGACGGGGGTGAAGCTCTCTTCGCACGCCTCGCAGCCGACTTGTCCGCCAGCCATCAGCGCGGTGTGGATGGAGTCCGCATCAACGGCTACGATCCCTTGGCCTACTCGCGGATCCTCGAGATCCTGGCCCTTGCCCGGCAGCTCGGATTCGTTCGCGCACACGTCTTCTCGCCCTGCACGCTCCTGGCGGAGCGCGACTTCTGCGCTGCCGTCGTCGACGCGCTCCCCGCCGAGCGACGGTGCTTCGTGCCCTTGTACGCCGCAAGCGCGCAGGCGCACGACCGTGTCGTGGGCCGCCCTGGCGCCCACGCGCTCGTCATGCGCGCCCTCCACAACCTCGAACAGCTCGCTGGCCGCCAGTCCATCGCCATCTTGTCCGTCGTCACGCGCGATCACCTCGACGATTGCGTGGAGCTCGCGCAATTCGCCTCCGATCGAGGACTCTCGTTCTCCGCCCACATGCCGTATCCAAGCGTCGAGTCGCGCGCCGATCGCTACTTCGCTTCCGTTCCCAGACAGACCGACGTGGCCGAGGCGTTCGCCAAGGCGATGCGCGACGGCCGCTACCACCGTCACTTCCCGGTCCATGGCGTCGCGCCTTGCGTCGCGCTGAGGGCCATGCACAAGGCCGGCGTCACGGTCAAGCGCTGGCTCGACATTCCCAGGCAACGCCCGCTGCTGCCCGGCGCCGAATACAAGGATCCGGCTTTCACCCACGGCGCCGGCCGGCGAGAGGCGGCGGCGTTCGTGTGCACCTCGGTTCCCTGCCCGCATGCCGACTCCTGCGCGCTCTCCCTCGCATGCCCCCGCGAGCTGCTGCGAAGCTATGTCGAGCGCTACGGCCTCGACGAAATCAAACCGGTTTCGCTGCGCGAGCTCATCGAGGCCACATGATGAAGGCGATCCGCGCGCCGGAGTCGGCTTCGCGCCATCGAGGACGTGGCTGGCGGCTCGACGACGAACCGCCTCGAGCACGCATCTAAACAGGATCACGCGGAGCCGAGGCCAAGCGACCGGCGAAGCCGGCGCTACGAAGCGTCGGCAGAGCCAGGGCGAGCGTGAGCTCGCCCGCGGCGGGCGGCTCCGCGCGAGTTCGCAACGACCCCGCCCCGTGAGCGGCCTTGCCTTGTGTACCCCCAGCCTGAAGCCGGGGGCATGCGGGGTGGGCGCGGTGAGCGGCCTGTGAAAACTCGCGCAAGCCCGCAAGCGGGCTCCTCGTTGCGGGCATCGCGCGACGCTCGCCGTTGGTCTCGCATCCTACGAGCCCGCCGCTGGCGGGCTTGAAGCCCGTTAGTCATCGTCGCGGTGCAAGTGGGGGCGCCAGATGCCCCGCACTTTGGCTGGTGCAGGCGCGACCTGCGAGTGCGGGGTGTTGAGGGAAAGCAGGCGCGCAAGGCGTATCGATGGAGTCAGTGGGCACCGTGCGCCGTCGTCGTTGTTGCGTGAGCGCGCGCTCGGGGCGGGACCTTGGCGCACGAGCGTTGCTGCGGGTGCAATCTGGCCTGTATCCATGCCGGCTGTGCCGTGATAGCGCTGATGGGAAGCTTCGGAGGCAACCATGGCGCGCTCCAAGAATGGCCAGGCGATACGTGAATCCCAACGGACTGAGGAGAAGCTCGTGCAGTTGGAAGAGTTTCTCGACGAGGCCGTCGCGCAATCCGACTTGGCAACATGGAGGCGCGGTCGGGCGGTGCTCGGCTACATCCATGGCAAGTCGACGGCGCAGCTGACCAAGGAGCTGGACGTGTCCTTGTCCGCCGTCAAGAAGTGGATCCGTTGGTACGACGTCGACGGCGTTCAGGGGCTCTGGACTCGCTGTGCGCCGGGCGCCTCGCACCGTCTGACCGACGAACAACTGGCGCAGCTCAAGCAGGTCATCAGGGCCGGTTTCCAGGCTGCCGGCTTCACCGCAGGCGTGTGGAACGGGCCCATGGTGCAGCACTGGATCGAGGAGCACTTCGGTGTGCACTACCACAAGCAGCACATCCCTCGACTGCTGCATTCCCTGGGATTCTCCGTTCAACGTCCCCGCAAGCTGCTTGCTCGCGCTGACGCCGAAGCTCAGCAGCAATGGATCGAGGTCAGGCTGCCCGCGATCAAAAAAAAGTCGCCGACTGCCGCGGGGTCCTCGTCTTCGAAGACGAAGCCAGCTTCTGGCTCGACGGCACGCTGCACCAGACTTGGTCGCCCATCGGCGTCCAACCCCGCGTTCCCACGTACGGGCTGCGCAAGACCGCCCACGTGTTCGGCGCAGTAGCGGTGGACGACGCCGCGTTCGTGTACCAATTCGCCGACGTGTTCAACGGCCACACGTTCCACGAGTTCTTGCTCACCGTCGTGCAGCGTCACGCTCCCCACAAGGTGTTCATGATCATCGACAACGGTCCGTGTCATTGGCTCGACGAGGCGGGCAAGAAGTGGCTGGCTGAAAACCAGGACAAGATCGAGCTGCACCGGCTTCCGCCCTACAGCCCGGAGTTCAATCCGACCGAGGGCGTCTGGAAGACCACTCGCAAGATGGCCACGCACAATCGATTCTATCCGACCGTGCAGGACCGCGACTCGGCTCTGCGCCAGACCTTCGACCAGTTCCAGATGACGCCGGGACTGATCGAGAATCAGGTCGCGCGCTTCCGCAGTCCGTAGCTGCCGTCGAGCTCGTCAGCGTGCGCTCGGGCGTTGATCGCCGCGGATAGCTGCGCCTGTCCCTGCCTCCTGGGCCCACGAAGCTCACCATCGCAGCCGGATTCCCGGCTTCTCATGCCCATCTCGGCTATGCTTCCAGACCACCGAGCCCCTGACCCGGACAGCACCGGCCTCGGACGGCTCCATCTCAACGTGATCCAGTCTAGATGCCAACG
>JAJZQG010000257.1 GCA_021847645.1 Myxococcales bacterium
TCGCCGACGCTCATGCGCACTCGCGTCGGCACTTCATTCACATTGCGATTCCCATGCCACGATCTGTGCCCCCACATCCCCGCAAATTCCCGCGCCTCGACGCATCCTCGAGGTGGCGGCCGCCACTTTTGCGGCGGATCCGCCACCCCCTTGCCCACCGGTTCAACTCCCTCATAGAGACCCCGCACAATCAAGTGCCCCCCGCTTCGGCTCGAAACCAGGCTCGGGCTCGACCTGAGCGAGTACCAACTTGCGGAAGCCTGTACCCGCCAAACCGCCGCGAAACGCTTGCCCCCAATCCCACTCAGCACCAGCCCAGCCGCTTGGCTTCCCTCGCAACCTGCCGGTCGGGATCCGCGGTGAGCCGGCCAACTACCTTCCGGTACGCATCCCGCTCCTCATCCGGCGCCCAGTTCGCCTCATGCAGCCTCGCTTCGCGGACCAACGCGAGCCTCACCTCGCGTTCGTCGTCATGCACGAGCCTCTCCAACGATCCTACCGGCGTGTGCGGATTGCCGGCAACCGCCGCACGCACGCTCGCGGCTGGGTCCGACGCGAGCCGTTCGAGCACCTCCCTGGCGACCACGGAGTTGCCCCCAACATAGCGGCGCACCTCGCTGACCGGATGGGCAGCCAGCGCAGCCTGCTCCCGCACCCCGACGAACGCCGACGCCGCCCGGACCAACGGATGTCGCTCGCTGGGACCGGGACGCACCGGCGCTCGCGAGCTTGCCGCAACCGCCGCGCGCACTTGCGCACAGGGGTCGGTCGCCAGCACGCGCCACGTCCAGCCGTCCCCGTCCTCGCCCGGCAGCCAGCCGTACACCTGCGCGAGCACGACGCGAGGCCGGGGATCAGGATCTCCCAGCACGGCCGAAAGCAGCCTCTCGCTTCGCTGCCCGTCCCTGAGCATCGCTATCCGGATGCGGGCACGGAGATCCGGGTCCGGCTCGTCATACTCCGGCGGAGTCTGCCCCCCGATGGCGAAGTACACGAAGATCGCGAGCCTCGTCTGGTAGGGCATGGACGGCAAGCGCGCGGCGAGCTGCGCACCGGCCTCGTTCACCACGCGCGCGGCCGCATCGTGCTGCTCCTCGGAGAACGCCGCCTCGGTCCAATGGCTGGGAAAGTCCACCGACACGAGCGGACCCACCTCCTCCCATTCCGGCCATTCGGGCTCGCCGCTGCCCGACGTCTCGCTTGGCCCCAGCGCGTCGTCGGGACAGGGCTGACCGGTCACCCAACCCACCAGGCCGTTGACAATCGTGCCCGGATGGAACCGAAGCGCCCCGAGGCTCTCGCCGAGCTCGCAGTCGATGAACGAGAGCGCCCCGCGCCACGCCTCGACGCTCCAGCCGCGGACAGCCCGCAGCAGCCCGACCAGCGTGTCCCGCTCCGTTTCTGTCCACGGGTACACGGCGTCGTGCAGGAACACCTGGAGATGATCCCCCGGCGTGCCGTCCACTGACGCGAGGAGCAACGGCAGGTGATGGGCCACGCTCGGGGGAAAGACCTCGCGCAGCACCGGCTCCGCTTCGATCAGACGCGCCCGTGCCGCGCTCTTGGTCGAGAAAAGCGTGAGCCAGCCCCCGCCCGGCACCACCTGAACGTCTTCGGCGGCAAACATGGCCACCCACGCGATCGGCAGGATGTCCGCAGCGTAGGAGACGATCTCGTCCCCGTCACCGCGTCGGGCAGAAGAGGCCGTGCGCGCCGTGGATACCATCGTTGTCGAGCCGGACATGGACGCTCTCCTCGCGTGCGTGTTCACAGGGTCGATGTCGACGCTCAGGCTACATCCGCGTTACGGATCCACCAAGACGTGGTACACGGGCGGCGCTTCGACGGGAACGCGTGGTGTGCACCGAGGCTGACTTCCGCAGGGGTCGTTGCCCAGGTGTGGCGCGGCGACACCGGCCATCAGGTCCACATCGCGGTCCTGCTCCGCTGTATCCTGGTCGTGGATCTCGGACACGCCGTGGCTCGGCCGCTCGGCCGGATGCTCGCGCTCACCGGCACTCGTGACCCGGTCGACGCCATGGCCCCCGGCCTTGTACCGTGGCAAGACTCTGTCTCAACGCCCTTCGCCGGCGCATAACTCGTCTTACCCGCTGTCCAGAGACGGTCTCGCGCTCCGCACCATCCTACGAGACATGTTCGAATCGTCCATCAGCCAGTCCCTCACCGCCGCGCTCTTCGACTTCGACGGTACCCTCGTGGATGCGTCCCGCGCCATCTGCGAGTCGTTCAACGCAACGCTCAAAGGCCGCGGAATGCCCCGCCTGCCCGACGACGCCATCCGCCCCATGATCGGACGGCCTCTGCGCGACATGTTCCGGCAGGTGGGCGCTGCCTCCACCGAGGAGGACATCGACGCGTGCGTGGCTGCCTACCGCGAGGCATTCCTGCCCAGAAGCGTCGCGCTCTCTACCCTGTTGCCGGGAGTGGCCGATGCGGTCCCCAGACTCGCGCACAGGCTGCGACTGGGCGTGGTGACCAATCGGATGTCCGACGGCGCCTGGCGGATCCTACACGCCCATGGCCTGGGCGGCCACTTCGCGAGCGTGGTCGGCATCGAGCGCGTCCGCCTCGCCAAGCCCGATCCCGAGCCGGTGCACCTGGCCTTGTCCGAGCTCGGCGCGGCTCCCCGCCAGGCCATCATGGTCGGCGACACCGTCGATGACGTCGCCGCCGGCCTGCGCGCCGGCGTTCGTGCCGTGGGCATCACGACCGGGAGCACGAGCCGGGAGGCTCTCTCACAGGCTGGCGCTCACGCCGTGGTCGACCGCATCGACGAGCTGGCCGCGGCGCTGGGAGTGTGAGCCGAACCTATTCGGCACGAAGCGGAGCCGGTCGCATCACCAGCGCGCGATAGTGACGCAGCTCGGCGATGGACTCACGCACATCAGCGAGCGCGGTGTGCAGGTTGAGAGCCTTGTTGAACGTGGCCTCCCGGCCGTACCAACGCACCACCAGCTCCTTGAGCGACGAGACGTCGATCATCCGATAGTGCAGAAAGCCCTCCACGGCCGGGAAGTAACGCATGACAAAGCGCCGGTCCGTGTGGATCGAGTTGCCCGCCAGCAGCGCCTCGCCGTAGGGGCACCACTTGGTGATGAGTTGCATCAGCACCCGCTCGGCCTGGTTCAACGCGATCTCGGACTGGCGCACGCGCTCCAGCAGCCCGTTTTCCGTGTGCATCTTGCGCACGAACGGGTCGATTCGCGCCAGGGCTTCCTCCGGCTGCCAGATCGTCACCTCGAGCGAGTCCTGCTCCTCGAGCTCGTCGTTCGTGATCACCACCGCAACCTGCAAGGGCACGCACGTGGCCGGGTCGAGCCCCGTCATCTCCATGTCGAGCCACACGAGCGGACAACGAGTCTTGTCTTCCATCAGGGGGCCATATCTACCACAATTCCTGACCGATGACCGGCCCCTCCGCTGCCCCCGCAAGACCCCTCGTACTGGCCTCCACCTCGCGCTACCGTAAGGCGCTGCTCCATCGCCTCGGCCTGCCCTTCGATGCGCTCGACCCGGGCGTCGACGAAGACCGCTACAAGCTCGAAGCGCTCCAGCCCGATCAGCTCGTCGCCACGCTCGCCCTCGAAAAGGCCCGTGCATGCGCGGCCCAACGCCCCGGCGCCGTCGTCGTCGGTGGCGACCAGTGCGCCGAGATCGACGGCGAAACGCTGGGCAAGCCCGGCTCGGTGGACCAGGCCGTCGCACAGTTGAGCCGCCTGCGCGGACGCACCCACAGGCTGCTCACGGCCGTTTGCGTCATCGATGGCGCTTCAGGACGCGAGCTGGTTCATGTCGACGAGCACCGCCTCACGCTCAGAATGTTGTCCGACGCTCAGCTTCGCAGCTACGTGGAGCTGGACCGCCCGCTGGATTGCGCCGGCTCCTACAAGATCGAATCGCTGGGAATCGCGCTGTTCGAGCGCATCGACGGCCACGACGCCACGGCCATCACCGGCCTTCCCCTGATGAAGCTCACCGAGATGCTGCTGCAGGTCGGCATCGACGTGCTCTCGGTCGAGAGGGCTCAGCGTTCGTAGTCCCACCCGGGCGGCGGCTGGGCAAATCGCCGCGGCGGACCATTGTCGTACGAATACGGCGGGTACGGCGGCTCGTACCGCGGAACGGGGCAATACTCACGCAAGCCCCTCACGCACAGCCCCTGCCGATCGTCGTAGCGAACCCGCAGCCGGGCCGCGGGCCACGACCAGTTCTCTCGGACAAAGGCGGTCTCGACAACCGGCGAGCGACGGCTCTCGCCGAATTCGGTTCCCAGCCCCTGGCTTCGTTCCGACCGGTACCGCTGTGCCTCGCCGTCCCGGCTCGGTGCAGCACCCGCCGCCCGGCTGCTCGGTGGGGCGCTTCTTCGCATGGCCGGCGCCACGCGCTCGGGATACACCGCGACCTGGATGACGCCGACCGCCCAGGGCGTGCCCATCCGGCTCGCATACGAGTCCTCCACCGTCGTGAACCGAAACGCGGCCACGTCGCTCATGCTCAGCCGGAACCCTTCGATATCCACGTACGAGTAGGGCGCGACCACGTATCCCCGATCGCCCGCGTTGGAGGGCTGGCCACCGATCGCGTCCCGGCCGTCGACCGACACCACCGCTTCGACGCGCCGCCAGGTCGGGTTGTGCACGCGAATGACGTATCGCTCGCCCAGACGGCCCTCGACGAACGCTTCCTGGCCGATCCAGTGGGGTGTTCGGGGAACGCCGTGCACCAGGATGTCCATCGAGTAGGTGGGTGCCGGCGTTGGCCGGGGCTGGTAGGGCTGGCCCAGCACCGGGGACGGCAGTGACAGAACGGCAGCGACGAGCGCCGCGGCGACGGGGACGGGAGCAAACCGCATGGCGAGCCTCCGAGCTGGCCGCGCCCGCGATCGGACTGGCGCGGCCGAATCGGATCGACGTACCAGGCCGCGGAAAGATCTCGCCCGGCACGGCGGTGCTCGAGCGCCGGACGTTGCCGCGCGCCTTGGCCCGTTGCGTCTTGCGCCTTGCTCGTGAGGTTGGGTGTTGCTCAGCCCGCGGCCCAGGGCTCCGGCGAGGCGGGCGCGGGCTCCTTGACCATGACGAACTCAGGCCCGAGCGTACCCAAGGCGTACAGGGACCACGCGCGGTCGAACAGGTAGTACGGCGACATCACGGCCTGGTGAAGGACCGGAAGCCCGCCGATGCAGCAGGTCAGCAGCGTCACCACCACGGCCGCGATGCCTCCCAGGATGCCGATCAGAAGCCGCAGCACCAGGAAGATGACGATCGGACCGATGTTGGCCTTGGCAATCGGGCTGAACTTGCGCCATGCGTCGGTGCACGACAGGTCGAAGTGGAACATCAGCGGCGCGACGAAGTTGCGCAGCAGCGAGCCCACCAGCCCCAGCAGGATGCCGAGCACGATGCCGACGCCCAGGATCGGAAGCGCCTGAAGGGCGTAGTCGCCGATGTTGGTGTTCTCGGCTTTCAACAGGCGCCAGACGATCGCCAGGACGGCGAGGATCGTACCCCAGCCGATCACCAACGCGATGGCGCCGTACACGAGCCGGAACTTGAAGAGCGAGGAGGCGCGCTCCTGGGTCTGGTTCCAGTTCTCGCCCACGCGCGTGTCCTCGAGCGCCACGGCCCGGATGAACATCATCTGGCCGCGGCTGCCCAACCAGATGACCACCACCGTCAGGATCAGGGCCAGCGCCAGCACGGGAATCGCAATCCCGAGAACCAGCGCCAGGTTGTCCTGCACCCACTGCATGCCCTCGTTGGCCTTCTCCACGATCTCGTGCATCGAGGGCATCCCGCCCCCCGACCCGCCGCGGGAAAACGCGTTGGAGTAGTTCATGCCCCCGCCGCCTCCGCCCTCCACCAGCGACTCCAGGAAGATGATGAGGCCGAGCGCAAACCACCTCTTCACGTCGAACGGCTTGAACATCATCCGGATCGACCTGTTGAACGCGATGCCGATGGTCGACGTCACGTCCATGCGTCCCACGGGTTGGTCCTGAACGTTCACCGCAACCTCCTTGCCTGGCGGCAACCGGCGCGAACCGGCGCCGGGTCAGGGCCCTGCAAACCGACGATCGTCCCACGAATGCGTGCTTCGAGCGCGGCCGTGCCGCGCAAGGCTGGGACACGACGATGTCGTTCCCCTACCAGAACGAAATGAACTGTTGATGGGAAGCCCTCACACGGCGCCTATCCTACGTAGCGCGCGCTCGATTTCTCCCGCGCGCCACGGCTTGCTGACGACCTCGTCGGCACCCAGCGAAATCAGCGACGCGCGACCATCGTCCGTCACCTCCGTCGAAACCACGACGATCTTGGGCCGCCGCTGCGTGGCACCAAGCCGCCGCAGCACGCCATAGCCGTCGAGCAACGGCATCGCGAGATCGAGGAACATGACGTCGGGCATCGCCCGCGCGCAGGCCTCCAACGCCTGCTCCCCGTTCTCGGCTTGTTCGACACGAAGCCCCTGTCCGTCCGGCAGCTCCCGGATCAGAGCGGCTCTCACCGTGGGTGAGTCGTCGACGACAAGAACGGCCAGGGGGCGCATGGCGCGGGCACCAGGACTCGCCTAGACGGCGATGACGACCTCGCCGCTGCCGATCCCGCCGCCGACGCACCGGGTGGTCAGGCCGATCTGCTTGTTCCTGCGCCGAAGCTGGTGGACCATGTCCACGACCTGCCGCGCTCCGGTGCAGCCGACAGGATGGCCCAGGGAGATTCCGCTGCCCCACTGGTTGGTCTTGTCCACCAGCAGGCCGGGGATGTCGTGGAACGCGGCGCTCAGGACCGCGGCGAACGCCTCGTTGAGCTCGAACAAGTCCACCTCGCCGACCGTGATCCCGGCCCGCTTGAGCAGCGGCGGGATGACCTTGAACGCTCCCTCGCCCATGTATTCCCGCTGCACGCCCACGTTGTGGAATGCATGAAGCTCCGCGAGCGGCGCGAGCCCGAGCTCCTTGGCCCTGTCCTCCGTCGCCAGAATCAGCGCCGCCGCACCGTCATTCAACGTGCTGGCGTTCGCCGACGTGACCGTGCCGCCGTCGGGCTTGAAGTACGGCTTGGCGGCCGACAGTTGCTCCAGGGTCACCGGCTTGGGCCCCTCGTCGACCTTGACCACCTTCGGCGGCCCCTTGCGCTGCGGCACCTCGACCGGAATGACGTAGTCGTCGAACGCGTGGTCCGCCCACGCCTTGAGCGCATTCTGATGGCTTCGGAACGCGACCTCGTCCTGCTCCTGCCGCGTGACGTGGTATCGCTCGACCAGCCGCTCGGTCAGCAGCCCCATCAGCTCACCCGACTTGCCGACGTTGGTGTCGGTCAAGGCTCCAAACAGGCCGTCGACCAGGGTCATGTCGCCGTAGAGCTGGCCCTTGAGGCGCCCGGCGAACATGTAGCGCGCCACGTTGCTCATCGACTCGACGCCGCCGGCGACACCCAGGGAGATCTCGCCGAGCATGAGCCTGCGGGCGAGGCTGTGGATGGCCGCTCCGCCGGACGCGCAGTTCTCGTGGAACGTCGTGCCGGGCGAGGTGTAGGGCACGCCCGCGAACTCCGCCGCGGTCTTGGCGAGGTTCGGCGCGCGCGGATCCTGCATCACCCAACCCATGCACGTGTATTCCACCAGCTTGGGGTCCACCCCCGACTTGTCGAGCAACGCCTTGATCGCAAGGGTCGCCAGCGGACGCGCCTGCATCTCCGCCAGCCCGCCGCCGATGGCGCCGATGGGGGTTCGCACCGCCCCGACGATGACGACTTTCGTTCTATCACTCATCGCAGCTGTTCCTCCAGAAGGCCACAACGATACCATGTCGGGCAGCACGGAACGCGACAAGAAGCGGAACCGATGTCACGGCGGGCCCGACCAGATCGCCGCGAGGCTCGCAAGCCCTCTTGCGGATCGCGGGGAGAAGTGCGACGGGTAGCGCGACATGCAGCCTGCCCACGGTCCCGATGGACTGCGTCACGCCCGCTCCGACCTCGCCCGACTCGCCCTGGGCGCGCTCGGCGTGGTGTACGGCGACATCGGCACCTCCCCCCTGTATGCCGCACGCGAGTGCTTCACGGGACAGCATGGCGTCGCTGCCACCCATGACAATGTGCTCGGCATCATCTCGCTCATCCTCTGGTCCCTCATCCTCGCCATCGCCGTCAAGTACATCGGCTTCATCATGCGCGCCGACCACGACGGCGAAGGCGGTGTGTTCGCCTTGATGGCCCGCATCGTGCCCGCAAGCTCCCTGAGCAGGGCGACCGGCCACGCTTGGTGGATGGTCGTGCTCGGGCTCGCAGGCGCCGGGCTGCTCTACGGCGACGGTGTCATCACGCCCGCCATCTCCGTGCAGAGCGCGGTCGAGGGCCTCGAAGTCGCTACGACCGCCCTCGAGCCCGCCGTCATTCCCATCACCGTCGCGATCCTGGTCGCCCTGTTCCTCATCCAGCGGCGGGGCACCGGTCGCATCGGCGCGATGTTCGGCCCGGCCATGCTCCTGTGGTTCGCGGCCATCGGCATCATCGGCGCCGTCTGGGTCTTCCGCGCACCCGAGATTCTCTGGGCGTTCGACCCTCGCATGGCCGTGCGCTTCTTCGCCCAACACGGCATCCACGGCGTCGTGGTGCTCGGAGCCGTCATGCTCTGCATCACCGGAGGCGAGGCCCTGTACGCCGACATGGGCCACTTCGGACGCAGGCCCATCACCATCGCCTGGTACGCCGTCGCCTTTCCCGGCCTGCTGCTGAACTACCTCGGCCAGGGCGCCCTGCTGCTCACGCGGGGCTCCGAAGCCACCCACAACCCCTTCTACGCCATGATCCCCGGCACCCTGCTCTACCCCATGGTCGTCGTCGCCACCCTCGCCACCGTCATCGCCTCCCAGGCCCTCATCTCCGGCGCCTTCTCCCTCACACGCCAGGCCGTCCAACTCGGCTTCCTTCCGCGCCTTCACATCGTCCACACCTCCGGCAAGCTCGAGGGCCAGATCTACGTTCCGGCCGTCAACGCCGCGCTCATGGTCGCGTGCGTCACCATCGTCATCGCCTTCGGCTCCTCCTCCAAGCTCGCCGCGGCCTACGGCATCGCCGTCACCGGCGCCATGGCCATCACCTCCCTGCTGTTCTTCTCGTTCGCCCGCGAACGCTGGGGCCTGGGCTGGGCCGTCGCCCTGCTCGTGCTCTTCCTGTTCGTCGACCTGTCGTTCTTGTCCGCCAACATCGTGAAGATCCCCCAGGGCGGCTGGTTCCCGCTGGCTGTCGCTGCAGCCGTGTTCGCCGTCATGACCACCTGGAAGCGAGGCCGCCTGCTCCTCGGCGAACGCGTGCGCGAATCCACCTTGCCTATCGACACGTTCCTCGAAGACATCGATCGCAGCAAGCCCGTTCGCGTGCCCGGCACCGCCGTGTTCATGACCCTCATGAAGGACGTCGTGCCCGTGGCGTTGCTCCACCATTTCAAGCACAATCAGGTGCTCCACGAGCAGGTCGTCCTGCTGACCATCGTCACCGACCACGTGCCGGACGTCCCCCAGGACGGACGGCTGACCGTGCGAGCTCTGGGCTGCGGCTTCTTCCAGGTCATCGCGCACTACGGCTTCATGCAGACCCCCAACGTGCCCGAGATCATGGCCCGCGCGGAACAGGCCGACGTGCACACGGACCTGTCCACCACCAGCTTCTACCTCGGCCGCGAGACCCTCATCGTCAGCGGCACCAGCAGGATGAACCGATGGAGGGCCGAGCTGTTCTCCGTCCTGTCGCAGAATGCGCGTCCCCCCACCATGTACTTCGGCATCCCCGCCAATCGCGTCGTCGAGCTCGGCGCCCAGATCCAGCTGTAGCCAGAGCCGCCGCTACTCGACATCCAGCTCGACCAACGACAGATACCCGTAGCTGCCTTGCTCGATGGACACGTCCACGAACACGTGCCCCCACGCATCGGGCTTGACCCCCGTGAATACCGCCACGTCGTCGTCGTTCGTCGTCTTGCCGCCCTGGCCAGCGCCCGCGCCCGAGGTCTGCAGCGTCGCGCTCGCCAACGACGCGCCCTGCACCGTGTATCGCGTCACCCGCACCTCGGCGGCGTCGCGCGCCGCGAACAGGCGCAGCGTGTACGATCGGCTCGGATCCAGCCCGCGCAGAAATAGCGCCCCCGGCACCTCGTCGCCCGTCGTGTAGAAGTAGTCTTCCGTCGCCGTGCCCACCGCAAGGTCGCCGAGCAACGCCGGGTCCGGCCACGACAACCCGCCATTGACGCGTCCGGCAGCCAAGAAGCCCCCCGCGATCACCAGGTCGACCCCGGTCGCATCACCCTGCGACGTCACCAGGTTGACCAACTGCTCGCCCGGCAACACCTCCACGCCTGCCTGCAGCGCATGCCAGTTGTTCCAGCTCTGCCCAAGATAGTCGGGCGACGGCGTCCACTCCCCGTCCACGGGATCGCTCGGACCGAGGTCGATCAGGATGCGCGTGCCCGAGGCAAGCTCGGGCGACGAAGCCCCCGCCTTGGCGGTCGGGAGCGAAGCGGCCTCGACCGCAGGACGGATCACGCTGTTCCACAGCGCGTAGCCGGCCTTGCTCAGATGCAGGCCGTCGGCCGCGAACAGCGACGCATCCGGCGGAGAGCCGGTCGCAAGGAAGGGTGTTGCGACGTCCACGTAGACCAGCCCCGGGTCGCCCTGGGCCAAGCCGGCGGCCTGCGCGTTGAACTCCGCGGACGCCGCCCATTCCGACCATCGGGCGGGGTTGGGGGTCACTCCAATGAACAACACGGGCCTCGTCCAGCCCAGCTGCTGGCCGATCCGGTATCGCAGACAGCGAAGCCGATCGACCACCACGCCGACAGGAACACCTGCGTCGATGTCGTTGGTGCCCGCGTAGATGACGACGGTCCGCGGATTGTGCCGGTTGATGAGCTGGTCCGCGTAGTAGGCAATCTCGGCCAGCTGCGCACCGCCCATTCCGCGCTGCAGCGGCGAGTAGTCCGTATACGCCAGCGCCAACCCCTCCCACCTCCGAATCGATGAGCTGCCCGCAAACACCACGGGCGAATCGGGCCAGCCACCCAGATCGTCTTGCGCGGTCCACGTCGCCACGGCGCTCCCGTACATCGGGACAAACGCATTCACCTCACCGCATGGATCGGGGCCCGCATCGAAGCCGCTGTCGCCAGCGTCGATCTCGACGGCCTCTTCCGTCGCATCCTGGCCGCCGTCGTCCGCGCTGGCTTCGCCATCAACGTCCGGTGCAGCGCCATCGGGCAGCGTCAAGGCATCCGCCATCCCGCCGTCAAGGCCGGACGCCGCGCTGTCATTCTCGGACGACGAGCACGCAGGCACCGCGGCCAGAGCCACGCACAAGGACGAAAGCAAGCGTCCGCGCGCACGGCGGGACGGATCGATCACACGAGCGCGTGGCGGCTTGAGCATGGAGCAGATGCCTTGTGCGTGAAGCTAGCATGGATTCGACGGCTCGGCCGTTCGCCCTCCAGCCGGTACAGGTTCGCTCCATTGTCCCGCGGGCGAGTCCGGCTCTCCGAGTCTGCCGGGCCTTGGTGGCCGCACGGCGGTCGGCGGCGGCGGATTTGCCCGCAATTCACCTAGCCGAGCACGGATGGGCTGGCG